>DASZKX010000218.1:0-6391 GCA_035552735.1 Xanthobacteraceae bacterium
ACCACGATGGCACCGCCGAGCTGGCGGAAGAAGTTCAACGTGCCGGTCGCGGTGCCGAGCTGGTGCGGCAGCACGGCGTTCTGGATGATCACGGTCGTGGTCGGATACATGGTGCCCATGCCCAACCCGCCGAAGACCAGGAGGGCAGCCACTTCCGGGACCGAAAACCGGTCCGGCCAGATGGCGAAGATCGCCAGCATCGCGATGCCGAGCGGCAGGCCGACGATCGGCACCCGCTTGTAATGATCGAGCCGCGACAACAAGCGGCCGGCCGTCAGCGAGCCGATCGTCGCTCCGCCCATGAACGCGATCAGGACCAGGCCGGAGGCGCTCGCCGACTGCCCGAGCACCAGCTCGATATAAAGCGGCATGAAGATCGAGAGCCCGATGATGGTCCCGATGCCGAAGAAGCCGGCCACCACGATGGCACCGACCACCGGCTCGCGCACCATGCTGAGCGGAATGAAGGGTTCCGGCGCCGTCATCAGGCGCCACCCGAACAGGGCCCACAGCAGCGCCGAAAGGCCGAGCAAGCCCAATATCGGCGCCGAGCTCCAGCCGTAGTGGCTGCCGCCCCAGCTCAGCGCCAACAATAGCGCGACCGCGGCCGCGACCATCAGGGCGGCGCCGAAAATATCGAGCCGGTGCGGCCGCTCGTGGCGCGGCAAACGCAGCAGGGCCCGGTTGGTCATCAGCAGAGCGGCGGCGCCGAGCGGCAGATTGATCCAGAAGATCATCGACCAGTGGATGTAGTCGGTGAGAAACCCGCCCAGGACCGGCCCCAGGATGCTGGCGCTCATGAACATGACCGACGAGTAGCTCTGCACCAGCGGGCGCTCGCGCGGCGACAGGATGTCGGCCACGACGGTCTGGGCGAGCGGCAGGATGCCGCCGCCGCCCAGCCCCTGCAGGGTGCGCGCGGCCACCAACGCCCACAGGGTGGGGGCGAGCGCGCAGGCGACCGAGCCCAGCACGAACACGCTCACGCTGATCAGCATGAGGGCACGGCGGCCATAGATATCGGAGAGCTTCCCGAACAAGGCGGTGGCGAGCGTGGTGCTGAGCAGATAGGCGGTCACCACCCAGGACAGATTATCGATATCGGACAGGCTGCGTCCGATCGTCGGCAGCGCCGGCGCCACGATGGTCTGCTCGAGCGCGCTCAGGAACATCGCCAGCATGATGCCGACGATGATGGCCCGCACGGTGGCCCGGTCCACGGGCGCTGGAGTCGCGTGGTGATCCGTGGGCCGGGCCTCTGCGGCGCCGTCGCGGCTCGAGCTCATGAACTCTCTTCGTCTCGCCAATTCGTGTCGCCAAATTTTCTGCGGGGGCCCGACCGCAAGATTGCCTGGCGGTCCCCGCAACGCAATGGGAGGACGCACAGGGCAGCCATGATCCGGCCGCCCTTGGATTCCGGCTCGGCGCCCCGATTCGCCTGCGGCATCAGGCCTTCGGTTTGCGCCGCGCGGCTTTCGGGATGCGCAGCGGCCAATTCACGATCCAGTCCTCGAGCTGATCGTCGGGCACGTCCTCTTCGGTCGCCTTGACCCGCCCGCGCACCGAGATGCCGGCCTCATGCACGCTCTCGGGGTCGCCCGAGACCAGCGGGTGCCACCAGTAAAGGTCCCGTCCATCGGCCAGCAAGCGATAGCCGCAGGTCGGCGGCAGCCAGACGATTTTCTTTACATTTCTGGGAGTTAGCTTGACACAGTCATGTACTTCCGTGGTCCGGTTGCGGTAGTTTCGGCAGCCGCAGGTCTCGCCGTCGAGGAGCCGGCAGCCCACCTCGGTGAAGTAGGTCCGGGCGCTGTTGTCGGCGTCCTCGAGCTTGACCAGGCAGCACTTGCCGCATCCATCGCAGACGCTCTCCCATTCTGATTTCGTCATTTTCTCCAATGACTTGCGCTTCCAGAACGGAATTTCGTCATGCGCCATGATGCTCGCCTTCCTTAAAATCCCCGGAAAAGACCGAAAGGCGCTGCCGGCGCCCTGCTCTTTCGCTTCACCTTGTGGCTATTGCGCCATAGTCCGGCCCGATCTGATCGGCTAAGAGAAGAGCCGAGGGCGAAGCGAATCCGTTTCGCCGGCGCGATCCCGCCGCGAGAGCCGACTGTGCGCGATCTGCTTCACGACGACCAGGGCCAAAACCGTTGGAAGGCGCGGCTGCGCCGGGTTCTGCTCGATCTCGATTCGCGCCTCGATTTCGGTATCTACCAGGCCCGGACCTGGGGGCGCGAGCTCTATGAACGCTTCACCGTGTTCATGGACCGTTTCCACGTCGCGGGCTGGCGGCGCTGGCTGTTCATCGAGCCGCTTTCGGAGATGGCCACGCTCGGGGGCTGCGGCCTGGTGCTGCTGCTGGCGCTCGCGGTGCCGGCCTTTCGCGAGACCGCGGACGAGGATTGGCTGAAGAAATCCGAGCTCGCCGTCACCTTCCTGGATCGATACGGCAACGAGATCGGCTCGCGCGGCATCCGACACAACGATTCGATCCCGCTGGATGAGTTTCCTGACCAGCTGATCAAGGCGGTGCTGGCCACCGAGGACCGCCGCTTCTACGAGCATTTCGGCATCGACATTCCGGGCCTGTTCCGCGCCCTGGTGACCAATGCGCGCGCCGGCGGCGTGGTGCAGGGCGGCTCCTCGATCACGCAACAATTGGCCAAGAACCTGTTCCTTACGAATGAACGCACCATCGAGCGCAAGATCAACGAGGCCTTCCTCTCGGTCTGGCTGGAATCGCGACTGCCCAAGAACGAGATCCTCAAGCTCTATCTCGACCGCGCCTATCTGGGCGGCGGTACCTTCGGGGTCGACGCGGCGGCACAGTACTATTTCAACAAGTCGGCGCGCGACGTGAACCTGGCGGAGGCGGCGATGCTCGCCGGCCTGTTCAAGGCGCCCTCGAAGTTCGCCCCCCACGTCAATCTGCCGGCGGCGCGCGCGCGCGCCAATGTGGTGCTCGACAATCTGGTCGATGCCGGCATCATGACCGAAGGCCAGGTGTTCGGCGCCCGCCGCAATCCGGCCACCCCGGTCGACCGGCGCGACGAGCATTCGCCCAATTACTACCTCGACTGGGCCTTCGACGAGATGAAGAAGGTCGTCGCAACCTTCCCCAAGACCATGCAGGAGCGGGTGTTCGTGGCACGGCTCGCCATCGATCTCAACCTGCAGAAGCACACCGAGGACGCGATCCAGAACTCGCTGCGGCAATACGGGCATGAATACCACGCCAAGCAGGCCGCCGCCGTGCTGATGGACACCGACGGCGCGGTGCGGGCCATGGTGGGCGGGCGCGACTACGGGGAAAGCCAGTTCAACCGGGCGACCGACGCGTTGCGCCAGCCCGGCTCCTCGTTCAAGCCCTATGTCTATGCCACCGCCCTGATGCACGGCTTCAAGCCGACCTCCGTGGTGATCGATTCGCCGGTCTGCATCGGCAACTGGTGTCCGCACAACTTCTCCGGCAGCTTCTCGGGCGCGGTGACGCTGACACAAGCCATTACCCGCTCCATCAATGTCATTCCGGTCAAGCTGTCGATTGCGCTCGGCAACGGCAATCCCAAGATCGGGCGCGCCATGATCAAGGCGACGGCGCGCGCCGCCGGCCTGCGCACGCCGCTGCCCGATACGCCCTCGATGCCGATCGGCGCCGACGAGGTCACCGTGCTCGATCACACCGGCGGCTATACGATGTTTCCCAATGGCGGCATGTCGGCCACCCCGCACGCGCTGCTCGAGGTGCGCACCGGCGCGGGCGACCTGGTGTGGCGCTGGGACCGCGACGGCAAGAAGCCGGTGCGGGTGCTGCCGCCGCAGGTCGCGACCGACATGAACCAGATGATGAACCACGTGGTCGAGGAAGGCACCGCCAAGCGCGCCATGCTCGACGGCATCAAGGCGGCCGGCAAGACCGGCACCACTAACGCGTTTCGCGACGCCTGGTTCATGGGTTTCACCGGCAATTACGTCTGCGGCATCTGGTTCGGCAACGACGACTACACCTCGACCAACCGGATGACGGGCGGATCGCTGCCGGCGCAGACCTGGCACGACATCATGACCTATGCGCACCAGGGCATCGAGCTCAAGCAGATACCGGGCCTGCCGGCGCCCACCGGTCCGCAGGGCAAGGTCGCCGATGCCGGCAATAGCGGCCTCGACATGACGCCGCGCTCGCCGACCCTGACCAAGCGCGGCATCGACGTCCTGGTCCAGGTGGAGCGGCTGATGGACGACGCCACCCGGGCGCTGGCCGATCGCGGCGGCGCGGGCAAGCGCGCCGACAGCCAAAATCCGCCGGCCGGACAGAGCACGGGCGCGGTCGCTTCCGCCACCAATGGACAGCCGGCGCCAGTCCGCGGTAATTGATGGCCCGTTGGATTGCTCGACGCGCCTGACGCGCTCAACAGCAACAGTGCTTGATTGGATCGCACGTGCGGTTGCTTCTGGGATCATTGTTCGCCTTCGCGGCCGCGGCCCTGATCGGGCTGGGCGCGACGTGGTTCGTCCTGAATGAGGGCGTCGCCTATGGGGGCGTCACCATCGGGGCGTGGACCGCATGGCCCAAGAACGGCACGCCCGGCATCGACCCCTATGCCCGCGCCATGGTGGCGCGCAGCGGCGAGCTGCCGGTCGGCTCCGGCGACGGCGTCACCTTCTATGCGCGCACCGACGACGACATGCGCCCGCTCGACGGCCGCTGCGACGTGGCGCTGGGCGGCACCACGCCGCAGGCCCGCTTCTGGACGCTGACGCTGTACGATCCCGAAGGCAAGCTGGTCGCCAATTCGGTGCAGCGCCACGGCTTCACCAGCCAGGAGATCATCCGCAGCGCGAGCGGGACGTTCGACATCGTGATCGGGCCGCGGGCGCGGCCCGGCAACTGGCTGCCCACCGGCGGCATCGAGCGCTATGTGCTGGCGCTGCGGCTCTATGATACGCCGGTCGGCCTCGCCACCCGCTCCGGACGCGACACCCCGATGCCCGCCATCAGCCAGAAAGTGTGCCCGTGATCCGCTTTTTGCTCTGGCTCTTGGGTGGCGTGCTGCTCGGCGGGGTGGTGCATCTCGCCACGGTGCTGCTGTTGCCGAGCATGGCGTCGCAGGATGCCTATTCCCGGCTGGCGCCGCTCACCCCGGTCAACAAGGTGGTGCCGATCCCGGCCCCCTCCCCGGACAAGGCCACCATGCCGTTCATGGATCCGGCCTTCGCCATGGCGGTGTGCCGCTATGACCTGACCAACGCGCCGCTGAAATTCTCGGTCCCGATCAGCCAAGCCTATACGTCGGTTTCGTTCTACACGCGCTCCGACATCGCCTATTACGCCATCAACGACCGCGCCGCCGGGCGGCGCGTCATCGAGCTCGATCTGATGACCCCGGACCAGCACAACGATGTGCCGGACAACGAGGAGGTCACGGCGGCGGACCGCCTGATCGTGGAATCTCCGACCGATACCGGCTTGATCGTCATCAAGGCGCTGGCGGCGGAGCCGGGACTGCTCACCTCAGCACAGAACCTGCTGACCTCCGCCAAGTGCGTGCCGACGCCGCAGTAGCGGTTCGATCCCCTACGGCCTCGGTCGTGAGGATTGCCGCAAGCCGCTAGGCGGCAAAATGCCCGCGCGTCAGGCAGGAATCGCATAGCGGTCAACCCGGCTCCATGCCCTTCGATCTATAGATTGAACCGGCGTGTGACGATGTCAGGAATTCGATGAAGGCCTTCGCTGCCTCAGGCGCCGTTGCGGCCTTCGGGACCGTCGCCGTGAGAACAGTGAAGTTTTGAATGTCGGAAGGCAGGGGACCGACTAGATCCGCGTACGGCGACGCAACGATCTCGCTCACCTGAGACGCAGCGATCTCCGCATCGCCCCTCGCGAGAGCATCAAACGTCTCGACATTGCTGGGCATGAGAATCGTTTTTCCCCTCAGCTCTGGTCCAATCCCGAGTCGATCAAACAAGCCGACAAGATAGGCGCTCACTGGTGATCCACGCGCCGGATCGGCCATTGCGATCGAGCGTGCGCCGAGAAGCGCGCGTTTGAAGGCGTCAACCGTGCTGATGTCCGGCCTCCCCGCCCCCTTTTTGACCGCAACTCCGATGCCCACCTTGGCGACCGGCGCCGCTGCGATGATTTTTCCTTCTTTTTCCAGATTTCGCGATTGCTCCGGGGACACGATCGCCACATCGGCAATCTCACCCTGCCGTACGCGATTCGCGATTGCTCCAACACTTGCATAGAAGACGATCACGGTATCGGCTGTTGTCTTCTGGAATTCGGGAACAAGCTCCTTCATGGCCGACTCGAGCGCAAAACCGCACAGGAACTTTACTTCGGCCGCATTGGATGTGGCGTGCGTTATGAACACAGACAGCAAGAAAG
>DASZKX010000219.1:0-55239 GCA_035552735.1 Xanthobacteraceae bacterium
GGCGAACATCGCATCGGTCTCGGTCGGGAATCCCGCGATGATGTCGCCGCCGAACACCACGTCGGGCCGCAGGCGCCGCACCTGGTCGCAGAAGCCGATCGCGTCCGCCCGTAGGTGCCGGCGCTTCATGCGCTTGAGAATGACGTCATCGCCGGCCTGCAACGAAAGATGCAGATGCGGCATCATGCGGGCGTCGTCCGCGAGCGCGTCGAGCAGGTCGTGATCGGCCTCGACCTGATCGATCGACGACAGCCGCAGCCGCTCGAGCTCGGGGACGTGCTTGAGAATCTGCTTCACCAGCGTACCGAGCCTGGGGGTACCGGGCAGGCCCGCCCCATAGCTGGTGAGATCGACCCCCGTGAGCACAACCTCGCGGTAGCCGCGCTCGATCAGCCGTCGCACCTGCCCGACCACCTCGCCCATGGGCACCGAGCGCGAATTGCCACGGCCGAATGGAATGATGCAGAAGGTACAACGGTGATCGCAGCCATTCTGCACCTGCACGAAGGCGCGGGTGTGGCCGTCGAACCCGTCGATCAGATGCAGCGCGGTCTCTGTTACCGCCATGATGTCGTTGACGAGCGCCTTTGCGTTGCGCTCCGGAACCTGGCCCGGCCGGCACGCGAACAGGGCCTTGGTGTCGCGCCATGACTCCAGGGCGAGCTTCTCGGTGTTGCCGAGCACGCGATCGACCTCGGGCATGTCGCGGAAGCTTTCAGGCTCGACCTGCGCGGCGCAGCCGGTGACCACGATACGGGCGTCCGGCCGCTCGCGCCGCAGACGGCGGATCGCCTGGCGGGCCTGGCGGGTCGCCTCGGCGGTGACCGCGCAGGTATTCACCACGATGGTGTCGACGGCGATGTCGGCGAGGCCGGCCGCGTGCGCATGCGCCCGAACGACCTCGGACTCATAGGTGTTGATGCGGCAGCCGAAGGTGACGAGATCGACACTCATTTCAGCGCGCTCATATGGTCGCACGCCGCCTTCAGGCCGCGCCGGCAGCGACGAACAGGGCCGGATCGAAAGTGCCGGCATATTCGTACGCGACCGGCCCGGTCATGAGCACGTGATCGTCGCGCGCGCGCCATTCGATCTCGAGGTCGCCGCCCGGCAGCGATACCGTCACCTTGCGTTCGGTGCGCCGCAGCCGCGCCGCCGCGACTGCCGCCGCGCAGGCCGCCGATCCGCAGGCCCTGGTCAGGCCGGCACCGCGCTCCCAGGTGCGCAGCACGATATGCTGGCGCGACTTCACGGCAGCGAGCGAGATATTGGCGCGCTCCGGAAAGATCGGATGGTGCTCGAGCAGCGAGCCGATCTTGCCGAGGTCGTAGGCTTCGACGTCATCGACCCAGAAGACGGCGTGCGGGTTGCCCATATTGACGACCGAAGGCGAGTGCAGGATCGGCTTGTCGATCGGACCGATCTGCAGCTCGATCGCGCGGGTATCGCGGAACTCCTCGGAGAGCGGGATCTCGTTCCAGGCGAAGCGCGGCACCCCCATGTCGACCGTGGAGACGTGCGGCTCCTCGCTCTTCCAGCAATTCAGCAAACCGGCCTTGGTCTCGAAGGTCAGCCCCGTCTTGCCGGTTTCGCGGAACAAGAGGTCCGCGATGCAACGCATGCCGTTGCCGCAGGCACCCGCCTCCGAGCCGTCATTGTTGTAGATGCGAACATAGGCATCGGTGCCGGGCGTGCGCGGGGCGTGCAGCACCATCAGCTGGTCATAGGGGGCGCCGCCCGGCTGCGCGGCCGCGCGCGCTTCTGCGGCCGTGATGGGTCCTGGCGCCGGCGCGCCTGGCGCCGACGATGCCCGCAAATCCACCACCACGATCTCGTTGCCGAGACCGTTCATCTTGACGAAGGCGTGGTTGGCGAGCGCGTTCATGTGGCCCGTATATATGGGAAAGGCCGCAGTGTTGGCCAGGGCCGCCATGCGATCCCGACACGCGGCATCACGCATGATGCATGCATTTCGGGCACGGCGCGCAGGGCCACGCGTGGTATGCTTGATTTGAGTTTCGCGATTCCCCGAATGCGGCCCGCGGCCCGGCGCCGGGGATTCGAGCACTCGGTTTCTTCAAGCGTCCAGTTGCAAGGAGATTGCGATGTCACGTTGCCGCCTTGCGCCCTTGCCGGCAATCGCCGCGGCCGTGATGATGGGCCTTGCTTGGCCGCAGCTTGGGCTGGCGCAAACCCCGGTGCCCACGCAGTCGATCGATCCGTTCGGCCAGGAGGTCAATCTCACCGCCAAAACCATCGTCTATGTGGCGGGATCGGGGACCTGGGACAAGGCCTATGACACGCTGGTGGAAGCCTTCAAGAAGCTCGATGCCTATCTGGACGGCGCGGGCCTCAAGGCGGCGGGTCCAGCCATGACGATCTATACCTCGACCGACGACACCGGATTCGATTTCAAGGCCGCCATCCCGGTGGCCGAGGCGCCCAAGAGCCCGCCCAGCAAGGAGATCGCGGTCGGCCAATCGCCCGACGGCAAGGTACTCAAATTCGTGCACCGCGGCTCCTACGACGAGATGAATCAAACCTACGAGGCGATCACCAACTTTCTCGACGAGAAAGGCCTCGACGCCAAGGATCTCTTGATCGAGGAATACCTGACGGACTTGGTGACCAGCCCGCAGGAGATGCTGGTGGTCAATGTCCTCGTGCCGCTGAGGTAAGGGCACACTATTCGGTTCCCTCGAGGCCGGCGCGGCGCACCACCGCACCCCAGCGCACGATTTCCGCCTTGATGAAGTGTTGCAGTCCTTCGACCGAGGGGTTGTCCATCGGCAGCATCCCGCCGCCGATGATCTGGTTCTTGAACTCCGGCAGCGCCACCACGTCCATGAGCTCGCGGTGCAGCTTGTCGACGATCGGGCGCGGCGTCTTGGCGGGCGCCACGATCATCTGCCAGGAGGCGGCATCGAAGCCGGGGACGCCGGCTTCGGCGATCGGCGGAATGTCGGGGAATAGCGCCAGGCGGGTCATGGTCGAGATGCCGAGCGGGCGCACCTTGCCGGCCCGCAGCATTCCGATCGAAGGACCGAAATCGATGAACGCCAGCGGAATGTGCCCGGCCACGACGTCGTTCAAGAGCGGCAGGCTGCCGCGGTAGGGAACGTGGCTCATCTCGATGCCGGTCATGCTCTTGAACAGCTCGGCATAGAGATGATGCGGCGTGCCGGGGCCGGCGGAGCCGAACGAGAGCTGTCCGGGCTTGTCCTTGGCGAGCGCGATCAGCTCGGCGACCGAATGCACCGGTAGCGCCGGGTTGACGATCAGCACAAAGGGCGTCTGCGCGATGAGGGCCAGCGGAACGAAATCGGCAACCGGGTCATAGGCGAGGTTCTTGTAAATGGTGATGGCGACAGCGAGCGTCGGGCTCGGCGCCATCAGGAGGGTGTAGCCATCCGGATTGGCCCGGGCCACGAAGCCCGCCCCGGTGGTGCCGCCGGCGCCAGGCCGGTTCTCGATGACGAACGGCCGGCCGAGCCGCTGCTCCAGCTGCTGCGCCACCAGGCGGCCCAGGATGTCGGTGCCGCCGCCGGCCGCGAACGGGACCACGATGGTGACCGGCCGGGCCGGATAGTCTAGCGCCAGCGCCGGTAACCCGCCCAGCACCAGGGCCCAAAGGCCCGCCAGCAGCCCCCACTTTCGAGCCGAGAACGTCATATCGGTGCCCCGATGGCCTCCGCACACCTGGCCGCCCCCGCGAACCGAACCGAATATGTCGCATTTCGGACGGGAAGCCGCTACCATCCCGGCCCTCATGCGGGCAGGTTCGTCTCGAAAAACGCTCCTTTAGCCCTGCTTTCTTGACAGTCCGGGCCTCGGCCGTCATAAGCATCGCCGCGGCAACCCGTCGATCGCAGCCTTTGGCAGCAATCCCTGGGACGCCGTCCAATCCTTCAACCGACTGGAAGAAGCCGGTCCGGAACATTCCGAACGCCGGAATCGAACACGAGGACGAGAACGATGTTCGCAGTCATCAAGACCGGCGGCAAGCAGTACCGGGTGGCCGCCCAGGACATGCTCAAGGTCGACCGGCTCAAGGGCGAGCCCGGCGAGATCGTGCAGTTCGGCGAGGTTCTGCTGGTCGGCGGCGACAGCGTGACGCTGGGCAAGCCCACCATCACGGGCGCCTCGGTGGCAGCCGAGGTGCTGGAGCAGGGCCGCGGCCCCAAGATCATCGCGTTCAAGAAGCGCCGGCGCAAGAATTCGCGCCGCAAGCGCGGCTTCCGGCCGGAATTCACCTTGGTGCGGATCACCGAGATCCTGACCGACGGCGCGGCGCCGACCATGACGGCGAGCGTGCGGAGGGCCAATCGCAAGCCGGAGCCCGTCGAGGCTGCGGCCGATGATGCCGACGCAGCCCCGGCCGCGGCCCCGAAGGGCAAGGCCAAGAGCAAGGCAAAGGCGACCCGAAAGCCCGCTGCCAAGAAGTGATGATTTCGACACAAATCCGGGTTAGAGTTCCGGCGCATTCAGGATAACGACCATGGCTCACAAAAAGGCAGGCGGCTCCTCTCGCAACGGCCGCGACTCCAACAGCCAACGCCTCGGGCTCAAGATCTTCGGCGGTGAAGCCGTCGTGGCCGGCAACATTCTGGCACGCCAGCGCGGCACCCAGTGGCATCCGGGCCGCAATGTCGGCTTGGGCCGGGACCACACCCTGTTCGCCCTGGTGAATGGGCATGTCGAGTTCCGCACCAAAGCCAAAGGCCGCATCTTCGTTTCGGTGGTCCCGATGACGCAGGCCGCAGCCGAATAAACGGCCGACCATATCGAGGTCTGCCGGTATCCCAGTCGAACCGGCGGACCCACAAGGGTTCCATGCAAGGGGAGACCGGGTTGCCGGCTCCCCTTTTCGCTTTTGCGGCCTGACCGCAATCGCAACCTGGAGCCCGTGTCATGACGTTGCTGGATGCCGGTCGCCACGAATCCTCCCGCAGCGGGAGCGGGGTCCTCACGACCCAGCGGCTGCTGCTGCGCACCCCGTGCGCCGCCGACGCCAAGGCCATCGCCAGCCTCATCAACGACCGCCGCATCGCCGAGAATACGGCGCGCATCCCGCACCCCTATGCGGTCGCCGATGCGCAAGCCTTCGTGGCCGAAAGCACCCGCGACCCGGGCGCGCCAACGTTCCTGATCGGGCTGGCGGACGGGACGCTCATCGGCGGCTGCGGGCTCCAAGTCCTGGACGGACGCGACCCCGAGCTCGGCTACTGGATCGGGGTGCCGCATTGGGGGCGCGGCTACGCGACCGAAGCGGCCCGCGCCTTGATCGATCATGCGTTCGGCGCGCTCGGCTGCGAGCAGCTTGCGGGACGCGCGCGGGTCAGCAACCCGGCCTCCCGCCGGGTGCTGGAGAAATGCGGCTTCCAATGGAGCGGCGTGTCCCTCATCCGCATCCGGGCGCTCAAATCCTCCGCGCCGGTCGATTGCTTCCGGCTCGACCGCGGGCTGTGGACTTCGCTGCGAAGCTGGGGAGCCGCGGGCCGGCTCGGGCGGGAGCCACGATCCTGTGAGCCGGGCCCATGACCAGCGACTGCCTGTTTTGCCGCATCGGCCACCGCGAGGTCGCGGCCCACATCGTTTATGAGGACGAGCGCCTGCTCGCCTTTCTGGACCGCGGCCCGATCCGGCCCGGCCATACCCAGATCGTGCCGCGGGAGCACTACGCCTATTTCGACGACGCCCCGGCCGAGCTCCTGGGCGCCATCGTGACGGTCGGGCAGCAGCTGGCGCGCGCCATGAAACGGACGCTGCGTGTGCCGCGCGTGGCCTTTCTCTTCACTGGTGGCGACATCGCCCATGTGCACGCCCACGCAGTCCCGATCCACGAGGAGACCGACATCACCTCGCGGCGCTATATCGTGGAAGAAAACGTGACGTTTCGCAGCCTGCCCAGCGCCAGCGACCGCGAGCTGGCGCGCACCGCCGCCGACCTGCGCCGCGCCTTGGCGGGACGCCGCAGCGCGCGGATTGCGCAAATCGTGTAATGTGCTCAAAATTGCGCGGCACTGCGGTTATTAAGAGCGTGGCATCGCGCAATTTCGCCTACGCAGGTGCGCCACCCACCCGTAGGGCGCAATCGCTTGATTGCGCCGCTTGGCGGGGCTGATGGCGCAATAAAGCGATTGCGCCCTACACGGCGAGTTATTGCGTTGGAGGGAGTTGCGCCATGCCGGCCCCATTCGCGATTCTCGGCATCGACCACGTCGTGTTGCGCGCTACCGACCCGGCCGCCCTGGAGCGCTTCTATCTGGAGGTGCTGGGCTGCACGCTCGAGAAGCGCCAGGGCACGCTTACGCAACTGCGCGCCGGCAGCGCGCTCGTCGATATCGTGCCGGCCGACGAGCCCGGCCCCGCCGGCGGCAGCTCGCGCAGCGGCGGCGCCAACCTCGATCATCTGTGCCTGCGCATCGATCCGTTCGACGCCGCCGCGATCGCCCGCCATCTCGCGGCGCATGGTGCACGGTCGGGCCCGGAAGTCTCGCGCTACGGGGCGGAAGGCCAGGGACCTTCGGTTTACCTTACCGATCCGGAGGGCAACGGCGTTGAGCTCAAAGGGCCGGTTGGCGATTGAGGCGCGCGACCGTCTCCCGTCACTAACCCGTCACGAACCGTCTGCACGCATCTGGATCGTGGCGACTGCCTGCAATAAGCACCTAGCAGACACAGCCTCAATACCGCGCATTCCCGGGCGTTCTTGGAAACGGGATCGCGTCGCGCACGTTGGAGAGGCCGGTGACGTAGGCGAGCGTGCGCTCGAAGCCGAGCCCAAAGCCCGCGTGCGGCACGCTGCCGTAGCGGCGCAGGTCCCGGTACCAGGCATAGTGCTCTTTATCAATGCCGCGCTCCGCCATGCGGACGTCCAGCACATCGAGCCGCTCCTCGCGCTGGCTGCCGCCAATGATCTCGCCGATCCCGGGTGCCAGCACGTCCATGGCGGCGACGGTGCGGCCGTCATCGTTGACCCGCATGTAGAACGCCTTGATGTCCTTGGGGTAGTTCATCACGATCACCGGCTTCTTGGCGTGCTTCTCGGTGAGGTAGCGCTCGTGCTCCGACTGCAGGTCGATGCCCCACCTGACCGGGAACTCGAACGGCTCATTCGCCCGCTCCAGCGCCGCGATCGCATCGCCGTAGTCCATGCGCGCGAACTCGGAAGCGACGATCCCCTCGAGCTTCGCCAACAACCCCTTCTCGATGCGCTCGTCGAAGAAGGCGAGATCGTCTCCCCGTTCCTTGAGCAAAGTCTCGAAGGTGAATTTCAAGAGCCGTTCCGCCAGCGTCGCATCGTCCGCGAGATCGGCGAAGGCAATCTCCGGCTCGATCATCCAGAACTCGGCGAGATGGCGGCTGGTGTTCGAGTTCTCGGCGCGGAATGTCGGCCCGAACGTGTAGACCTTGCTGAGCGCCAGGCAGTAGGCCTCGACATTGAGCTGCCCCGACACCGTCAGGAACGTCTCGCGGCCGAAAAAATCCTGCGCAAAATCGATTCGGCCCTGCGGGGTGCGCGGCAGGTTGGCGAGATCGAGCGCCGACACCCGGAACAAGGCCCCTGCCCCTTCCGCGTCGGACGCCGTGATGATCGGCGTATTGACCCAAAAGAAGCCGTTCAGATCGAAGAACCGATGGATGGCCTGCGCCAGCGTATGACGCACCCGCGTCGCGGCCGCGATCACGTTGGTGCGCGGCCGCAAATGCGCCACCTCGCGCAAGAACTCCATGGTGTGCGGTTTGGGTTGGATCGGATACGTATCCGGGTCCTCCACCCAGCCGATCACCCGGATGGCGCTCGCTTGCATCTCGAACGGCTGGCCCTTCGCGGGCGAGGGCACGATCGTTCCGGTCGCCTCCAGGGCGCAGCCGGTGGTCAGCTTTTGGACCTCGTCGGTGTAATTGGGCAGCGTATTCGGGGCAACCACCTGGAGCGGGTGGAACGACGATCCGTCGGAGAGGTGCACGAACGAGATGCCCGCCTTGGAGTCCCGGCGGGTGCGCACCCAGCCTTTGACCGTGACCGGAGCGTCCTTCGGGGCCTGGCCGGCCAGGATTTGGCGCACGTCGAATTCTGATCTGTCCATCGATCGACAGTGACTCAGGCGGAGCGGCGTTGTCCAGTGACGCGCGCCGTTTCTCGTGCCACGAAACCCATGCAATCGAGCAATCGCGCGCCGTGGCGTCAGCAGCGGTCGAATTCAATTACGATGCGGCGCGCGCTTCGTGCTGCAGATATTGGTGGACGAAAGCAATCGCCATGCTGCCCTCCCCGACCGCGGAAGCTACCCGTTTGACCGGGCTCAACCGCACGTCCCCGCACGCGAACACGCCCGGCACGCTGGATTCGAGGAGGTAAGGATCGCGACCGTGCGACCAGCGCCCGGCCTTCACCACATCATCGCCGGTCAGGACATACCCGCGCGCATCGCGCGCTATGGCGGCCGGCAGCCATCCGGTCTCGGCGTCGGCTCCGATAAAGACGAAGAGGCCGCCGCAGTCGTGCCGACTCACCGCCTGGCTGGCACCATCGCGGATGTCGATCGCGGTCAGGTGAGCTTGACCGTAGACGGCTTGCACCTGCGACCGCAGCTTGACCGCCACGTTGGATTTCCCGCGCAGCTGCTCGATCAGGTAGCGGGACATGCTCTTTTCCAGAGAGTCGCCGCGGACCACGAGCGTCACCGTGCGAGCGTGGTTGGCAAAGTGTAACGCCGCCTGGCCGGCCGAATTTCCTGAGCCGATGAGATGGATATCGAGGCCGTGCGTGGCGCTCGATTCGCTGCGAGACGCACCGTAATAGACACCCTTGCCGATGAGCCGATCGAAGCCGTCGATCGCAAGCCGCCGCCAAGTGACGCCGGTCGCGAGAATGACCGTCCTGGCACGCAGGACATCGTCACCATCGAGGACGACCGCATGGGTCGCCGGATTGATGGAGGTGATGGAGCGTGTGACCAGAATTTCCGCCCCCAGTCGCCTCGCTTGCTGGAGCGCACGGCTTGCCAGCTCGTCGCCTGAGACCCCGCTCGGGAAGCCGAGATAGTTCTCGATGCGCGAAGAGGTCCCGGCCTGACCGCCGGGCGCCTCTCGCTCGACCACCAGCGTGCGCAGCCCTTCGGAGGCACCGTACACCGCGGCCGCGAGGCCAGCCGGCCCGCCGCCGATGATCATGGTGTCGTATTCGGCAAAGCGTGCGCTCGTCTGAAAGCCGAGAAGCCGAGCCAGGTCGCTGGCCTTGGGCCGACTGACCACTGTCCCTTCCGCCAGCCGCAGCATCGGGCAATCGCTGTCCGATGGGCAAGCTCCGGGCCAAAGTGTCGGCAGCTCGGCGGAATCGGGGGCGACCCAGTCGAACGTGATCTGGTTGCGCGCCAGGAACCGGCGCAAGTCGCTGCAGGCGGGGTCCCAGCGGTGCCCGACCAACGTCAGGCGCGCCTTCGGGGGTTCGGCGGCAATACCCTGGAGCCCGCCGATGCGCTCGCGCGCCAGCGCGCCGACCTTCACGGAAACGTCCGGCGATGCGGCCGCAATGGCGTAGTATTGCCGCGTCTCCACCCGCATGACACGGGAGGGCTCCGATGCCCGGTAGCCGCCCGGAAACGGCGTGCCCAAGGCGATCGGCACCTCGCCGAAGATAGTACCCGCCGTCCGCCAGCCGAGCGTACGTTCGACCCCGTCGATCAGCTTTACGACTTCGATCTTGCCCGCGACAACTGCGAACAGCGCACATTCTCCACCCTCATGAACAGCGAATTCTCCGGCGCCGAGATGCATGTCCGCGGACGTCTGGGCGAGCCGCTCGAGCTCGGTCGCCGCGAGCGCCGAAAACAGCGGAATTGCCTTGATTTCGTCAATCGTCAACATGGCTCGCTTGCAACCCCTCTTCAAGCAATGTGATCTCGGAGGGGCTGCATTTCGGCGCACAGCCATGCCGTCGCGAGGGTCGGTAGTCGCGATCAGTCAAGCGACCGCCGAACGCCGCCAGAGTGGCTTAAATCCAGCGCAACTTCAAACGCCCTCTGGGGAGGAGCGGTCGTAGCACCTGACTCGGCAGTCTCACGCCCCGCTGCGCACCGCGGCCTCGAACTTCTCGCCGAATTCCTGCAGCTCCTCGGCGTTGATGTCGCTGACCGCCCAGAAGCCGAGATCCGAACGCGTCCAGCGCCAGATGTTGAAGCCCTGCACCTGCTCGATCGTGGCCCGCCGCTCGGGTCCCATCAGCTGCGCGACGAACAGATTGATGACATGGGCGCGCCGCTTGTAGACGATGGCGGCGACCGGCCGGGCGTCGACGTAATCGACCCGGCCCCCGATGAGGGTGAAGCCCTGCGCGGTGAGATCGATGACCGGCGGCGCGACATCGAGGCGGCCGTTGAACCAGGGCTTGACGGTATGCTGATCGGTGGACTGCACGTCGATCAGGTGGTCGCCCTGCAACGAGCGCAAATGCGCCGAGACCACATCACCCAGGATGCGCTGATCCTCCTCCTGGCGCATCACGAACACGACCAGGCTCGCGGCGAGCGCCCCCGAGAGCACGCTGCCCATGGCCAAGCCCTTGAGCAGGCCCCGGCGGCTGGGCGCGACGGCGCGCCGCGCCGGCAGCGCGCCATCGATGCGCGCCCGCAGGGCCGCCGGCGCCCGGTGGCGCAGCACCGGTACCGACAGCGCCTGGCGCATCACGCGGTAATCGCGCAGCTGCGCGGCGCAATCCGGGCAGCTCGCCAGATGAGCTTCCACCTCCCGGGCATGCCCGGCGTCGAGCTCGCCGTCGACGAGCGCGTGCACCAGGATGCGGGTCTCTTCGCAGGTCATGTCGACCGCTCCTCATATTGCGGCTCGTGTTCCGACTTGAGCCAGGCTTCGCGCAGCATGCTGCGCGCACGCCCCAGACGCGACATCACGGTCCCGATCGGCGCCCCGACCACCTCGGCGATCTCCCGATAGGAGAGATCGTTGATGTCGCGCAGCACGATCGCCTCCCGGAACGGCTCCGGCAGCGCCGCCACCAGGGCGCGCACCGTCTGCGAATCGCGCTGGCGCAGGATCGCGGCCTCCGGCGAGCTCGCGGGCTCCTGCCACAGCGGCGCGGCATCCTCCGCCACGTCCGCCCCATCGGTGGCCGCGCCGGAGCGCCGGGCGAACTCGGCGCGGCACACATTGCGCAGAATCGCCATCAACCAGGGCTTGGTGGCCTGCCCGCGCAAGCCGTCGAAATGCCGGAACGCCCGCAGGTAGCATTCCTGCACCGCATCGTCGGCATCGGCGGCGCTGCGCATCAGATAACGGGCGAGCGTATAGACGTCATCGAGATGCGGCAGCGCGGCGTCGCGAAAGCGCCGCGCCTTGTCCGCATCGTCGTGCTCGACGCCTGCCACCATTACTGCGCCTCTGGAGCGGTTCGCACCATCAGAGCTGGAAACCGCTCCAACATTTTGCACTGTCGCATTTTCGGGCGGAAAACCGGATTCGAGTCTTTCCGAAAACGCTCCGGGTCGCGCGCCCGCACCTCGGCCGGATCGGCGCTGAAGGCCCTGCATCACGGGGCCGCACCGCCCCCCGTAGCCTCGACCACGATCGTCCCGGTCATGTGCGGATGCAAGGAGCAAAAATATTCGAACGTGCCCACGGTCGTGAAGGTGAACGAATATTTGTCGTTGGTGTCGAGCACCTTCGATCTGAACTCCTTACCGGTCGCCGCGATGGCGTGCGGGATGTCGTCCTCGTTGATCCAGGTGACGGTGGTTCCGGGTTTGACCGTCACGCGCTGCGGAACGAAGGTGAAATTGTCGATCTTCACCTCAGTGTCGGCCGCAGTGGCCGTGTCGGCCGCAGTGGCAGGCGCGGCCATCGCCCCGAGCGGAGCCAGCAGGGCGAGCTGAAGCAAGCCGGCGCGGAGCGCCGGGCGCAGACCCATCATTTTCATTGTCGTGCTTCCATGTTCAGGCTCTTTGCGTTGAGCCTTTGAGAGTTTCCAAACTGGGTTCTAAGCGTCTGCGGCTCAGCCCTGCAGCGGCGTATCCACGATGGCGAGCCGCTGCCGTCCCGGCATGAAGTTGATGCTCGCGATGCCGAGCACCGAGCGCAGCTTGTCGTCATCGACCTTCATGGGTCCGGGGGACGGGGCGCTGCCCGGCGCCGGTTGCGGGAAGGCGGTCGAGCGGGCGGTATGGAACGTCACATTGCCTTCGACCTTCTGGATGATCTGGTGGATGTGGCCGTTGAGCACGGTCACCGAGCCGAAGCGCTTGAGCAGGCCGAGCACGCGCTCGCCGTCGTCGGTCCCCCAGCCCCATTGCGGATAGATCACCCAGAGCGGGATATGGGCGAACACCACGATCGGGGTCGAGGCGGAGCGGGACCTGAGGTCGTTATCGAGCCACTCGAGCTGGTCGTTGCCGAGATTGCCGAGACCACCGGCCTTGAGATCCACCACATTGACGAGACCCACGAAGTGCACCCCGTTGGCGTCGAAGCTGTACCAGCCCGCCCCCTTGGTTCCGCGTCCATAGCGCTCGCCATAGAGCTTCACGCCCTCGTCGAGGACGTCGTGCTCGCCCGGCACGTAGTGCACGTCGAGGCGCGCCTGCGAGATGATGCGCTCGGCGTCGTCGAACTCGGAGACTTTCGACAGATGGGTGATATCGCCGGTATGGATCATGAACGAGGGTTTCACCGGCAGCGCCTTGACCTTGTTGATGGCTTCTTCGAGCGTGCCGAGCGCGTTGGGATTGGCGGGCTTATCGAAGCCCACATGGCTGTCGCTGATCTGCAGGAAGGTGAGCGCGCCGGCGCCTTGCGCATGCGCCTCCCCGACCAGGCCGAGCGAGCGCGGCACGCCGCCCGTGACCGTCCACAGCACGCCTGTGCCGGCCCAGATCATACATTCCAGCACCTTGCGTCGGCTCAGGCCCTCATGGCTGTCCTTGTCGCCGGTATCCTTGTTGGATGTGTCGTTATGGGACGTCATCGCCAGTCTCCGGGTGGTTTCGCTTGCTCCGAGGACTAGATCGGGCGAGGCCGCTATTTATTCCCGCCTGCGCGTGATTTAAGGAAGCCCAAGGAAATCCAAATGAAATTCCTCGATGAAGCCAAGATTTACATCCGCTCTGGCGACGGCGGTAACGGCTGCGTGGCGTTCCGGCGCGAAAAGTTCATCGAGTTCGGCGGCCCGAGCGGCGGCGACGGCGGGCGGGGTGGCGACGTGATCGCGCTCGCGGTCGACGGTCTCAACACGCTCATCGACTACCGCTACCAGCAGCATTTCAAGGCCAAGAGCGGGCGCAACGGCATGGGCAAGGATCGCCATGGCGCCAATGCGGACGATGTAGTGCTCAAAGTGCCGGCCGGGACGCAAATCTACGAACAGGACGGCGAGACCTTGCTGGCCGATCTCACCACGGTCGGGGAAAGCGCGCCGCTCGCCCGCGGCGGCAATGGCGGCTTCGGCAATGCGCATTTCAAGTCCTCGACCAACCGCGCGCCGCGCAATGCCAATCCGGGCCAGCCCGGGGCGGAGCGCATCATCAGGCTGCGGCTCAAGCTGATCGCGGATGCCGGAATCGTCGGCCTGCCCAATGCCGGAAAATCCACCTTCCTGGCGGCCGTGAGCGCTGCCAAGCCAAAGATCGCCGACTATCCGTTCACCACGCTCAATCCGCAGCTCGGGGTGGTGAGGATCGACGGGCGCGAATTCGTGCTGGCCGATATTCCGGGCCTGATCGAAGGCGCCCATCTGGGGGCCGGGCTGGGCGACCGCTTCCTCGGCCATGTGGAGCGCTGCCGCGTGCTGCTGCACGTGGTGGACGGCACCAGCGAGCACGCCGGCACCGCCTACAAGACGGTGCGGGCCGAGCTCGAGGCCTATGATCACGGTCTTGCCGACAAGCCCGAGATCGTCGCGCTCAACAAGGCGGATGCCCTTTCGGCGGACGAGACCAAGCGCCAGCTCGCACGCTTGAAACGCGCCGCCAAGACGTCTCCGCTGCTTATTTCAGCCGCGACCGGCGCCGGGATCCCGGAGGTGCTGCGCGCCCTCATGGCGGTGATCGACCAGGCGCGCGAGACCGCCGATCCGCGCGCCGGCGCGCCCGTGCCGGCTTGGCAACCATGACTTTGCAACCCAAGACCTTGCAGCCCATGACTTGGTAACCCATGACTTGGCAACCCATGACTTGGCAACCATGACCAAAACCCCGGCGCTCGCCGACTTCCGCCGCATCGTGGTGAAGGTCGGCTCCTCGCTTCTGGTCGACGCGGCGGCCGGGCGGGTGAAGGAGGAGTGGCTCGCCTCGCTCGCCCAGGACATCGCGGCCCTGCATGGCGGCAAGCGTGACGTGCTGGTGGTTTCATCGGGTGCCATCGCGCTCGGACGCTCGGTGCTGCGGCTGCCGCCGGGGCAGCTCAAGCTGGAGGACAGCCAAGCCGCCGCCGCCGTCGGCCAGATCGCCCTCGCCCGCACTTGGTCGGAGATTCTCTCACGCCACGACATCACGGCCGGACAGGTCCTGGTCACCCTGCAGGACACCGAGGAGCGGCGCCGCTATCTCAACGCACGCTCGACCATCGAGCGGCTGCTGGAATGGCGCGCCGTGCCGGTAATCAACGAGAACGACACGGTAGCGACCAACGAAATCCGCTACGGCGACAACGACCGGCTCGCGGCGCGGGTCGCCACCATGGCGGGAGCGGATCTACTGGTTCTGCTGTCCGACATCGATGGGCTCTATGATGCGCCGCCGGCCGAGAATGTGCATGCCAAGCTGGTTCCGCTGGTGAGCCAGATCACCCCGGAGATCGAGGCCATGGCGGGGGCGGCCGGCTCTGAGCTCTCGCGCGGCGGCATGCAGACCAAGATCGAGGCCGCCAAGATCGCGACCCGGGCCGGTACCCACATGGTGATCGCCTCGGGCCGGGTGCCCCATGCCCTGGATGCAATCGCACAGGGAGCGCCCTGCACCTGGTTCCTGACCCCCGCAAATCCGGTCACTGCGCGCAAGAAATGGATCGCAGGCTCGCTCGAGCCCAAGGGCAGCCTGATCATCGATGCCGGCGCGGTGGCGGCTCTGCGCCGCGGCAAGAGCCTGTTGCCCGCAGGCGTCATCCGGATCGACGGTCAATTCGCCCGTGGCGATGCAGTCATCATCCGCGGTCCGGATGGGGACGAGGTCGGCCGCGGCCTGGTGGCCTACGACGCAGGCGACGCCGAGCGGATCAAAGGCCGTTCATCGGCCGACATTCTCTTGATTCTGGGCTTCGTGGGCCGCACCGAGATGGTGCATCGGGACTATCTCGTGGTCGGCCGCCATTGAGCCCTTTGGGCCGGGGCGACCAATCGAGGTGGCTTGCTCCGCAGACCGCTCGCTCGGCTGAGCGCCTGCAAAAATAAAGTCCAACCTAAAGCTCCGCACACGAAATTCGGTCAAGACCCCCTGTGGTTTGGCCTGTGCAGGCATCTTGGCCAAAAAGAAGACCCTGGAGCCGGGGCGGCCCAGGGTCTTTCGCCGGATGGGTGAGGGGTTGGGGGGCTGGGGGGCACGCCACCCGGCGCGTCAGGACAATCCCCGAAACCCGCCGCCGTTCCATCGTGCTCACAATTTTTTTCGGCCTGCGCTGTGACTCTTTCCGCGCCTGCCGGGGCCGCTGCGGGACTTGGTCCGCGCCGCCAGATCGGCCGGCAAATCGATCTTGCGGCCATCGGGAAATTCCAGATATCGCAAGCAGATACGGCCCCCGTGCCCTTCGATCACGTAACGGGTGCCGACCGGAAACCGGCTCGGAAGACGACTACCCTCGACGCCCATGCATCACTCCCACCGCACGCTACAGCTGCACCAGTCACGCTACAGCTGCACCGATAATGCATGTCAGAGGTGCCAATTCCGTGACGGAAAGGCGGCCGAAAAGTTCACCTGTGGATTGGTGTGGAAGGCGCCGCGATCAGAGCCCAAGGCCATTCTGCTCGGCCAGCGCCTCGAGGGAGGTCTCGGGCCGGGCCCCCAGATGCCCGATCACCTCGGCGGCGGCGAGCGCGCCGAGCCGTGCCGCCGTGCGATAATCAGCCGCGCGCGCGAGCCCGACCAGGAACCCGGCGGCGAACAGATCGCCCGCCCCGGTGGCATCGACCACACGCTCGACCGGAAGGGCCGGAACCGCCTCGGTCTCCTCGCGCGTCACCACCAGGCAACCCTTCTCGCTGCGCGTGATGACGGCCAAGCGCGCGTCCTGGCGCAGCGCCACGAGAGCCGCGTCGAAGTCGGCGGTCTCGTAGAGGCTGTGCAGCTCGCGCTCGTTGGCAAAGACCAGATCGACCGCGCCGGTGCGGATGAGGTCCAGGAACTCTCCGCGATGACGGTCGACGCAGAATACATCGGAGAGCGTGAGCGCGACCCAGCGCTCGGCCGCGTGGGCGATCTTGGCGGCCTTGAGAAAGGCCTCCTTGGCGTGCGGGGGGTCCCACAGATAGCCTTCCAGATAAGTGATGCCGGCGCCCGCGATCGCATCGGCGTCGATGTCGGCCGGATAAAGCTCCTGGGCGGCCCCCAGATAGGTGTTCATGGTGCGCTCGCCGTCGGGCGTGACCAGCACATAGCAGCGCCCGGTCGAGGGCCCGGCGGCGGCGGCCGGCGTCGCAAAGCCGACGCCCGCGGCCTGGATGTCGTGGGCAAAGACGCCGCCTAACACGTCCTTCTTGACCTTGCCCACAAAGGCTGCCCGCGCCCCCAGGCTCGCCACCCCCACGATGGTGTTGGCGGCCGAACCGCCGGAAATTTCGATCGCCGGCCCCATGGCGTCGTAGATCGCGCCGGCCCGGCTCTCGTCGATGAGCGCCATAGTGCCCTTGCGCATGCCGTGGGCGACCAGGAAATCATCCTCGGTGCGCGCGATCACGTCGACAATAGCGTTGCCAATGCCGATAACGTCGGTGCGGAGTGTGTTCATGAAGGCTCGGGGTGTGAAAGGAAGCGGGATCGCGCGCACTATAGCGGTCGATTCCGGCGAGGCAATTGCGCGAATAGCGAATAGCGAATAGCGAATAGCGAATAGCCGCAAAGGCCCGCTACCCCTGCTCCCTACTCGCTACTCGCTACTCGCTACTCCCTATTTCCTATTTCCTATTCGCTCTCTAACCAGGGACTGCCGCAATGGCATTGAAGGAACGCGTGTTCTCCGGCGTGCAGCCGACCGGCAACCTGCACCTGGGCAATTATCTGGGCGCCATCGTCAAGTTCGTGGCGCTGCAAGAGCGCTACGACTGCATTTATTGCGTGGTCGATCTGCATGCACTGACCCAACCGATGTCGATTTGGGGTGGACCGACGGGTCTGGGGCTCAATACGCGCGAGGTGACGGCCGCTTATCTGGCTGCGGGCATCGATCCGAAAAAACACATCGTATTCAACCAAAGCCAAGTCCATGAACATTCCGAGCTCGCTTGGATATTCAATTGCGTGGCGCGGATGGGCTGGCTTGGGCGCATGACGCAATTCAAGGACAAGGCCGGCAAGGATCGCGAGAACGCCTCCGTCGGCCTGTTTACTTATCCTAACCTGATGGCGGCCGACATTCTGGTTTATCGCGCCACCCATGTGCCGGTCGGCGAGGATCAGAAGCAGCATCTCGAGCTGTCGCGCGACATCGCCCAGAAGTTCAACAACGACTTCGGCACCTCGATCCTTGCCCATGGGCATGGCGATACCTTCTTTCCGCTGCCCGAGCCGCTGATCCAAGGTGCGGCCACGCGGGTGATGTCGCTCCGTGACGGCACCAAGAAAATGTCCAAGTCGGATGCCTCCGATTATTCGCGGATCAATCTGACCGACGATGCCGACGCGATCGCGCAGAAGATCCGCAAGGCCAAGACCGATCCCGAGCCGCTGCCGCAAGAGGAGAAGGGCCTGGAGCATCGTCCCGAGGCCGACAACCTGGTCGGCATCTACGCGGCGCTCGCCGACACCAGCCGGGCGCAGGTGCTGGCGCAATTCGGCGGCGCGCAGTTCTCCGCCTTCAAGGCGGCGCTGATCGACCTCACGGTCGGCAAGCTCGCGCCGCTCAATGCCGAGATGCGGCGCCTGATCGCCGATCCGGCCTATATCGACCATGTGCTGGCCGACGGCGCCAGGCGGGCGCAAAAAATCGCGGCCGAGACCATGAAGGCCGTGAAGGACATCGTGGGTTTCGTGCACCGGTGACGGCTGGGCCGGAAAAATGCCGATCCGCCGCGGAGTCAAGCCCGAGCTGTCGTCGGGCCTCATGCGGTCTTGTCCGCCCACATGGCGTCATGGCAGGATTCGGCCGCGGGCGGCGCCGTCGACGATCGAGATCCGGCAGCCGCCGGGGGAGGGCCGATGAGCCTGAGGCGGCGCAGCTACGAGCCCGGCCACTCGCCGAAGTTCCTGGTTATTATCGACGAGACGCCGGAGTGCGATCGTGCCCTCTATTTCGCCAGCCGCCGTGCGCTGCGAACCGGCGCCAGCGTGCTCATGCTGCGCGTGATCGAGATGCATGACCGGAACCAGCAATGGCTCGGCGTCGCCGACATCATGCGGGCAGAGGCGCACGAGGAGGCCAATGCGGCGCTCGACCGCGCGGGCGCGCGCGCCAGCAGCATCACCGGCACCGTGCCGGAACGGGTCATCCGGGAAGGCGAAAAGGCCGAGGAAATCCTCAAGTTGATCGAGGAAGACGAGGACATCGCGCTGTTGATCCTCGCCGCCAGCAGCGGCACCGAAGGACCGGGGCCGCTGGTCGCGAGCCTCGCCAAGACGGCCGGAACCTTCCCGATTCCGGTCGCGATCGTGCCCGGCCATCTCAGCGACGAGGACCTCGAATCGATGTCGTGAGCCCGCGATCCGGCGCCGGAGAGGCTTGAAGTTCCCTCCGGCACGGCCACCTATTGGAAAGGCCGACGAATTAAGGTCCGCGTCCAGGCAAGCGCGTCCAGGTGAAGGAGACTGCGATGTTCATTCAGACCGAGCCGACCCCCAATCCGGCGACGCTCAAGTTTCTCCCCGGGCGCCCCGTTCTGGCCCATGGAACGCTGGAGATGCGCGACAAGACCGCCGCCAACCAGTCCCCGCTGGCCGAGCGGTTGTTCGGGATCGAGGGCGTGAGCGGTGTCTTCTTCGGTTCCGACTTCATCGCGGTGACCAAGACCGGCGGCGAATGGCAGCAGCTCAAGCCCGCGATCCTGGGCGCCATCATGGAGCATTTCATGTCCGGCGCTGCGCTCTTGGGCGCCGAGGACCAGGCGGCGGGCGGCGAAGCCGCGACCGACGAGTTCTTCGCCCCGGAGGATTCCGAGACGGTCGGCATCATCAAGGATCTAATCGAGACGCGGGTGCGGCCGGCGGTCGCCAATGATGGCGGCGACATCACGTTCCGTGGCTTCAAGGACGGGATCGTCTATCTGGACATGAAGGGAGCCTGCTCGGGTTGCCCGTCCTCGACCGCGACGCTGCGGCATGGCATCCAGAACCTGCTGCGTCACTATGTTCCGGACGTGGTGGAAGTCCGGCCCATGGCGGTCTAGTGGCGGTCTAGCCCTCAACAAGGCCGCCCATTCGTCTCTGCTGCCTCGACCTAACGCTCCCGTCAAAGCCGGCGCTTGCCTGCGGCCGCTTTAGCCGGCACCTTGGCTTGTGCCGCCGGAGGGCCGCGCGCTAAACCGAGCCACCATGCGTGTCCTTGCCATTGACTGCGCGCTGGATGCCTGCGCGGCCGCCGTGTTCGATAGCGATGCGGGCAGCATCATCGCGAGCGAGACCCGCATCATGGCGCGTGGCCATGCCGAAGCCTTGATGCCGCTGATCGCACGGGTGATGGACGAGGCCGAGATCGAATTCAGGGATCTCGGCCGCATCGCGGTCACAGTCGGACCGGGCAGCTTCACGGGTCTCAGGGTCGGGATCTCGGCCGCGCGCGGCATCGCCTTGGCGGCCCGCAAACCCGCCATCGGCTTGACCACGCTCGCCGGCTTGGCGGCGCCCCTTATCGCGGAGGACGACACCACGCCGGTCGTGGCGGCGATCGATGCGCGGCATGATCACGTCTATATGCAGATCTTCGGTGCGGGCGGCCGCACCCTGCTGGCGCCGCGCATCGTGCCGCTGCGCGAGGCGGCGCGAGCCGCCACCACCGGGCCGGCCCGGATCGTCGGCTCGGCCGCCGCTCTGGTGGTCGGATCATGGCCACGGGGCGCGCCGCTGCCGGCGCTGGTCGACCAGCGCGTCGCACCCGACATCGCCTGGATCGCGCGGCTCGGCGCCGTCGCTTCTGACGCCGAGGGCCCGCCGAAACCGCTCTATCTGCGCGCTCCCGACGCGCAGCCGCAAACCGCCTCCAGGCTGACGCGCCGATGATGGGCTTCATTGCCAATCTGTTCGTGCGCCCCCAGCCACTGGTGTCGGAGGCAACGCCGCGCGATGTCGCCGGCATGGCGGCGCTTCACGGCGCGTCGTTCCATCGCGGCTGGAGCGAGGACGAATTCGAGCGGCTCCTGCTCGATCGCGCGGTGGTCGCCCACCGGGTGATGATCGGCCGCCGGCTGGGGGGATTCATCATCTCGCGCATCATCATGGGCGAAGCCGAGATCCTGTCGGTCGCGGTCACGTCCGCGCGCCGCGGCCAAGGCCTGGCGCGGCAGATGCTCAACCTGCATCTGCGCAGGCTGGCGGGGCTCGGCACCCGCACGGTCTTTCTCGAGGTCAATGAAGGCAACGTGCCGGCCAACCGGCTCTATCAGCGCGCCGGATTCCGCACCGTCGGCCGCCGCGACGGCTATTATCCGGACCGCACCGACAAGAACCGCGTCGGCGATTTCCCGGGTCAGTCCAAGAGCACGGCCGCGCTGGTGCTGCGCTGCGAGCTTCCCTGAGGCAGATCCGGGCTGGCCATTCCTTTTTGGCACAAAACCGGCTAAGACGTGCGGGGCCGCGCGGGGTTTCCGCGCAAAACCAGAATTCTCAAGTCCCGCAAAGGGTTAACATCGCCGAACGGCATGAGCGGAGCCCTTAAAGTCCATATCAAGTCGTTCGGCTGCCAGATGAACGTCTACGATTCCCATCGTATGGCGGACACGCTCGCAGGCGAGGGCTACGCTGAAACTGCGAGCCCCGGTGACGCCGATCTCATCATCCTGAACACCTGCCACATCCGCGAGAAGGCCGCCGAGAAGGTCTATTCCGAGCTCGGCCGCGTGAACCAGCTAAAGCAGGCCGCCGCCGCCGGCGGCCGTAGAGTAGTGGTCGCGGTCGCCGGCTGCGTGGCGCAGGCCGAAGGGGCGGAGATCATCCGCCGTGCCCCGACGGTCGACCTGGTGGTCGGCCCGCAGAACTATCAGCACCTGCCGGAGCTCCTGGGGCGCATCGGTCGCGGCACCGCCGTGGTAGACACCGAGTTTCCGGTCGCGGATAAATTCGACAGCCTGCGGGCGCCGAGCCCGCAGGCCACGCGGGCGCGCGGCATCTCGGCCTTCGTCACCGTCCAGGAGGGCTGCGACAAGTTCTGCACGTTCTGCGTCGTGCCCTATACGCGCGGCGCCGAGCTGTCGCGACCGGTCGCGAAAATCGTCGCCGAGGTCGAGCGGCTGGCCGCGGCCGGGGTGCGCGAGGTCACTCTGATCGGGCAGAACGTGAACGCCTATCACGGCGAGGGCCCCGGCGGCGCGCCATGCCGGCTCGGTCAGCTGCTGCATAGCGTGGCGCAAGTGCCCGGCATCGCGCGCCTGCGCTACACCACCAGCCATCCGGGCGACATGGAGGACAGCCTGATCGCGGCCCATCGCGATCTTCCCGCCCTGATGCCGCACCTGCATCTGCCGGTGCAATCGGGCTCTGATCGCATCCTGGCGGCCATGAACCGCCGGCATACGCGCGCCCACTATCTGGACGTCATCGCGCGGCTCCGCCGGGTGCGGCCCGACATGGCGTTCTCGTCGGACTTCATCGTCGGCTTCCCGACCGAGACCGAGGCGGATTTCCGTGCCACCCTCGCGCTGATCGAAGAGGTGGGATTGGCCGGCGCCTATTCGTTCAAATATTCGCCACGGCCCGGGACGCCGGCCGCCGACAGCGCCGAGCCGGTGCCGGAGGACGTGAAGCATGAACGGCTGCTGCGCCTGCAACGCGTCATCGAGCGCCAGCAGACCGATTTCAACGCCAGCTTCCTGGGGCACAGCTTAGAGGTCCTGTTCGAGCGGAGCGGACGCTATCCTGGCCAGATCGTGGGTCGATCGCCATATCTGCAGACGGTGCAAGTCCAGAGGGCGCAAGAATCAGTGTCCGACCCCGCCATCGCGATCGGAGACGTGGCGGCCGTGACCATCACTGAATTGAGCGCGAACAGCCTGTTCGGCGCGCTCGCCAGCGAGCCGCCGCGCCGGCACCATGCGCTGCTGGCGGAACCAGGAGGCTAGAGCCGATTGCGCACGACACGGTCGAACAATGGAACCCTGATGCCGCCGGTCAATGCCGTGACGGAGGCCGCGGCAGCCCAGATCACGCTCGCCTTCGACGACAATCGGCTCGCCTCGCTGCTGCTGGGGCAATACGGGCAGAACCTCGCCTTGATCGAGCGTCGGTTGGGAGTGGTGGCCGATCAGCGCGGGAACCAAGTCACAATCGTGGGATCGCGCGACGCGTGCGAGCAGGCGCGGCGCGTGCTGGAGGGCCTCTACGAGCGATTGAAGCGCGGCGACGAGCTGGTCTCGGGCGACGTCGAGGGCACCATCCGGCTCGCCATCGCGCAAGGCTCGTTGTTCGACTTCGATCCGGCCGGCGCGCGGCCGAGCTTCGAGGAGATCAATCTGCGCAAGCGCCCGGTGCGCGCCCAGACCGCGGCGCAGGACGGCTATATCCGGGCGCTCAAGCGCCACGCGCTGGTGTTCGGCACCGGACCGGCCGGCACCGGAAAAACCTGGCTTGCGGTCGCCCGTGCGGTGCAGCTGTTCGAGCGCAAGGAGGTCGACCGCATCATACTGTCGCGCCCCGCGGTCGAAGCCGGCGAGCGACTGGGCTTCCTGCCCGGCGACATGCGCGAGAAGGTCGACCCCTATCTGCGACCGATCTATGACGCGCTCTACGATCTGATGGACGCCCGCATCGTGGAGCGGGCGTTGCAGTCCGGCGAGATCGAGATCGCGCCGCTCGCCTTCATGCGCGGGCGGACATTGTCCAACGCGGTGGTCATCCTCGATGAGGCGCAGAACTCGACCACGATGCAAATGAAGATGTTCCTGACGCGGCTCGGCGAGAACAGCCGCATGATCGTGACCGGCGATCCGAGCCAGGTCGACCTGCCGCGCGGCCAGACGTCCGGGTTGGCCGAAGCCACCATGCTGCTCACCGGCGTGGAGGGTATCGCCCAGGTGACCTTCACGGCCGAAGACGTCGTCCGCCACGAGCTGGTGGCCCGCATCGTTGCGGCCTATGACGCAGCGGCGGCCGCGGCCGCGGCCAGTCGCCGGCGCGAGGCCAATGAACGCGAGGCGGATGTATGAGACCCGCCGCGCGAGCCGCCGGCGCGCTGGCGCGGTCGCGCCGACCGCGGGTGGCGCCTGCCATCGACGTCAGGGTCGATTCGCCGCTTTGGAAGGCGCAGCGCGGCGTCAAGGCCGTGCTGCAGCGGGCGATCGGCGAAGCCGCCGCCATGGCGGCCACAAGCGGCGGCGAGCTTGCTATCGTGCTCACCGATGATTCGGCGATCCGCGCCCTCAACCGCGCCTGGCGCGGCAAGGACCAGCCGACCAATGTGCTGTCGTTCCCGGCCAATCCCCCCTCGCATTCCCTCCCTGGCAAGCCCGGAAGGGTCGGGGCGGGGGCGACTTCCGGGCAGGCGCGCGAGCCGCCCGGCCGGGTCCGGCTGCTCGGTGATATCGTGATCGCCTACGAGACGATGGCGCGCGAGGCCATGGCCGAGGGCAGGCCGTTTGGGCACCACCTCGCGCATCTGGCAGTGCACGGTTTTCTTCATCTCGTGGGTCACGATCATGCCGCCGACGCGGAGGCCGCCGTCATGGAGGCCCTGGAAATCGCCGTGCTGGCGCGGCTCGACGTGCCCAATCCCTACCTGACCCCCGCCCCAACCCTCCCCCCGCCTGCGGGCGCGGGCAGGCAGGGGGCCTGATTGCTGACCCCCATGCCCGAGCAAGACCCCTCTGGTCCGCCTGAGCCGCCGCATCCGGCCGGTGAAGCGCGCAATCTGCCGGTGCTGGTGCCGCAGGGCAGCCTGGCACCTCACGAGCGCCGCGAAGGCTGGCTGGTCTGGGGGCTGCGGGTGCTGTTCGGATGGAAGGCCAACTCGATCCGCGCCAACCTCACGGATGTCCTCAAGGCGGGCGCGGGCGAGAGCGGTTTCTCTCCCAAAGAAAGCGCCATGCTGCAGAACATCCTCGGCCTGCGCGAGCGGCGGGTCGCGGATGTCATGGTTCCGCGCGCCGACATCATCGCGGTCAAGCAGGAGATCGCGCTCGGCGAGCTCATGAAGGTGTTTGCCAGCGCCGGCCATTCGCGCCTGGTGGTCTACGATGAGATGCTCGACGATGCCGTCGGCATGGTCCACATCCGCGACCTGGTGGCCTTCATGACGGCGCGCTCGGAAGTGCGCCCCAGCGCCAAGCCGCGGCGCAAGAAGCTGCCGGCCGCCGGCCTCGACCTCAAGGCGGTCGATCTCTCCATGCCGCTGTCGGCCGCCAAGCTCATTCGCGAGATGCTGTTCGTGCCGCCCTCAATGCCGGCGATGGACCTGTTGGCCCGGATGCAGACCAGCCGCATCCATCTCGCCCTGGTGGTCGACGAATACGGCGGCGCCGACGGCGTAGTCTCGATCGAGGACATCGTGGAGGAGATCGTCGGCGAGATCGAGGACGAGCACGACGAGGATATCCTCCCGAACGTGGTGCGCCAGCCCGACGGCTCGTTCCTGGCCGACGCCCGCGCCCAGCTCGACGATGTCACCACGACCGTCGGGTCGGATTTCGATGTCGGCGAGATCGCCAACGAGGTGGATACGCTCGCCGGCTACATTGCCACCCGCATCGGGCGCGTGCCGGTGCGCGGCGAGCTCGTGCCGGGGCCCGGCCCGTTCGAGATCGAGGTGCTCGACGCCGATCCTCGCCGCGTCAAGAAGCTCAAGATCTATCTGTCGGCCGACCGTCGCAACGGCCACCGCAGCGAAACCCCGCGACGGCCGGCCGATGTTCCGGAGCGGCCGGCCCAAACGGCCGCGCCATCACCGCATCCCGATGCGCCGGTCGCCCCCGATCCGGCGACCAAGCGTTCAGCGGACGTGACAAGCCCAAAGACGCCGCCCCAATCGTGACCAAGCTCACCCCCCTGGCCCATTGGATCATGCTGGCGTGGGGGTGGCGGCGCGCGCTGGTGGCGTTCCTGGCCGGCGCCGTCTCGACGCTGGCGCTCGCCCCTGTGAATTTCTGGCCGGCGCCGTTCCTGACGTTCCCGATCCTGGTCTGGCTGGTGGACGGGTCGGCCGCTGGCCGACTGGGCGGCGCGCTCGCGGCCGCGGGCGCCGGCTGGTGGTTCGGCTTCGGATATTTCGTGGTCGGCCTCTATTGGATCGGCAACGCCCTTCTGGTCGATGCCAAGACGTTCGGCTGGCTGTTGCCGTTCGCCGTCATCGCGCTGCCGGCCGGGCTTGCTCTGTTTACCGGCCTCGGGGTTGGGCTGGCGCGTGTGATGTGGGGGCGCGGGCCCGGCCGTGTCTTGGCGCTCGCGGTCGGGCTCACGGTTTCGGAATGGCTGCGTGGCCATCTGCTGACCGGCTTTCCCTGGAACGCCTTCGGGTATGCCTTGGCTTCCCCGCTGCCGCTGGCGCAGGGCGCCGCCCTGGTCGGCATCTGGGGCCTGACGTTTCTGGCGGTCGCGGTCTATGCGAGTCCCGCCGTGCTCGCCGACGATCGCGCCGATACCAGAAGACCGTGGCTGGCGCCGACGCTGAGCGCAACCGTGCTCCTCGGCCTTGCGGTTTATGGCACCCTGCGGCTGCGGGCGAACCCCACGTCCTATGTGGAGGGCGTGCGGCTTCGCATCATGCAACCCAATCTGCAGCAGGACGAGAAATTCAACTATTCCCAGCGGCAACAGGTGATGAGCCGCTATCTGGCGCTTTCCGACCGCGCCAGCGGGCCACGATCAAGCGGCATCCGCGACGTCACCCATCTGATCTGGCCGGAATCGGCGTTCCCGTTCTTTCTGACCCGCGATGCCGGCGCGCTGGCCCAGATCGCCGCCTTGCTGCCGGCCGGCACCGTCCTGATCACCGGGGCGGTGCGGGCACCCGAAGGTGTCCCTGATGCCGCGGTCACGCGCGCCTACAACTCGGTCTACATCATCGATCACGACGGCTCGATCCTGTCGGTCTACGACAAGGTCCATCTGGTCCCTTTCGGCGAATATCTGCCATTTCAGGATTTTCTCGAAGAGCTCGGCCTGCGGCAGATCACCAAGATGCCGGGCGGATTCATCCCCGGCGATCGGCACCGCATCCTGAAGGTACCGCGGGCACCCGACGTGCTTCCGCTTATCTGCTACGAAATCATCTTCCCGGAGGCGGTGCCGCGCGGCGAGCGGCCCGGCTGGATGGTCAATCTCACCAATGACGGCTGGTTCGGGGCGAGTGCGGGCCCCTACCAGCACCTCCAGCAGGCGCGCATTCGCGCGGTCGAAGAGGGCCTCCCGCTGGTGCGGGCTGCCAATACCGGGATTTCGGCGGTGGTGGATCCGGTCGGCCGTGTCATCGGCTCGCTGCCGCTCGGAACCGATGGCGTGCTCGACGCCAGGCTGCCGCAGCCGACCGCTCTCACACCCTATGCCCGCATGGGCGATCTGCCGACCGCACTTGTGGTTGCACTTGCGGCGGCCCTTGTACTGCGAAGCCGCCGCCGGCCGCCAATCAGCTGGTCCGGGCCACGCGGCGTTAAGCATAAGCTCTTTTTTGCGGCCAATACGTAAAAAATTCTGTGCGCATGGTCCCCTCGGCCGCACCCACCGCTGCCGGATCAAACGCATATCACACGAGGCTCAGCGGTTTTAGCGACGGGGAGAGACCAGGCGCGACGTGCAAACCCAGGGGAGTACGCGTCGAACGGCCGCGAAAACGCCATATACGCCATGCCTTCGGCACTTGACATTGAAGAATAGGTGGACCCATTACGTCCAATAGAGGTCCCATAGGAGAGCATTATGGCTAAGAAGGCCCCGAATCCCATCGACAAGCATGTCGGCAGTCGCGTGCGGATGCGCCGAATGATGCTGTCGATGAGCCAAGAGAAGCTCGGTGGCGCCTTGAGCCTCACGTTCCAGCAGGTGCAGAAGTACGAGAAGGGGACCAACCGAATCGGGGCGAGCCGATTGCAGCAGATTTCCCACATTCTGCAGGTCCCGGTGGCATTCTTCTTCGAGGGCGCGCCAACCTTCCATCCGCAGAACGAGGGTGACGGCATGGGAGAGGCCCCCTCCCCGACCTACGTCTCGGACTTCCTCGCCACCTCGGACGGGCTTGCCCTCACCAAGGCATTCATGGAGATCAAGGAGCCCAAGCTCAGGCGCCGCATCGTCGATCTGGTCGAGGAGATCGCCGGGCGGGAGGACTGACGCCGGGTTGGAATTTCTTGCCGCGAACCGCTGTCCACACGGCCGGAAATTGCGTCGCCGGCCCATCTTCCGGACGAACCTGCTTCAGGCCGAGCTTGCCACACTCGCTCGCCCCGCGCGCATGTCCGGACCGCATATCGTTTGACCGTTTGACCGCTTGACCGCGCGCGGGGACGCTGCAAGAAACACGGCCAGCGGATGAGCCGGGCGTCTCACGAGCAAGCCTGTCCTGACGAAGCCGGTATCTTCGGCGTGCCCAGGTCCTGCTGTGCTCAGCCAACGGGGAGTGTTCCAAAGTGTCACGCGCGAACTATCTTTTTACCAGCGAATCCGTTTCCGAAGGACATCCCGACAAGGTCTGCGACCAGATTTCGGATGCGGTTCTCGACGCCTTTCTCGAGAACGACATCAAGCTCGGCATCGCCGACGACAGCCAGGTCAATACCCGGCTCGGCTGCGAGACGCTCGCCACCACCAACAAGATCGTGATCGCCGGCGAGGGCCGCGGACAGGCCCCGTTGTTCAACAAGTTCGGCAGCCAGGCGGTCGTCAATCGCGAGATGATCGCGCAGATCGCGCGCAATGTCGTGAAGGACATCGGCTACGATCAGGAGGGATTTTCCTATCACGGCGCCGAGGTCGAGATCCTGCTGCACGGCCAGTCGCCCGATATTGCCATGGGGGTCGACGCCAAGAAGAAGAAGGACGGCGAGCACGAGGGCGCCGGCGATCAGGGGATGATGTTCGGCTTCGCCTGCACGGAAAGCGAGGTCTACGAAAAGAACTCGTTCATGCCGGCGCCGATCTTCTTTGCCCACCGGATCCTCAAGATGCTGTCGGAGAGGCGGCGCTCCGGACAGCTCTTCGATCTGCAGCCCGACGCCAAGAGCCAGGTGACGGTGCAATACATCAAAGGCCAGCCGGTCGGCTGCACCAAGGTCGTGGTTTCGACGCAGCACAATGCGCAAACCCGCAATAGCAAGAAATACACCCCCGGCATGGTCAAGGAGCTGATCGCCGACACCGTGGAGTCGGCGCTGCCGGAGGGCTGGATGCCCAAGAAGGCATCCGATTTCCTGGTCAATCCGACCGGCAATTTCGTGGTCGGCGGCCCTGACGGCGACTGCGGGCTGACCGGCCGCAAGATCATCGTCGACACCTACGGGGGCTATGCGCCCCACGGCGGCGGCGCGTTCTCCGGCAAGGACCCGACCAAGGTCGACCGTTCGGCCGCCTATGCGGCGCGCTACCTGGCCAAGAACGTCGTGGCGGCCGGCCTGGCGGAGCGCTGCACCATCCAGATCGCCTATGCGATCGGGGTTGCGGATCCGATGTCGCTGCTGGTGGATACCCACGGGACCGGCAAGGTCGACGAGGCCAAGCTGCAGAAGCTGTTGCCGGAGATTTTCCCGCTGCGTCCGACCAACATCCGCCGCGCCCTCAAGCTCAGTCGGCCGATCTATCGCCGGACCGCCGCCTATGGGCATTTCGGCCGGGCGCCCGAGAAGGATGGCGGCTTCTCCTGGGAGCAGACCGACCTGGTCGACGCGCTTCGCCGCGCCTTAAAATAGCGGGTCGCAATGGATGAGGACCGCGGCCGGCGCGGTGCCTTCTTTGGCCGCCGGCAGGGCCACAAGCTCAGCCCGCGCCAAGCCGGATTGTTCGAGACCCTGTTGCCGCGCCTCGCCCTCGACCTGACGAGGCCGCCGGGCGAGCTGGCGGGGCTGTTCTGCGCCCCGGTCGATTCGATTCGGCTGGAGATCGGTTTCGGGGGCGGCGAATACCTGGTGGCCGAGGCCCAAGAGCGACCGCGGGCCGGCTTCGTCGGGATCGAGCCTTTCGTCAACGGCATGGCCAAGGCACTCACCGCCATCGCGGCGCGCAAGCTCGACAACATCCGGGTGTATCATGGCGACGCCGCCGAGGTCCTCCAATGGCTCCCGTCCGCGGCGCTCACCTGTGTCGATCTCGCCTATCCGGATCCGTGGCCGAAGCGGCGGCATTGGAAGCGGCGCTTCGTGCAGGATGCGAGCCTCATCGAGATCGCACGGGTGTTGCGGCCGGGCGGAGAATTCCGCTTCGTGACCGATATTCCCGAATATGCGGCCTGGACACTCGAGCGCGGCTTGCGATCGCCCGATCTCACCTGGACCGCCGAGCACGCCGATGACTGGCGGCTGCCATGGCCGGGTTTCATCAGCACGCGCTACGAGGCCAAGGCGAACCGCGAGGGTCGCTGCCCGTGCTATCTGACCTTTCGGCGCAAGTGACGCGCCCCGGTGCTGCGCGGTAAGCCCTCATCCGCCTGAGTGCAGGGCGGGGAGCTCATTCTCGGCCTTGCGCGAGCTCAACGGTCCCATTTGCCAGAACCGGATCACGCGCGCGGCGGTCGCTGCCGTCAGCCGTTCGAAATTGGAATAAGCGGTGTCGAGCCCCTGGTTGGAATTGGCCTTGCGGCCGAGCCGAGCCCCGATGATGGCGCGCGCGGTGGGCCATCCCCAGCCGACAGACTTGCACAGAATGAGGATCGGATCGGGCCGCTCGCCGCCCATCAGGCGATCCACCACGTCGATCGGGACCGCGCAAAGATCGGCGAGCCCGGCGACCATCTCCTCGTATTGGCGGGCTTGCGCGAACTCGACGACTTGACCTTCGTTGAGCTGGCCGCGCAGACGCAGGCCCGCAACGGTGACCTGCGCCTCGCGATAGTCGGGCGGCGCTGCCTTGGTGGCGACCTCTTTCGAGACCCGCGCCAGTACGCTACGGATTTCCGCCTGGACCTCCGGGGTCGCGGACGCGAACAGCCGCTGCTGCACCACCGCGGTCGCCTTGAGCAGGAGCACGCGAAACAGCGGCGGCGGAATATCGGACCGTTGCCCGACCCTTTCGGCCAGCACGTCGTCGCCATCGGACCTCGCCACCAGGGCCGTGAAGCCGTCGTCGGAGATGACGGCGCTGCGGTTCTCGGCAACGCTGCGAGCGACCTCGCGATCACCCCGGCGCACCAGCACATTGGTCACCGTCTCGGCGATGCCGGCGCGGCCCGAGATGGCGAGCAGATGCGCCTGGCTCTTGGTCTCGGCGATCTCCAAGAGATCGGTCTCGGCCAGGCGGCGCGACTGCCGCAGGACCGGTCCGGCCACCAGGATATCGTCGTCGCGCGCGAGCCGGGAGATCAATTCTCCCGGCGCATTGCGCAGCGGGGCCAGGTGATGGGATAGCTCCGCGCGCGCCTTCGATTCGATCTCGTCGATCAGGCGATTGAAGACGTCATCGAACAGCCGCACATGCTCGTCGTTGAACAGGCTCGCCCCATCCAGAAACAAGGCCGTAATGCGCCGGAGCGCCTGCTCCCTTCGGCGCGGGGAGCCATGTTGGACGATATCTTCCAACTCCGGGATGAGGGAGGGAGCAGCCGACATTTGCAAGCCTACACGCACGACACTGAAAAAACGCTTCCTGTCACGAGTGTTGAACCCTAGTTAGGGAATCTGAAGGAACGGTTAGTCGGCCAGCCGACGAACCAAGGGCGCGACACGGTCGGGGCATACAAAAGCCGTCAAATCAGCGCCAATCGACGCGCGGGCGGTTGCCGCCGCTGCCGATAGGGGAAAAACGTGTGCCCACCCTTGATCTTGATTCATCGGCAAGGCAAACCCGGCGCATCGATTGCAATTTGCCGCAATTGGGACGGGCTGCGGATTTCCGCCTCGCGGGAAAATGCCCGACCCCGACCGGCTTGCACACGCGCATAAAATCGCTATATTTGCCGGGTCTGCGATAGACATCCTGTCGGTAGCGGACATCTCATAACGATCGGATTTGATCCGTTCGGTTTTTGAGAGTGGGTTCCTCCCGGGGCCCGCTCTTTTTTGTTACCGCGATCCGCCGCGGCGGCCGATCGCATGCCCGGGAACGACGACCATATCAAGCGATCATATCAAAGGCGGGATCGACGGACCATTGAACGAATGAGTGAAATCCCTGACCGGCAAGCATTTTCCGAGCCCCGCCTGATCGTCGAGCAGGGCGTCGCGGCGCGTCTTGCCGCGATCGCCGAGCCGGTGCTGTCGAGCCTGGACTTCCGGCTGGTCCGGGTGCGGGTTTCCGGACTTTACGGCTGCACCGTGCAGATCATGGCGGAACGCGCGGACGGGACCATGACGATCGACGATTGCGAGGCGATCTCGCGCGCGGTGTCGCCCGTCCTCGACGTCGCCGATCCGGTCGAGGCGGCCTACCGGCTGGAGGTTTCATCGCCGGGCATGGACCGCCCGCTGGTGCGCCGATCGGATTTCGAGCGGTTCGCCGGCCACCAGGTCAAGGTGGAGATGGCAGTCTCGACGGCCGGCCGCCGGCGCTTCCGGGGCATGCTCCTCGGTGCGCAAGGCGATGCCGCCCGGGTCCGGCGCGATGATGCCGCGGACGGCGACGAGGCCGAGGTCCTGCTGCCGATCGGGGACATGACGGAAGCCCGGCTGGTGCTCACCGACGCCCTGGTGGCCGAATCGCTCCGGCGTGGGAAGAAGGCGGCGGAGCGGAACGCGCATCCGCCGCGCGACCCGCAGGAGCCGCTTGGGCGCGAGCCGCAGGACGAAGCACAGCTTTCGCCCCGAGCGCAGCGCCCGGACAAGAGACGGCGCGAGCCCGAGCATGGGTCTCGGCGGTCGAGAGATTTTCAGCCCGCGTCGGCCTGCAAGCCGCGCGTGGCCCAGCACGAGGGAGAGTGACCGATGGCCGTCAGCGCCAACCGGCTCGAATTGTTGCAGATCGCCGATGCCGTCGCCCGTGAAAAGGCGATCGACCGCGGGATCGTGATCGCCGCCATGGAGGATGCGATCCAAAAGGCGGCCCGCTCGCGCTACGGCAGCGAGACCGAGGTCCGCGCCGAGATCAATCCGAAGACCGGCGAGATGCGGCTCTCCCGGCTGCTGCTCGTGGTGGAGCAGGTCGAGAACGACTCGACCCAGATTTCGCTGACCGATGCCAAGCGACGCAATCCGGCCGCGCAAGTCGGCGACTTCATCGCCGAGGCTTTGCCGCCGCTGGAATACGGGCGCATCGCGGCCCAATCCGCCAAGCAGGTGATCGTGCAGAAGGTGCGCGAGGCTGAGCGCGACCGCCAGTACCAGGAGTACAAGGACCGCATCGGCGACATCGTCAACGGCATCGTCAAGCGGGTCGAGTACGGCAATGTGGTGGTCGATCTCGGCCGCGGCGAAGCCATCGTGCGGCGCGACGAGCTGCTGCCGCGCGAGGTGTTCCGCAACGGCGACCGCGTTCGTGCCTATATCTACGACGTGCGGCGCGAGCCGCGCGGCCCGCAGATCTTCCTGTCGCGCACGCATCCCCAGTTCATGTCCAAGCTGTTCGCCCAGGAGGTGCCGGAGATTTACGACGGCATCGTCGAGGTCAAGGCGGTGGCCCGCGATCCGGGGTCGCGCGCCAAGATCGCGGTGATCTCGCGGGATTCCTCGGTCGATCCGGTCGGCGCGTGCGTGGGCATGCGCGGCTCGCGCGTGCAGGCGGTGGTCAACGAGCTGCAGGGCGAGAAGATCGATATCATTCCGTGGACGTCCGATCCGGCCAATTTCGTCGTCAATGCGCTGGCGCCCGCCGAGGTCGCCAAGGTCGTGCTCGACGAGGAGCGCCAGCGCATGGAGGTCGTGGTGCCGGACCAGCAGCTCTCGCTGGCCATCGGGCGGCGCGGCCAGAACGTGCGGCTCGCCTCCCAGCTCACCGGCTGGGACATCGACATCGTGACCGAGCAGGAAGAGTCCGAGCATCGCCAGGCCGAGTTCGAGAAGCGCACGAAACTGTTCATCGATGCGCTCAATGTCGACGAGGTCGTGGGCCAATTGCTGGCGTCCGAAGGCTTCAATTCGGTGGAGGAGCTGGCGCTGGTCGATGAAAAGGAAATTGCCGGCATCGAGGGCTTCGACGAGGACACCGCGCGCGAGCTGCAAGCGCGGGCGGCCGAGTATCTCGCCAAGCTCGATGCCGAGCTCGACGCCAAGCGGGTCGAGCTCGGGGTCGAGGACGCGCTGCGCGAGGTTCCCGGCGTCACCACCGCGATGCTGGTGGAGTTCGGCGAGAACGGCATCAAGACCGTGGAGGACTTGGCCGGCTGTGCCACCGACGACCTCGCCGGCTGGAGCGAGCGCAAGGACGGCGAGACCACCAAGCATGCCGGCATCCTCGAAGAATTGTCGCGCGAGGAGGCCGAGGCGCTGATCATGCAGGCGCGCGTCAAGATGGGCTGGATCAGGGAAGAGGATTTGGCGCCGCCGCCCGCCGCGGAGGAGCCGACCGAGGCCGCCGAGGCCGAGGTCGAGGCCTAAGGGACGGTTGAATCCGGATGCTCGCAACCATGGATCACGTGGATCTCGCGCCTGAGGATGTGGCGCCGGCGGCGCTCGATCTCGATGCCGGGCCGCGCAAGACCGCGCCCGGCGCGGAGCGCTTCTGCGCCGCGACCGGCTGCGTGCGTCCGGTCACCGATATGATCCGCTTCGTGGTTTCGCCGGGCGGCCTGGTGGTTGCGGATCTCAAGCGCAAATTGCCGGGGCGCGGGATCTGGATCACAGCAACCCGTCAGGCGCTCCGCACCGCGGTTGCCCGCAAGGTCTTCGGGCGCGGCTTCAAGCGCGACGTGCAGGTGGCGACCGATATGGTCGAGGCGACCGAGCGGCTGCTGGAGCAGGGCGCGCTCGGCGCTCTGGCCATGGCCCACAAGGCCGGCAGGGTCGCAATCGGCTTCGCCAAGACCGAGCAGGCCCTCAATCGGGTCCGGGTCGTGGCTCTCGTCCATGCCGCCGAGGCGGCACGGGACGGGGCCAGAAAGCTCGATGCCGCCATGCGCCGGGGGCTCGACCTCGATACCGGCAAGATTGCCATCATCGACACGTTTACCTCGGCGCAATTGGATTTGGCTTTGGGGCGGTCAAATGTGATACATGCAGCCCTGCTTGCCGGTCGCGAAAGCGACACGTTCGTGGCACGCGCCGGACTCCTGGATCGCTTTCGAACCGGAGGTTTGGGCGATCGGACTGAACCAAAGCCAGCAGCGAAGACCGAAAAGCAGGAACGGAATGGTTGAAACGACGAAAAACCCCGGCGACAAGACGCTCAGCGTCGCCCCCACCAAGACCTTGACCCTCAAGCCGCGGGGCGTCGAGCAGGGGGTGGTGCGCCAAAGTTTCAGCCATGGCCGCACCAAGGCGGTTGTCGTGGAAAAGGTGAAACGTCGCGTCGGCGGCCCCGTCAGGGCTGAACCGCCGCCGCCCGCCGCCGACGCCGCGAGCGCCAAGCAGCGGTCCGCCACCGCCCGGCCCGCGGTGGTGCCGGCGGCTGCAGCACCCGCGACCGTGCCGGCCCAATCGCCTGCGGTCCCCGCCCCGAAGCCCTCCGGTGTCGTGCTGCGCACGCTCACCGAGGACGAGCAGAAGGCGCGCGTCCACGCGCTGGCCGACGCTCGCCTGCGCGAGGCCGAGGAACGCAAGATCGCCGAGGAGGAGGCCCACGTGCGCATCGCGCGCGAGGCAGCCGAGCGCACCGAGCGCGAAGCCGCCGAGGCGCGCAAGCGCGGCGAGGAGGATCGCCGGCGCCACGACGAGGAAACCAAACGCAAGGCCGAGCTCGAGGCCAAGAAGCGTTTCGGCGAGGACACCACGGCCGCCGCACGGCCGGCCGCGCGCCCGGTTCTGGAGGCCGACGAGGAGGAGGCTCCGCGCACGACCCGCCGCGGCGGCGTCATTCGCCCGGCCCCGGCCCCCAAGCCGGCGAAAGTCGCGGGCGAGAAGCGCCGCGGCCGCCTCACTTTGGTGACCGCGCTCAGCGCCGACGAGGTGCGCGAGCGCTCGGTCGCGTCGTTCCGCCGCCGTGTGCAGCGCATGGCCGGCCATCGCGACACCGAGCCCAAGGAAAAGCTCGTCCGCGAAGTGATCATTCCGGAAACCATCACGATCCAAGAGCTCGCCAACCGCATGGCGGAGCGCGGGGTCGACGTCATCCGCCTGCTCATGCGGCAGGGCCAGATGGTGAAGATCACCGACGTGATCGACGCCGATACGGCGCAGCTGCTGGCCGAGGAGATGGGCCACTCCGTCAAGCGGGTCGCAGAATCCGACGTGGAGGAGGGCCTGTTCGACGCCAGCGACGATCAAGCCGCGCTGGCGCCGCGCCCGCCGGTGGTCACCATCATGGGCCATGTCGACCACGGCAAGACGTCGCTGCTCGACGCTATCCGCTCGACCGAGGTGGCGGCCGGCGAAGCCGGCGGCATCACCCAGCATATCGGCGCCTATCAGGTAACGGCGCCGTCCGGACATAAGATCACCTTCATCGACACGCCCGGCCATGCCGCGTTCACGGCCATGCGGGCGCGCGGCGCCAAGGTAACGGACGTGGTGGTCCTGGTGGTGGCGGCCGACGACGGCGTGATGCCGCAGACCGTCGAGGCGATCCATCATGCCAAGGCCGCCAAGGTGCCGATCATCGTCGCCATCAACAAGATCGACAAGCCGGACTCCAAGCCGGAGCGCGTACGCACCGAATTGCTGCAGCACGAGATCCAGGTCGAATCGCTCGGCGGCGACGTGCTCGACGTGGAAGTGTCGGCGACCAAGAAGCTCAATCTGGATAAGCTGCTCGAGACGCTGGCCCTGCAGGCGGAACTGCTCGATCTCAAGGCCGACCCGAACCGGCCGGCCGAAGGCACCGTGATCGAGGCCAAGCTCGATCGCGGCCGCGGCCCGGTCGCAACCGTGCTGGTGCAGCGCGGCAGCCTCAAGCCCGGCGACATCGTGGTGGCGGGAGCCGAATGGGGCCGCGTGCGCGCCCTCATCTCGGATACCGGCAAACCGCTCACGACGGCCGGCCCCTCGATGCCGGTCGAGGTGCTCGGCTTCAGCGGCACGCCCGATGCCGGCGACCGGCTGGCGGTGGTCGAGAGTGAATCGCGGGCCCGCGAGGTCACCGATTACCGGGCGCGACAGAAGCGCGACAAGATGGCGGCGCGGGCGACCGGCTTGCGCGGCTCGCTCGAGCAGATGATGAGCCAGCTCAAGACCGATGGCCGCAAGGAGTTCCCGCTGGTCATCAAAGGCGACGTGCAAGGCTCGATCGAAGCCATCCTGGGCGCGCTGGAGAAGCTCGGCACCGGCGAGGTCGGAGCGCGCATCCTGTATGCGGGCGCCGGCGGAATCACGGAATCCGACGTGACGCTGGCGGAAGCGGCAGGTGCCGCGATCATCGGTTTCAACGTGCGCGCCCACAAGGAAGCGCGCGAAGCTGCCGAACGGGCCGGCGTCGAGATCCGCTACTACAACATCATCTACGATCTGGTGGACGACGTTAAGAAGGCCATGTCCGGCCTGCTGTCGCCGACCTTGCGCGAGACCATGCTGGGCAATGCCGTGATCCTGGAGGTCTTCAAGGTCTCCAAGGTGGGCAACGTGGCGGGCTGCCGGGTCACCGACGGCACGGTGGAGCGCGGCGCCAACGTGCGGCTCATCCGCGACAATGTCGTGGTTCACGAAGGCAAGCTGTCCCAGCTCAAGCGCTTCAAGGACGATGCGCGCGAGGTGGTGGCCGGACAGGAATGCGGCATGGCGTTCGAGAATTATCACGACATGAAGGTCGGCGACGTCATCGAATGCTACCGGGTCGAGACGATCCAGCGGTCGCTTTGAGCGGCGAGGACGCGCTCCGCCTGCATTCGGGCGCCGCAACGCTCCTATGGAACAGACGATCGCCTATCGGTTCGGACCCGACGACTACATCGCGCTGTTGCGCGCAGGCCGGTCGATCGGCCCGCTCGGGCGCCTCGGGCGCTGGGGGCGGGCTGGGCTGATCGGCGGACTGGCGGTCGCTTTCAGCAACGATTCTCTGTCGGCCGCTCCGTGGCTGGCGCTCGTCGTCGGCGCCATTGTGTTTGCGCTGGTGACGCTGGTCGCACCCATCGGCGAGTATCTGGGGGAGCAACTGATGGCACGCTGGTTGTTCCCACGCTATAGCTTCGCCAACAAGGACGTGACGCTGCATGTCGGCGAGCAAGACGTCCGCTCGAAAGTCGGTGGCATCGAAGGACGGATTTCCTGGCGCTCCATCCAACGCGTCATCGAGACCAGGGAGGGTCTCTTCCTGGCGCTCAGCCGCGCCGAGCTGCTCCAGGTTCCCAGGCGCGCCCTGCCATCGGCCGATGCCTTTGCGGACCTGGCGTGCCGGGTGCGCACGAAGGTCGCCGCAGCGGGCGCCGGCCAATAGACTCAAAGCCCGCGCGCCGAGAAGACTGCGCGATCGCCACAAAGAAAGCTGCATCATGACGCGCCCCAAACAGCGAGGTCGGGCCGAACCGTCTCAGCGCCAATTGCGCGTCGGCGAGCTCGTCCGCCATGCTGTCTCGGAGATGCTGATCCGCGGCGAGGTCCACGACCCGGTGCTCGAGGGCCATCTCATCACCATTCCGGAAGTGCGCATGGCACCGGACTTGCGGCTCGCCACCATCTATGTGATGCCGCTCGGCGGGCGCGACGCGGACGAGGTGATGGCCGCGCTCGAGCGCAACAAGCGCTACCTGCGCGGCGAGATTTCCCACCGCGTTAACCTGAAATTCGCACCCGATATCCGCTTCCAGCTCGACGAGCGATTCGCGGAGGCGGAACGAATCGAGAAACTTCTGCGAACCCCGCAGGTGCGGCGCGATCTCGAGCCCGAGAAGGACGACGGCACGTGAGCATACCGACCACCGTCACGACCGATAATGTCCCGATCGATGATGTCCCGGCCGATGATATTCCGGTCGCGGCCGCTGCAGCGGACACGACCGAGCGGCCGAGCGGGCAGCGCCGGCGCACGAAGCGGGAGGTGAACGGCTGGCTGGTGCTCGACAAGCCGGTAGGGATGACCTCCACGCATGCGGTCAGCGTGGTCAAGCGGCTGTTCGCAGCCAAGCGCGCCGGCCACGCCGGCACGCTCGATCCGCTCGCCTCCGGCTGCCTGCCGATCGCCCTCGGGGAGGCGACCAAGACGGTTCCGTTCGTCATGGACGGCCGCAAGACCTATCATTTCACGGTGCAATGGGGGGAGGAGCGCGACACTGACGATGCCGAAGGCCGCGTCGTCGCATCTGCTCCGACGCGCCCCATGCCGGAGGCGATCCGTGCCCTGCTGCCGCGCTTCACCGGCACCATCGCACAGGTGCCGCCGCGCTTCTCGGCGCTCAAGATCGAGGGCGAGCGCGCCTACGACCTCGCCCGCGAGGGCAAGGTGGTGGAGCTGGCGGCCCGACCGGTGGACATCCATCGCCTCGAATTCGTGGCGATGCCGGACGCCGACCATACGGTACTGGCGGCAGAATGCGGCAAGGGCACCTATGTGCGGTCGCTGGCCCGTGATCTCGGCCGCGAGCTCGGCTGCCTCGGGCATGTGGTGGCGTTGCGGCGGACCGCGGTCGGCTCGTTCACGCAAGACTGCGCGGTCGGCCTCGATGCCCTGCGGGCCTTGGTTGCCCCCGACAGCGAGCACATACCGGCCTCGGCTCCGGTGCTCCTGCCGGTCGAGGCCGGCCTCACGGCCCTGCCCGCCATGGTGGTGAGCCGCGCTGATGCCGCACGGCTCGCGCGTGGCCAGTCGGTGTTGCTGCGTGGGCGCGACGCCCCGCTGATGGAGGGCTGGGTGGCGGTCTCGGTTCAGGGCTCTCTGTTGGCGCTGGCCGAGGTGGAAAAGGGCGAATTGCGCCCCCGCCGCATCTTCAACCTGGCGCGCTGAACCAAATTGGGCGGCGTGGCCCGGTGGTCCAGGACGGCGTAAATTCCGCTGGCATCGGAAGAATTTTCGACTATATTGCGCCGCGGTCGCGCTGGCCTTTGCCGGCGCGAACCGTTTGTGGGCAACCGCGCTGGACGACATCCCGGCCCGGCCGCCGTTCGTAAGCTTCCACGCCGACAGATAGGAGACCCGATGTCGATTACACCCGACCGCAAGGCGGACGTTATCAAGACCTATGCGACCAAGACCGGCGACACTGGTTCGCCGGAAGTGCAGGTGGCGGTCCTTTCGGAGCGTATCAACAACCTGACAGAGCACTTCAAGACCCACGTCAAGGACAACCATTCCCGGCGTGGATTGCTCAAGCTCGTCTCCCAGCGTCGCCAGCTTCTTGATTATCTCGCTCGCACCGATGAAGGACGTTACAGATCATTGATCGAGCGGCTGGGCATCCGCCGCTGAGGCTATTGTGGCGCGGCTTTTGCCGCGCGTTCGCAGCGCCTGCAAGAGACAGGCGCTGATCGTCCGGCAGCGACGCCGCTGCCGATCTGCGTGACGGGCCGATTTCCATTCGCCCGTCCGTTCACAAGGAGGGCCCGAAGGCCATGGCAGGATCGCCGGATGCTGCATCCGTCCGCGCCACCCGCGCGCTGCAGCGTCTCGCCGTCTTGCCGATGGCTTTCGCCCTCCGGCCCCCTCCTGTTCCCTTCCCGGCAAGCCGGGAGGATTAGGACGGGGACAATCATCATGAAAGACCATCACAATGTTTGATATCCATCGCGTTGAGCTCGACTGGGGTGGGCGCAAGCTCGTCCTCGAGACCGGCAAGATCGCCCGCCAAGCCGACGGCGCCGTCGTCGCCAGCTACGGCGAGTCCAAAGTACTGGCCACCGTGGTGGCCGCCAAGGAGCCCAAGACCGGCATCGACTTCCTGCCGCTCACCTGCAACTACTTCGAGAAGACCTATGCGGCCGGGCGCATCCCCGGCGGCTACTTCAAGCGCGAAGGCCGCCCGAGCGAGCGCGAGACGCTGACCTCGCGCATGATCGACCGGCCGGTGCGGCCGCTGTTCGCCGAGGGCTGGCGCTGCGACACCCAGGTGATCGTCACCGTGCTGTCGCACGATCTCGAGAACGATCCCGACATCCTGGGCATGGTGGCGGCCTCGGCCGCGCTCACGCTGTCGGGCGCGCCCTTCATGGGCCCGATCGGAGCCGCCCGCGTCGGCTTCATCAACAACGAATACGTGCTCAATCCCCAGCTCGACGAGATGCCGGAGACCCACCTCGATCTGGTGGTGGCCGGCACCCAGGACGCCGTCCTGATGGTCGAGTCGGAAGCCAAGGAGCTGTCCGAAGAGGTGATGCTCGGGGCCGTGATGTTCGGCCACCGGCATTTCCAGCCGGTGATCGAGGCCATCATCCAGCTGGCTGAGAAGGCCGCCAAGGAGCCGCGCGAGCTTTCCTCCTCCGACAACGCGGCGCTCGAGAAGGACATGCTCGGACGCATCGAGCAGGATTTGCGCGCCGCCTACGGGATTGCGCAAAAGATGGAGCGCCAGAAGGCGGTCGAGGCCGTGAAGGCCAAGGCCATCGCGCATTACCTGCCGGAGGGCGTCGAGAACCCGCCCTATACCAAGCAGCAGGTCGGCACGGTGTTCAAGGAGCTCGAATCCAAGATCGTGCGCTGGAACGTCCTCGACACTGGCCGGCGCATCGACGGCCGCGACGTGAAGACCGTGCGTCCGATCATCTCCGAGGTCGGCATTCTGCCGCGCGCCCATGGCTCGGCGCTCTTCACCCGCGGCGAGACGCAGGCCCTGGTGGTGGCGACCCTGGGCACCGGCGAGGACGAGCAGTACATCGACGCACTGCCCGGAACCTACAAGGAGACGTTCCTCCTGCACTACAACTTTCCGCCGTTCTCGGTCGGCGAGACCGGCCGGCTCGGCTCTCCGGGAAGGCGCGAGATCGGGCATGGCAAGCTCGCTTGGCGCGCCATCCGTCCGATGCTGCCGCTGCACCACGAGTTTCCCTACACGATCCGCGTGGTGTCGGAGATCACCGAATCGAACGGCTCGTCCTCTATGGCCACGGTATGCGGCACGTCGCTCGCTCTGATGGATGCAGGCGTGCCGCTCAAGCGGCCGACCGCCGGCATCGCCATGGGGCTCATCCTGGAGGACAAGCGCTATGCGGTGCTGTCCGACATCCTCGGCGACGAGGACCATCTGGGCGACATGGACTTCAAGGTGGCGGGCACCGAACGCGGCGTGACCTCGCTGCAGATGGACATCAAGATCGCCGGCATCACCGAAGAGATCATGGGGGTGGCGCTGAACCAGGCCAAGGACGGCCGTATCCACATCCTGGGCGAGATGGCGAAGGCGCTGACGCAAGCCCGCGCCGAGCTCGGCGAGCACGCGCCGCGCATCGAGGTGTTCTCGATCCCGGTCGACAAGATCCGCGAAGTGATCGGCACCGGCGGCAAGGTGATCCGCGAGATCGTGGAGAAGACCGGCGCCAAGATCGACATCCAGGACGACGGCACCGTCAAGGTGGCGTCCGCCAGCGGCGATGCCATGAAGGCGGCGATCAACTGGATCAAATCGATCGCCTCCGATCCCGAGGTCGGCCACATCTACGAAGGCACCGTCGTCAAGGTCATGGACTTCGGCGCCTTCGTGAACTTCTTCGGCGCCAAGGACGGCCTCGTGCACATCAGCCAGCTGGCGCCACGGCGCGTCCAGAAGGTCACGGACGTGATCAACGAGGGCGACAAGGTCAAGGTGAAGCTCTTGGGGTTCGATGAGCGCGGCAAGGTGCGGCTGTCCATGAAGATGGTCGACCAGCAGACCGGCGAGGACCTGGAAGCCAAGCAGAAGGCCGAGGGCGATCAGCAGCAGGCGGTGGGTGGGGAGTAGTCGACGTCCGCCTGGGGCAGCGCAGGCTCGCGCAACGAAGGTACACGCGGCCGGGGCATCCCCCCGGCCGTTATGTTTTGGGCTCGATCAATCGATCAAGCGTGATCGGGAACTTGCGCACCCGAACCCCAGTCGCATGCCAGACCGCATTCGCGACCGCACCCGCAGTGCCGGTGATTCCGATTTCACCCACCCCCTTGATGCCCAGCGCATTCACGTGCGGGTCATATTCCTCGACAAGGATCGCTTCGATCGAGGGCACGTCGGCATTCACCGGAATGTGGTATTCGCCCAGATTGGGATTCATCGGGCGGCCGGAACGCGGATCCATGACGGCACGCTCATGCAACGCGAACGACACGCCCCAAATCATTCCGCCATAGAGCTGGCTGCGCACCATGCGCGGATTGATGATCCGTCCCGCCGCGAAGGCGCCGACCACACGGGTAACGCGCATCTGCCCGAGATCGGGGTCGACCTTGACCTCGGCGAAGACGGCCCCATGCGCAAACATAGCGTAGCTCGATTGCGCGGCCGGATCGGCCGCGCTGCTTCCCTGACCCTCGATCTGCGCGAGCCCGGCGCGGCCGAGGATGTCGGCGTAGCTCTCGCCGCGGCTCTCGTCGTCGCGACGCGACAAGCGTCCGCCGCGCGCGATCACGCCGGCATTTCCGCTGCCGAACAGCGGTGAGCGCTCGTCGTTGGCCGCGAGATCGGCAAGCCGCGCGACCACATCGGCACCGGCGTTGTGAATCGCCATCCCGGCGGTCGCGGTGTGGGCTGAGCCGCCCGCTATGCCGGCGTCCGGAAGGTCGGAGGTCCCGGATCTGAACTCTACCTGGTCGATGTCGAGCCCGAGGCCATCCGCCGCGATCTGAGCCAGTGCGGTCCAGGCGCCCTGGCCCATGTCGTGCGCCCCGATCTCCATGACGCCGCTGCCATCGCGGCGCAGCGCCGCCTTGGCCTGGGCCTGGAACATGAGCGCCGGAAACGTCGCGGTGCCAACACCCCAGCCGACGAGCAATCCGTCACGGTCATACATCTGCCGGGGTGCCGTCGGGCGGCGCGCCCAGCCGAAACGCGCGGCGCCTTGCGTATAGCAATCCCGTAGCGCCTTTGAGGAAAAGGGCTTACCGGACATCGGATCGACCTCGGCATAGTTCTCAAGCCGAAAGGCCAAGGGATCCATTCCGCAGGCCAAAGCCATCTCGTCGATGGCGCTTTCGAGCGCGATCGAGCCTGTTGCCTCTCCGGGCGCGCGCATGAAGAGCGGCGTTCCGGTGTCGACCCGAACGGCTTCGTACGATGTGGAAATGGCCGGGCTTGCATAAAGCGTATGCGAAGCGCCGGACGCCGGCTCGAAGAAGTCGTCGAAAGTGCTCGAGGTGGTCTTCGTCCGATGATCGAGCGCCGTCAGCTTGCCGTCATTGTCGGCGCCCAACCGCAAGGTCTGCCGCGTCGGAGCCCGGTGTCCCACCGGACCAAACATCTGCTCCCGACGAAGCACCAGCTTGACCGGCTTTCCCACCGCGCGGGCCGCCATGATGCCGAGAACCTGCGGCCCGGAGATGAAACCTTTGGATCCGAAGCCGCCACCAAGGAACGGACTGCGGATGTGAATCTTGTTCGGAGGCATCCCGAAAAGTCCCGCGAGGCGCACCTGCGCCATGGCAAGACCTTGGCTCGGCGTATCGATCGAAAGTGTGTCACCGTCCCATGTCGCCACGATCGCATGTGGCTCCATCGCGTTGTGAAACTGGGGTGCGGTCTCGTAGGTCACCTCGATTTGCTTCGAGGCTGCGGCGAGACCGGCCTCGACATCGCCCCGATGTTCCTCCGGCAGATTTCCGACGCCGACGCTTGGCGGCATGAAGCTCTCGGCCGCATCCAGCCCAACCCGCGCCGGTTCGGTGTCGTAGCGGGGCGACAGGAGCGCGGCTCCTTCCGTCGCCGCCTCGAGCGTCTGCGCGATGACGACGGCGATCGGTTGATTGGCATAACGGACCCGGTCGTTTTGCAGCAGATCGAGCCGAAACATGAAGGGATTTGATTTTTCGTCCGGATCCTGGGCGAGCACCGGTTTGTTGGCCGGTGTGAGCACCTCGACGACGCCGACATGGGCTTTCGCGGCCTCAACGTCGAGAAAGGCGATGCGGCCACGCGCGATGCTGCTCACCGCCAGGACCGCGTAGAGCATCCCAGGCGGATGGTGGTCGGCGGCGAACCGGGCCGCTCCCGTGACTTTGAGAATCCCATCACGCCGGGTGAGCGGCTGACCGATGTTTGAGCCGTGGCGAGCATGAGCGGGCGCTTGGGTGAGCGCGATCTCAGACATGGACGATGTCTCCGGAAACCGAGGCGAAAGGGGATGCTGGAAGCGCCGGCACACGCTCCGGCGTGCCGGCTCTGGCGAGAGCGAGGGCCCGCACTGCGATCCGTCGAGCGAGCTCTATCTTGAAGCCGTTATCACCGGAGGGCCTTGCCTGCGCGAGCGCCGCTTCGGCAGCGCGCTGGAAAAGCGAGGTATCCGCCCGTGCGCCGGCCAGGATCCGTTCCGCTTCACGGGCCCGCCAGGGCTTCATGGCAACGCCGCCGAACGCGAGGCGTGCTTCCGTAATCGTCTCATCCTCCAGGCGCAGAGCGGCCGCGGCCGATACGACCGCAAATGCGTAGGAGGTGCGTTCGCGAACTTTCAGGTAACGGGCATGCGCGGCGAAATGGGCCGCCTCCGCCGGCAAGCGCAGCGCAACAATCATCTCGCCGGGCTCCAGCATGTTCTCGCGCTCGGGCGCGTCCCCCGGCAGCCGGTGAAGCATCTCGAGCGGGATCTCCCGCCGCCCTGCTCCACCTTCGACCTCGACGACGGCGTCGAGCGCGACCAGGGGCACGCAGAAATCCGACGGGTGTGTCGCGATGCAGCTTTCGCTCCAGCCTATGACTGCGTGAAGTCTATTCTCGCCGCCGCGGGCGTCACAGCCCGAGCCGGGATCGCGCTTGTTGCAAGCGCTGGCGACGTCGTAGAAGTAGGCGCAGCGCGTACGCTGCAAGAGATTACCGCCGACCGTGGCGGCGTTCCGAAGCTGCGCGGATGCCCCCGACAGAAGGGCCTCGGCGACCGCCGGAAAGCGTCGGGCAAAATTCCGATCGCCAGCGAGGGCAGCGTTGCGAACGAGCGCTCCAATCCTCACGCTGCCGTCGGAATGGGCCTCGATGCGGTCAAGATCGGGAAGGTGGCTGATGTCTACAAGTCGGCTCGGTCGGGTGATCTCCCCCTTCATCAGATCCAGAAGGTTGGTGCCGGCGGCCAAGTAGGCGGTGCCTGGATCGGAGGCGGCTGAAACGGCTTCTCGGATCGTTGCCGGCCTCACATACTCGAAATTCTTCATGCGACCTCCCGTCGGCTCGCCGCTTCGAGGACCTTTTGCGCCTCCAGCACCGCCTGCACGATTCCTTTGTAGGCGCCGCACCGACAGAGATTTCCGCTCATGCCTTCACGCACGCGCTCCGGGTCCTCGCCGGCCTGACCCTCTTCAATCAAACCGATCGCGCTCATGATCTGGCCAGGCGTACAGAATCCGCACTGCAAGCCATCGTTGGCAAGAAACGCCTCTTGCACTGCATGAAGTCGATCACCGCTTGCCACGCCTTCGATCGTAAGGACGTCGGCGCCGTCATGGCTGACCGCGAGCGCAAGACACGAATTGACCCTTCGCCCCCGCACGATGACCGTGCAAGCGCCGCACTGCCCGCGGTCGCAGCCTTTCTTCGTTCCGGTCAAATGAAGGTGCTCGCGAAGAATATCCAAAAGCGTGAGTCGAAGGTCATCGACCTCGATCGTTCTCTTCACGCCGTTCACAATCAGAGTCGTTGAGATGCTCATGCAGTGCTCCGAAAAAGCGATGGTCATGCGAGACCGTCGACCGTGGGCTCGAGATCACGTCGAGCTCGGGCAATCGATCCTGGGGGAATCCCGTCGTCGCGACGGTGCCCGGCGCGCCGTTTGCTCGACGCGGCTGTTGTGTGCCAGCGTGTCACGATCGACATATACGGAGGAGCCCTCCGTTTTCAAGTCCCCCTCCCCGAGGAAATTAGACGGTCGGAATGAGGCAGTTGGAGAAGAACACGCGAAAACCGCGCGCCGATGCCGTTCGGAACCGCGAGCGTGTGCTCGAAGCGGCGAAGGTGGTATTCAGTGCGGGCGGCGCGGAAGCCAGCCTTGAAGCCATCGCGCGCGCTGCCGGGGTGGGCATCGGCACCCTTTATCGGCATTTTCCCACGCGCGAAGGCTTGTTCGAAGCGGTATATCGCCGTGAAGTCCAACAACTTGCCGATCTGGCCGAGCAGTTGAAACAAGAGGCGAACCCCATCGATGCACTGCGTCATTGGATGCGCTCGAATGTAAAGTTCGTTGCCACCAAGAAGGGCATGTCGGCAGCGCTTGCGCTTGCCGCCTACAAGAACTCGGAGCTCTTCTCGTATGCTTTCGATCAGCTGACGCGGGCCGTCGGCGGGCTGCTCGACCGAGCCATCGCCGCACACGAAATCCGCGACGACATCACCCCGGAAGACCTCCTGCGCGCCCTTGTGGGCATGTGCTACATGAACGATCAGCCCGGCTGGCAGACCAGCGTTCTGCGACTTGTCGACGTCTTCGTCGACGGGCTACGCATTCGCACCTATAGACCTCGGTCCAAAGCAAGGCAGAGAAAATCCCAGTGATGATCGCGGCTCGAGCCGGGTGACGGCGGGATCGCCGCGAGTGTCGCGATCATCGACAATTCGCAGTCATTGATAAGGGAGGTGATCTGCACCTTCCTGAGCTAATCTGAAACCGCCCCGCTCGGAACCCGCTCGCCGTTGCCGCCATGAAGCTCGCCTGAGCGCGCCAGCAAATCGGGATTCGGCATGGTGATGATGTTGTAGCCGGAATCCACGAAATGGATGTCGCCGGTCACGCCGCTCGACAGATCAGACAAGAGATAAAGGGCGGCGCCGCCGATTTCGTCGAGCGTCACGCCGCGGCGTAATGGTGAATGCCGCTGCTGGAAGCTGAACATGGCCCTGGCGTCCGATATGCCGGCGCCCGCCAGCGTGCGGATCGGGCCGGCCGAGATGGCGTTGACCCGGATGGCGGAGGGGCCGAAATCGACCGCCAGATAGCGTACCGAGGCCTCCAGCGCCGCCTTGGCCACGCCCATCACGTTGTAGTTCGGCATGGCGCGCTGGCCACCGTTGTAGGTCAGCGTCACCATGGCGCCGCCGTTCGGCATCAAGGCGGCGGCGCGCTTGGCCAATTCGGTGAACGAGAAGCAGGAGATCATCATGGTGCGCACGAAGTTCTCGCGCGTGGTGTCGGCATAGCGGCCCTTGAGCTCGTTCTTGTCGGAGAACGCGATGGCATGGACTAGAAAATCGAGCCCGCCCCATTTCTTGGCGATCGCCGCAAAGACGGAATCGATCGAGGCGATGTTGTCCACGTCGCACGGCAGCACCAGCTCGGAGCCGAGCGACTCGGCGAGCGGGCGCACGCGCCGGCCGAGCGCATCGCCCTGGTAGGTCATGGCGAGCGTTGCCCCATGGGCCGCCAGAGTGCGGGCGATCCCCCAGGCGATCGAATGGTCGTTGGCGACCCCCATGATCAGCCCGCGTTTTCCCTGCATCAGCGCCGGCATACTCGAACCCCACTGGTTATTTATTGCGCGCCCGTCGGCCAGAAAGACAATTCAACTCTACGCGTCCAGCCGCTTGAGCACGACCGATGCATTGGTGCCGCCGAAGCCGAATGAATTCGACAACACGCAGCCCAGCGTGACGCCGTCGCGGCGCTCGCGCACGATCGGCATGTCGGCAAAGGCCGGGTCGATGTTCACGATATTGGCGCTCTCGCAGATGAAGCCGTTGCTCATCATCAAGAGCGAATAGATGGCTTCCTGGGCGCCGGCAGCTCCGAGCGAATGCCCGGTCAGCGACTTGGTGGCCGCGATCGGCGGGGTGTCCTTGCCGAAAACCTCACGGATCGCCTCCATCTCGCGCAGATCGCCGACCGGCGTGGAGGTGGCATGCGGATTGATGTAGTCGACCGGCGCCTGCACGCCCTTGAGGGCCATCCGCATGCAGCGGACCGCGCCCTCGCCCGACGGCGCCACCATGTCGAAACCGTCGGAGGTGGCGCCATAGCCGGCCACCTCGGCGTAGATCTTGGCGCCGCGCGCCTTGGCGTGCGCGAGCTCCTCGAGCACCAGGACGCCGGCGCCGCCCGCAATCACGAAGCCGTCGCGATCGACATCGTAAGGGCGCGAGGCCTTGTCGGGCGTGTCATTGTATTTGGACGACATCGCTCCCATGGCGTCGAACAGCACAGAGAGCGTCCAGTCGAGCTCCTCGGAGCCGCCCGCGAAGATCATGTCCTGCTTGCCCATCTGAATCACCTCCATGGCATTGCCGATGCAATGGTTGGAGGTCGCGCAAGCCGACGAGATCGAATAGTTGACGCCCTTGATCTTGAACCAGGTGCCGAGCGTGGCCGACGTGGTCGAGCTCATGGCCTTGGGCACCGCGAAGGGGCCGACGCGCTTGGGTCCCTTGCTGCGGGTGACGTCGGCGGCTTCGACAATGGCGCGGGTCGAAGGCCCGCCCGAGCCCATGATGATGCCGGTCATCTCGTTCGAGATTTCGTCGGTCTCGAGACCGGCGTCGCGGATCGCCTGCTCCATGGCGATGTGGTTCCAGGCCGCGCCGCCGCCCAGGAACCGCATGGCGCGGCGATCGATCACGCCTTCCGAATCGAGGCTCGGGGCGCCGTGCACCTGGCAGCGAAATCCGAGCTCCACGTACTTGTCCGCACGCACGATGCCCGACTTCGCCTCGCGCAGGCTTGCCAGCACCTCCTGGGTATTGTTTCCGATCGATGAGACGATGCCCATGCCGGTGACGACGACCCGCCTCATCGAAGCCTCTTCCATACTTTTTTACGTTTGTCGCATTTTCGGAACGGAAAACCGGGTGCCACTTTTCCTGAAAATGCTCATTTACGTTTGTCGCATTTTCGGATCGGAAAACCGGATGCCACTTTTTCTGAAAATACTCATTTACGTTTGTCGCATTTTCGGAATGGAAAATCGGTGCCGCTCTTCCGCTACGCGCCGCTCGGCTGCATCTCGTCCTGACGGAACAGGCCGACCTTGAGATCCATCGCCCGGTAGATGATCGAGCCGTCGGCCTTGAGCCAGCCATCCGCCACGCCCAGCACCAGCTTGGAGCGCATGACCCGCTTGATGTCGACCCCGTAGATCACCTGCTTCATGGTGGGCAGGACCTGGCCGGAAAACTTGACCTCGCCGAGACCGAGCGCGCGTCCCTTCCCGGCCGAGCCGAGCCAGCCGAGGAAAAAGCCCAAGAGCTGCCACAGCGCATCGAGGCCGAGACAGCCCGGCATCACGGGATCGCCCTTGAAGTGGCAAGGGAAGTACCAGAGATCGGGCTTCACATCGAGAACGGCGCGCACCATTCCCTTGCTGTGCTCGCCGCCGGTCTCGCTGATCTCGGAGATGCGGTCGAACATGAGCATGGGGGGCAGCGGCAGCTGGGCATTGCCGGCCCCGAACAATTCGCCGCGGCCACAGGCCAGGAGTTCATCGTAGTCGTAGCTCGAGCGCCGGGTCATCAGCATCTTGTGTCGCCTGTGTGGCCTGTTACCGCAAAAATTTCCGCTGGGCCAATATAGGGGGTCGAGGGGGGACAAAGCCAGACATCCGCTCCGGTTGTGCTCCGCCATATGTCGCGGCCACGAGTGCCGGCCCGGTTCCGGGCTGCGGTTGCATTTTCGGAGCGACATGTTACAAACGCAACGATCTTCGAAATAGCCTGCCAGAATAGGGCTTTGACCGTCCATGACTGTTTACCGTTCATGACACCGCCGACGACACCACCGTCACGCGCCATGGTTTTCGCCGCCGCGGCGCCTGCACCCGCGGAAGCGCCGCTGCAAGCGCCGCCTGCCGCGCTCAACGGCTGTCCCTGGCACGACGTCAAGGCGATGCTGCGGCAGGTGGGGCTGCGGCCCACCCGCCAGCGCATGGAGCTTGGCTGGTTGCTGTTCGGCAAAGGCGATCGGCACATCACGGCCGAGCTGCTTTACGAAGAGGCCAATAGCGCCAAGGCGCCGGTGTCGTTGGCGACCGTCTACAATACGCTCCACCAATTCACCGATGCGGGACTGCTGCGCCAGGTCGCGGTCGAGGGCTCGAAGAGCTACTTCGATACCAACGCGTCCCAGCACCATCATTTCTTCGTCGAGGAAGAGAACACGCTGTTCGATATTCCGGACGCCGATGTCTTCGTCGGCAAGCCGCCGATCCCGCCCGAAGGCTACGAGATCGCGCGCATCGACGTGGTGGTCCGGCTGCGCCGCAAGACGCGCTGAGCTTTTGCGGACACGCCGCGGCGGGTCAGCTCACAAGCCGTGGCGAAGGACTCCGCTGTCCGCCATAGGTGTTCGCATGGCTCGCGAACGCGCAGCTCAATCGATCTTCTCGTTCGGGTAGACGCCCCACAGGCGATCCTGCACGATCCAGCCGTCGAAGCCGGGGCCGAAGATGCGGCACCAGGATCCGCTGCAGTGCTTGACGGAGGCGAGCACACCCGGCTGCAGGCGGGCCACCAGGTCGCTTTCCGCATCGGCCTTGTCGTAAAGCGGCACCAGCTCGTCCTGCTGCTTGGCCGACACCAAAGCGGTGCGCCGGCCGGACAACAGGGAGTGATAGACCCAGCCCTCGGACCCTTCCCAGTCGCGGATGCGGCGCCAATTGTCCGATTCGGCGGTGATCTCGACCGGCAGACCCGAGCGGGTGAACACGAAGGCGATCTCGTGGTCGCGGTTGGGTCCGCCCCGCACCGTGACACGGTCGGGCTTGAGGCTGACGAAGCGGGGGACCGGCAGGCCGCTGGCTGCGCCCACCGCCAGATCTCCGGCCGCCGAAGCGGCCGTGGTGACGAACGCCAGTAGCACCCCCAGAATGCGGACCGCCGACCTGCGCGCATTGCGCCGGAGTGGTTCGGGGGTGTCGGTTCGGCGAGCGATGCGGGCAAGTTTCATGGGGCGGGGCGGAGCAAACACACAACAACGGGCGTGGATACGGCACAATGCTTTGTCTTGACCGGACCTTCTGGTAGACAAGGACGATAGGTCACGATCACCCGGCGCAGACGAACGGAGTGTCGGCCCGCACGGTTAAAGAGGCCTGAACGCCCGACAGAAAAACGGCAAGTGATGCCGTTTTGCCACGCCCGGCCGGAGAACGCGGATTGCGATCTTCCGTCCGGAAATGCGGTGAATCAAAAGGGCCAGGTAGCAGAATGCCGAAACCCAAAACGCTCCTGGTGGTCGTCACCCGCAAGCTGCCGGACATCGTCGAGACCCGGATGCGCGAGTTGTTCGACGCCCGCCTCAATCTCGACGACGAGCCCATGAGCCCGTCCGATCTGGCCGAGGCGGTAAAGAGCGCCGACGTGCTGGTGCCCACGGTGACGGACCGCATCGATACCGGCGTGCTCAGCAAAGCCGGGGAGCGGCTCAAGCTGATCGCCAATTTCGGCAACGGCTTCGACCATATCGACGTCACCACCGCGTTGAGCCGCGGCATCACGGTGACCAATACGCCGGGCGTGCTCACCGAGGACACCGCCGATATGACGATGGCGCTGATCCTGGCGGTGCCGCGCCGGCTCACCGAAGGCGCCGCCATCCTGTCCGGCGACAAGCCATGGGGCGGCTGGTCGCCGACCTGGATGCTGGGCCACCGCATCTGGGGCAAGCGGCTCGGCATCATCGGGATGGGTCGGATCGGGCAGGCGGTGGCCCGGCGCGCCCGCGCCTTCGGGCTGCAGATCCACTATCACAACCGCCGCCGGGTGGCGCCGCACATCGAGGAGGAGCTCGGCGCCACTTACTGGGAAAGCCTCGACCAGATGCTGGTGCGCATGGACATCATCTCGACCAATTGTCCGCACACGCCGGCGACCTATCACCTCTTGTCGGCGCGCCGCCTCAAGCTGGTGCGGCCGCAAGCCTATATCGTCAATACGGCGCGCGGCGAGGTGATTGACGAGAACGCGCTCGCCCGGCTGATCGGCGCGGGCGAGATCGCCGGCGCCGGCCTCGACGTCTTCGAGCACGCGCCCGCCGTCAACCCGAAGCTGGTCAAGCTCGCGCACGGCGGCAAGGTGGTGCTGCTGCCGCATATGGGCTCGGCCACCATCGAGGGCCGCATCGACATGGGCGAGAAGGTCATCGTCAACATCAAGACGTTTCTAGACGGCCACAAGCCGCCCGACCGCGTGCTGCCCTCGATGCTGTGAGGCTCGCGCGGATGCGCCGACTTGGCTATGCTCGCTTCACCAATAAACTTCGGAGGTACCCGATGCGTCTACGGATCGCGGGCGCTGGATGCGCCCTTTTGGCCGGTGTCGGCATGGCCGGCGCCGCCCCACTCGCGCCCGCCGAAATTCAGTCGACCTTCTTCAACGGCCAGCCGTTCACCTCCTCGACGCCGCAGAACATCAAATACACGATGGTGTTCACCGCCGACGGCAAGATGACGCGCGAGCCGCTGGGAAAATCCGGCGTCAAGGGCGAAGGCACCTGGAAGCTCAGCAAGGACGGCTTCTGCACGACCTGGAAGAACTCGGCCGCCAATTGCTTCAATCTGGTGCCGAGCGGCGACAACAAATGGTCGGTCATGAAGGGCACGGCCGCGATCGGCACCTGGACCAAGTGACGCCGGGCGCGGTGGCGTCGTCGCAGTTGCGCTCGGCGCCACGCGCCAACAAGAGAAGTGTGTGCATGCCCCGGGCCGCGCGAGAGAAGGACTGAGAGGCCCTGCGCCCCTCAATTGATTGGGAAGACATCTGCATCGGCGTCTTCTCGCGAGCGTGCGCTTCCGGAACGCGCTCGTGCGCGTCACTTGTGCATGGATAGATTGTGAATCGTGGGATGCTCGCCGGACAGCGGATTGGCCGGATCCCATGAATAAGCCAGGGTCTCGAACCGCATGGAGCGGGCGTCGACCATCAAGAGGCGACCGACCAGGCCCTCGCCGAAGCCGACGATCTCGCGGATCACCTCGAGCGCCATCATCGAGCCGAGCACGCCGGTGAGCGCCCCCAGAATGCCGGCTTCGGCGCAGGCCGGAACGCTGCCGGCGGGCGGCGGCTCGGGAAACAGGCAGCGATAGGTCGGATTGAGCGCGCCGCTGCCCGCGCGCTCATGCGCCCGGATGGTGGTGAGGGTGCCGTCGAAGGTGCCGACCGCGGCGGTCACCAGCGGCCGCTTGGCGAAGTAGCACGCATCCGAAACCAGATAGCGCGTGGTGAAATTGTCGGAGCCGTCGGCGACCAGATCGTACCCCCCGATCAGCGCCAGCGCGTTATCGGCGACGAGCCGCGTCGCATGGGTCTCGACCGCCACGTGGGGATTGAGGCGGCGGATCGTGGCGGCGGCGCTCGCGACCTTGGGGTCGCCGATCTCCGGGGTACCGTGGATCACCTGCCGCTGCAGGTTCGAAAGCGCAACCGTGTCGTCGTCGACGATGCCGAGCGTGCCGACGCCGGCCGCTGCGAGATACATCAGGACGGGCGCGCCGAGCCCGCCCGCCCCAACCACGAGGACGCGCGCGCGCTTGAGCGCCGCTTGGCCGGGACCGCCCACCTCGCGCAGCACGATGTGGCGGGCATAGCGCTCGAGCTCATCGGAGTTCAGCATGGGACGACCTTATATCACCTTCGTGGCGCCATGACGCCTTCGTAGCGCCATGACTGCGCATTCCAGCGTTGCGACGACGCCGGCGCGAGGCCCCTTGCGATTTCGCCGCTGCCCGCAGTTGCGCGGCAGCGGCGATCGGATAGGCTTGCGCTCGATCACCTGCGCTCGATCCATGCCTCCGATCCCGATGCCCTCAGTCGCGAGCTGCAATGCGTATCGCCGGAACGATCCTGATTGTTTCGATGACGCTGTGGCCTGCAATCGGGCTGGCGCAGATCGCCCAAAAACCCGCGGGCCGCGCCGGCAATCCGGCCGCGACCGGCGCCAAGGGCCTTCCGGCCGCCGCCGCCGCCAAGACTGACACCAAGAAAGATCCCAAGACAAAGGCCGCGACGGCTCAACCGGCTCGCGATCTCAATGGCGGCGTTTCGCTCGGCGAGCGCGCCTTGATCCAGTTCGACCTGGCCTGGATCGGGGCCTACAACGGCCTGATCACCGGCGAGGCCAACGACAAGACAACGGCGGCCGTCAAGGCGTTCCAGAAGGACCATCGGGCTAAGGAAACCGGCACGCTCGCCGCGCCCGAGCGTGCGCAACTCGCCGTCTTGTCGAAGGAAAAGCAGGATCAGGTCGGCTGGCGCATGGTGGACGACAGGGTCACCGGGGCGCAGATCGGCCTGCCCACAAAGCAAGTGCCCAATTCCGGCCCCGGCAAGACCGGCACACGCTGGTTTTCCGCGCAGGGGCAGATTCAAGTCGAGACCTTCCGGCTCAGGGGTCCGGGCACCACGCTCGCGGACCTGTTCGATCAGCAGAAGAAGGAGCCGGCGGGCCGCCACGTCGAGGTCAACCTGCTGCGGCCCGATTTCTTCATCTTGTCCGGCATGCAGGGGCTGAAAAAATTCTACGTGCGGGCGGAGATCCGGGACGGCGAAGTGCGCGGCATGACGATTCTCTACGACCAAGCCACCGAAGGCATAATGGATCCGCTCGTCGTCGTGATGTCGAGCGCGTTCGCGCCGTTTTCCGGCAGCGGCATCGCGGCGCTGTCCGGGTCGCCGGGACAGCGCAAGGTCGAGTACGGCTCCGGCATCGTGGTGACGGCGGCCGGTCACATTCTCAGCGAGCGTCGCCTGACCGATGGCTGCAACGTCATCGAGGTCTCGGGTTAT
>DASZKX010000220.1:0-3279 GCA_035552735.1 Xanthobacteraceae bacterium
GCAGACCACCAGCAATGCGGCAAGCACGAAGCCGGCGATGACATGGAATACATGCGCCCCGACCATCTGCGCTTCGCATTCCAGGCAAGGGAAGGTCCATGCCAGCGCGAACACGATGGTGGTGACCGCGAGCCAGCGCCATAGCCGGATCCGCGCCAGCGCAAAGGATGCCGCGGTGACGATAGCGAGATAGATATAGAGCGCCCAGAAGTCGGGCTGCTCGGAAGACACCAGGATTGGCGTGACAAAGCCCGCGGCGACGCCGAGGCTCGCCAGCGCCGGGCCGTGCAACAGCGCGGCGGCGAGCGTGCCCAGCGCCACCATGCCGAGCAGGATGAACGCGGTCGCGGGCGCGAGAAAGCCGTACAGCGCGTACGCAGCGTAGACGGTCGCGAAGGCCACGGATGTCCCGGCGGCAGTCAGGATCGCCGGAATATTGGCGATTGGCAAAACGTCGAGCGTCGAAGTGCTTTCCTTGCGGCGCGTCCATTCGCCGGCGGCCAGCAGCGCCAGCGCGAAGGCGCCGCCGAGCAGCACGCGCACTTCCGGCCCGATCAGGCCTGCCTCGATCGAATAGCGCACCATGAAGAATCCGCCGAGCGCCAGCGTCAGGCCGCCGACCCAGACGACCCAGCGGGTGCCGATCCGCTCTTCGAAGCTAGGGGGGGCGGCGGGTTGCGGCAGCGGCGGAGGTGGAGGCGTCAGCGCCGCGTCAACGGCGTCTTCCAGCGTTGCGTCCAACTCGCCTGCAACCGGCGCGGCCGGCTCGGTTTCCGCGGCAGGTTGATCGGCCGCGATCCCCGACGAGGACTCCGGGGTTGTCGGTTCGGGCTCCTGTTGTGGCGCGAGCGGGGGCGGGGCCGCCGCGGCTCTTGCCTGAGCGGGCGAACGTTCCAGCGTATCCAGCCGCGCCCGCAACAGCGCGATCTGGTTGAATGTCTTGCGCGCGACGATCAGCGCAACGATGGCAACCATCAGCGAGAAAAAATCGAACATCGAGCCTCCCGGCAATCGGCCCGACGTTTGGGCTTGGTCAAACTAGGCTGGTCAAAATTCGCTTGGTCAAAATTACTCTATCAGATTTCAGCGCCGGCCACGAACCCGCAGTCCCGGCGCCGGGCGCTCCTGCAGCACCTCGCGGCGGAATCGAAACAGGGCGGCGGGCCGTCCTCCGGTTTGTGTCGACATCACGCCGGTCGGTTCGACCAGCGCGCCGGATTCCACCAGCCGGCGGAAATTCTGCTTGTGCAGATGCCGCCCCGAAATCGCCTCCACGGTGCGCTGCAATTCGGTCAATGTGAATTCCGGCGGCAAAAGTTCAAACACTACCGGGCGGTATTTCAGTTTTGCCCGCAGCCGCGCGATCGCGGTGGCGAGAATACGGCGGTGGTCGAAGCGCATCGGCACGCCGAGGCTGGGCAGCGCCGGGCGCGCCAGCGCCGCGGGCCGGCCGTCGCGCCGCGCTTCCTCGATTAGCCCCGCTTCATAGAGCAGCTCATAGCGGTCGAGCACGCGCTCCTCGTCCCAATGGCCGCCCTCGGTGCCGAAATAAAGCCGGACGCGATCCTTGCGGCTCAGCGCGCGCGGCGTGTCGGCTTGCTCGGCCTGCGCCGCCCAGTCGGTCAGCGCCGGAAAGATGCTGCGCTCGATGATGCCGGGCCGCGCTTCGCGCCAGTCTTCCCACGGGAAATAGCGATACCAGGGTTCGAAGGTGGCGCCGGGCGCGCGCGAGGCATTGTCGGCGGCGCGCGTCAGTGCGAGATAGCCGATCGAGGCCATATGGGCCTCGGTATCGCCGGGCCTGCTGTGGCGGCCGCGATCGCCGAACGTATAGAGCTGTTCGACATAACCGAGACGCAAGCCCGCCTGTTCCTCCACCCAGGCGCGCAAGCCGATTTCGAAGGTGCGGTGAGCGAGCGCGTCGAACGGTCCGAACGGCAACCCTGCGAGCCTGTCGCCGCCGCTGCCTTGCGCGATCAGGATCAGCGGCTCGTTGGCTTCGATCGCGACGATGGCCGCGGTCAGCCCGATCTCGATCGGCGTCAGAGGCTTTTCGCTCATCTGGCGTCGTTCATATTGCTAGTCGAGATCGACGCGGAACGGACGGCCCTCGACCAGCATATTGCCCGGCCCCATCTGGTCGAGCGCGCGCAGCATCCGGCCCTCGCGCCCGAGCGCCTTGTCGGCGAGGCTGACGATCAGCCGGTTGGGCTGCGCGATCGGCGAGGCGGCGCGGATCTGGCGTGCGATCGCGATCTCGTCGCGATGCGGATTGAGCATGCAGGCGGCGGCGAATGCGCTCGCGGTCGAGCGGCTGATGCCGGCATAGCAGTGCACCACCAGCGGCGCGCGACGGTCCCAGCCACGCACGAAGTTCAGCACCTGCTCGACATGGATGTCGGACGGCGTGACGAAGCCTTCCATCTGCTCGGTGATGTCGTCGACCTGCACTTTCAGGTGATTGGCCTCGATCACCGATTCCGGACGCTGCACCTGGTCGACCTTGGCCATCACGGTCAGGACGTGGCTGGCGCCGGTGGCTTTGACGGTCTCGGGCAGTGCGGCAAGCGAGCAAACGTGAATCATGGCGTTCCTTTTGACGCGATTATACGGCGATGCGGCGGGGTGCGGAAGGCATTTGGCGGGGCCGTTCCGCTTCACCCTCCCCTGGAGGAGGAGGGTCGGCTCGCATCGTCAGATGCGAGACGGGGTGGGGTTGGCAGCGCTTCCGGAATCGCGGCGCTTCGTCGTGCCGCTTCACCCCACCCCGTCTCATATTTCGCTGCGCTCAATATGAGTCGACCCCTCCAGGGGAGGGTAAGAAAACATGACTTCTCATTCTCGCGGCGCGTTTCGCCCGAGTTTTGCAAATAGCCTTCGCCCCGAAAAGAAGAGGGCGCATGCGACCCTCAAGAAGAGGGCGCAGGGAAGACCGGGTGCACGCTGCACCCGCGGTCTCGTGTGCAAGCTGCACATCAAGAAAACGCACACGAGCATACAGGTTCAGCGGAGGCAGTCCGGCCTTCCCTGCGCAATGGCTTTACGGCTTATTTCGCGCTCTCCTTGGTGATCGGGCTTTCTTGCCACCATCGTCCCTGAGAAGGGTTTAGCCTCTCAAGGACTTGACGCCAGCGTCGAGGCGTCAGGACCACACGACTTCGCCGTACGCGTCTAGCACCATTCGTCAACTGTGCCGATCGCGTCCACCGCATCCCGCCCATCGTCGGTGACGATGGCCAACGCCCTTCTTGGTGGGCGGAATGACAATGGATATGCCGC
>DASZKX010000221.1:0-7007 GCA_035552735.1 Xanthobacteraceae bacterium
GCCAGCAGGGACGCCGTCATGGACCATCCCAACGATGAATTCGGCTTCTTCACGCTCGCTCTGGTCCTGCTGGCGGCCGCCGTCGCGAGCGTCCCGATCGCGCGGCGGCTCGGACTATCTGCGATCGTGGCCTATCTGGTCGCCGGCATCATCATCGGGCCGCATGGGCTGGGGGTGTTTCGCACGCCAGGCAGCATCCTGAGCGTGGCCGAGCTCGGGATCGTGATGCTGCTGTTTCTCATCGGGCTCGAGCTCGAGCTCGGCAAGCTCCTGGCCATGCGCCGGGCCATCTTCGGTCTCGGCACGGCGCAATTGCTGCTGACCGCAACCACGATCGGAGGGCTCGCCTATGGTTTCGGCCTGCTCGGCTGGCGCGGCGCGGTGATCGCCGGACTGGCGCTGGCGCTGTCGGCGACCGCAATCGCGCTCCAGATCCTGGAAGAGCGCGGCCAGCGGCAGCAGGTCTACGGCCAGCGGGCGTTCGCGATCCTGCTGTTCCAGGACATGGCGGTGGTTCCGCTGCTGGCATTGCTGCCGCTGCTCGGCGAAGGCGGAACGGGCCCGCACGGCGGGCCGCTGCAAGCGCTGCGCTCGGTGGCGATGATCGCCGGCGCCATCGCGCTGGTGGTCGCGGCCGGCCGTTATCTGCTCAATCCGGCCTTCCGGCTGCTCGCCGCCACCGGCGCGCGCGAGATCATGACCGCAGCCGCGCTTCTGGTCGTGCTGGGCGCCGCGCTGATCATGCAGGCCGCCGGCATGTCGATGGCGCTCGGCGCCTTCCTGGCCGGCGTCCTGCTGGCCGAATCGAACTACCGGCACGAGCTCGAAGCCGATATCGAGCCGTTCCGCGGCCTCTTGCTCGCGCTGTTCTTCATGGGAATCGGCATGACCATCGATATGAATGTCGTGCGCCACAACGCCCCCCTGATCCTCGGCGCCGCCGTCGTGCTCACCGTGCTCAAGGCCGGGATCGTCTTCCTGCTTTTTCGCGCCACCTGCGCCCGCGACGATGCGCTGCGGGCCGGGTCCGTGCTCACCGGCGCCGGCGAGTTTGCTTACGTATTGGTGCCGCTCGGCGCGTCACTGGCGATTTTCGATGCCGGGCAGGCGAGCCTGCTCACCGCCATTGCGGCGACCACCATGTTGCTCGGACCACCCGTCGCCACCCTGTCGGACCTCATGCTGCGCCGATGGTCGAGGCGCAGCGAGCGCGAACCCGATGATTTCAGCGAGGCCCATGGATCGGTGCTGGTGATCGGTTTCGGCCGCTTCGGCCAGATCGTCTCGCAATGCCTCCTGGCCGAGGACGTCGATGTCACCACCATCGACAAGGACCCGGACATGATCCGGGACGCCGGCCGTTTCGGCTTCAAGGTCTATTACGGGGATGGCACGCGGCTCGACGTGCTGCGCGCCGCGGGCGCCGGAAGCGCCAAGCTGATCGCGGTCTGTATCGACGACCGCGATGCCGCCAGCCGCGTGGTCGATCTCGTCCACGCCGAATTCCCAGGCGTGAAGCTCTATGTGCGCTCCTATGATCGCCGGCATACGCTGCAGCTGATCGCCAAGGACGTCGACTTCAGCGTCCGCGAAACGTTCGAATCGGCGCTCGTGCTCGGCCGCAAGGCGCTCGAGACGCTCGGCTTCGAGCCCGATCGCGCCGGCGCCGTCATCGACTTCGTGCGCGGCCGCGATCAGGAACGCTTTGTCCTGCAGCAAGCCGGCGGCGTGGCGGCCGGCGCCGACCTCTTGCACGCCCGCATGGTGCAGGAGCCTTTGAGCGAACCCGAGCGCGAAGGCCGGCCGCTCAATCCGGAGGCCGAAGCGATCATCGAAAGCGAAGCCCAGCACGCCGGCGGTCAATAAGCGTATTCGGCGAAGATCGGGTCGACGGAACGGTCCCAGGCCCCGTGATATTTTTCCAATAGCTCTTCGGCCGGCGTGATCCCGCGTGCGACGAATTCCTGCAGCGGGCGCAGGTAGCGCGTCTCGTCACGGCCATTGGGGTCGAGCCGTCGGCGCCCGCGCAACCCCTGCTCGGACATCGCCAGCGTCGCCTTGGCGAGCTGCAGGACGCTGCGTCCGCGGATCGTGGCCTGGAAGCCGAGCCTGGGCACCTCATCGCGCAACTTCTGGCGTTCCTCCGCGCTCCAATCCTTGACCAGGTCCCAGGCGGCGGCGAGCGAGCCGTCGTCGTACAAGAGCCCCACCCAATACGCCGGCAGCGCCGGCAGCCATCGCCACGGTCCGCTGTCGGACCCGCGCATCTCGAGATAGCGCTTGAGCCGCACCTCGGGAAAAATCGTCGAAATATGGTTGGCCCAATCCGAAATGGTGGCGCGCACGCCCGGCAGGCCAGCGAGCTTGCCGGCCATCAGGTCGCGGAACGACTGGCCGGAGACGTCGACATAGCGCTCGCCGTGCTTGATGAAATACATGGGCACATCGAGCGCGTAGTCGACCCAGCGCTCGAAGCCCATCCCGGGCTCGAACGCCCAAGGCAGCATGCCGGAACGATCGGGGTCGGTGTCGCGCCAGATTTCGGAGCGAAACGACAGGAAGCCGTTGGGCTTGCCCTCGGTGAACGGCGAATTGGCGAACAACGCGGTCGCGACCGGCTGCAGCGCGAGCGCCACGCGCAGCTTCGTCACCATGTCGGCTTCCGAGGAGAAGTCGAGATTGGTCTGCACCGTGCAGGTGCGATACATCATGTCGAGGCCGAGCTTGCCGACCTTGGGCATGTAACCGGTCATGATCCGATAGCGCCCCTTGGGCATCATCGGCATGTCGGCGCGGCTCCAGCTCGGCGTCATTCCGATGCCGAGAAAGCCGATGCCGAGCGGACCCGCCACCTCCTTCACCTGCGCGCGATGCGCCATCAGCTCGGCCGAGGTCTGGTGCACGGTCTCGACCGGCGCGCCCGAGAGCTCGAATTGGCCTCCCGGCTCGAGCGAGATCGCGCCGCCGCCGGTCACGTCGAACAGGCCGATGATGTTACCATCCTCGATGATCGGCTCCCAGCCGAGCAGATGCTGCATGCCTTCGAGCAGCGCCCGGATGCTGCGCCGGCCGTCATAGGGCACAGGTCGGCGGCCCTCGACCGTGAAGGCGAATTTCTCATGCTCGGTGCCGAGGCGGAACTGCGATTTGGACTTGATACCGGCTGCGAACCACGCGACGAGCTCATCGCGCGTCTCGATCGGCGTCATATCGACTTGGTCACGAGCCATGCAAGGGGAACCGGCCAATTGGGCCGCGACCTTATACGCGCCGCGCCCGGGAGAGCAATCACATAAGCCTCAAGCCGGTACCTTCAAGCGCCCGCGCCGGTTGCGGCCGCCACCCTGCCCTGGCGCGCGCCTGCAATCCCCGTACCTATCATCGATTGCGCCTGATTCAAGCGGCGGCGCGCCGGGGCGGCGCGAAGCGGCCGTAGAAGGTCTCGCCCTTGCCGGCCATCTGGTTGAGCAGCTTCGAAGGCTTGAAGCGCGCGCCATATTTCTTCTCGAGCCGCCGGCAGAGCTCGACGAACCGCTTGCTGCCCATCATGTCGATATAGCTGAGCGTGCCGCCGGAGAACGGCGCGAAGCCGAATCCGAGGATCGAGCCGACATCGGCCTCGCGCACATCGGTGATGACGCCCTCCTCCACGCAACGCGCGGTCTCCAGGGCCTGGATGACCAAGAGGCGCCGCTTGAGCTCCTCGACGTCGAGCGCGTCGGGATCGAGCGCCTTCTCCTGCAGCCCGGTGAGCCCGGGCCACAGCCGCTTGGGGCCGCCTTGCGGATAGTCGTAGAAGCCCTTGCCGTTCTTGCGTCCGAGCCGGCCCCATCTCTCGACCATCTGCTCGAGCAGCGCCTTCTGCCGGGCATCGATGGATTTGGCTCCGAGATCGGCTTCGGTCGCCTTCACGATCTTCCACGCCAGATCGACCGCGACCTCGTCGTTGAGCGCGAGCGGGCCGACCGGCATGCCGGCCATGCGGGCGACGTTCTCGATCATGGCGGCCGGCACCCCCTCGGCGAGCATCAAATGGCCTTCGCGCAGATAAGTCCCGACCACCCGCGAGGTATAGAAGCCGCGCGAATCGTTGACCACGATCGGGGTCTTGCGAATCGCCCGCACATAATCGAGCGCGGCGGCGAGCGCCGCATCCCCGGTCGATTTGCCCATGATGATCTCGACCAGCAACATGCGCTCGACCGGCGAGAAGAAATGCACGCCGATGAAGCTCGCCGGCCGCTTCGACAATTGCGCGAGCGACGTGATCGGAAGCGTCGAGGTGTTGGAGCCGAAGATGACCTTGTCTCCGATCACCGCCTCGGTCCGGGCGATCGCGTCGGCCTTGACGGCACGGTCCTCGAACACGGCCTCGATGACGAGGTCGCAGTCCTTCAGCGCGCCGTAGTCGGCGGTGGCGGTGATGCGCCCGATGAGCGCGTCGCGCTCGGCCGGCGTGGCGCGCCCACGCGTGACCTGCTCGGTCATGAGCTTTTGCGAGTGCTCCTTGCCGCGGTCGGCGGACGGCTGATCGCGATCGATCAGCACGACCTTGATCCCGGCCAACGCCGTCACATAGGCGATGCCGGCTCCCATGAAGCCGGCGCCAATCACGCCGATCGTCTGGAACCGCGCCGGCGGCACGTTCGCGGGCCGGCGCGCGCCCTTGTTGAGCTCCTGCAGCGATACGAACAGGGAGCGGATCATGGCGGCGGCTTGCGGCGAGCGCAAAATCTTCGCGAACCAGCGCGACTCGACCCGCAACGCGAGATCCATCGGCAATTGCAGTCCTTCGTAGACCACCTGCAGGATGGCGCGCGCGGCCGGATAATTGTCGTAGGTCTCGCGCCGATAGATCGCATTGGCGGCCGGGAACGTCATCATGCCGGCCTTGGAATAAACCGGACCGCCGGGCAGACGGAAACCCTCCAGATCCCAGGCCGCCTTGGCGCTGCCGCCGCTCTTGATCCAATCCTTGGCGCCCCTGATCAGGTCGGAGCCGGGCGCGACGGCGTCGACGAGCTTCATGCCCTTGGCCTGCGGCAGCCGAAGCTGATCGCCCTTGAGCAGGAATTGCAGCGCGTCGGCCGGCTTCAAGAGGCGCGCCACCCGCTGGGTGCCGCCGGCGCCGGGGAAGAGGCCGATCTTGACCTCGGGCAGGCCCACGCGCGCCTTATCGTTATCGGTCGCGATGCGGTAATGGCAGGCGAGGCAAAGCTCGAAGCCGCCGCCGAGCGCGGTGCCGTTGATGGCGGCGACCCAAGGCTTGCCGCAGGTCTCGATGCGCCGGTACAGCAGCGACAGCTTGCGGCTCTCCTCGAACAGCCACGCGACCGCGGCCTCCTCGCCGCTCACCGTCACCATGTCGGCGAACCGACGGCCGGACGTCTCCAGCATGGCGAGATCGGCGCCGGCGCAGAATGTCTCCTTTCCCGAGCTGATGACGACGCCCTTGATGGCGGCATCGGCGGCGACCCGCTCGACGATTGACCCCAGCTCCTCGATGACCTTCAAATCGATCACGTTCATCGAGCGGCCGGGGCTGTCCCAGGTGACGAGCGCGATGCCGTCGGCGTCGGTCTCGATCTTGAAGTTGACGTAAGGCATGAACGTCTCCCGTTATCGCGTGATGCGCTCGACGATCGTCAGCGCGGATACGATTGTGGATAGTTCGTGGACGATTCCACCTTGACGCTCGCGATGTCGATCTTCGGCATTCCGGGCTCTCCAAATAATCGGCCTTCGCGGTCGGGCGGCCAGGCAGGAATTTGCTCAGACCCGTTCGATGATGGTCGCGGTGCCCATGCCGGCCCCGATGCACAGCGTCACCAGCGCGGTGGCGAGGTTGCGGCGCTCGAGCTCGTCGAGCGCGATGCCCAGGATCATGGCGCCGGTCGCACCGAGCGGGTGGCCCATCGCGATCGCCCCGCCGTTCACGTTGACCTTGGCGGGGTCGAGATCGAAGGCCTGCAGATAGCGCAGCACGACCGCCGCGAAGGCCTCGTTGACCTCGATCAGGTCGAGGTCCGCGAGCTTCATGCGCGCCTTCTTCAGCACCTTCTTGGTGACGTCGACCGGTCCGGTCAGCATCAGGGCCGGTTCCGAACCCACATTGGCGAAGGCCCGGATGCGGGCGCGCGGCTTGAGCTTGGCGGCGCGGCCGGCCGCGCGGCTGCCGATGAGCACCGCGGCGGCACCATCGACGATGCCGGAGGAATTGCCGGCATGGTGCACATGATTGACGGCCTCGATCTCGGGATGCGCCTGCACGGCGACCGCATCGAAGCCGCCCATCTCGCCCATTTGCGCGAAGGAGGCCTGCAACTGCGCCAGCGACTGCATGCTCGTGGTGGCGCGCATGTGCTCGTCCTTGGCGAGGATCGTCATTCCGTTGACGTCCCGGACCGTAAGCACCGAGCGGGCGAAACGGCCCTCGTCCCACGCCAGCGCGGCCCGCTTCTGGCTCTCGACCGCATAGGCATCAACCTCGGCACGCGAGAAGCCGTATTTGGTGGCGATGAGGTCGGCCGAAACCCCTTGCGGCATGAAATAGGATTTGAGCGCGATGGCCGGATCGACCGGCCAGGCGCCGCCCGAGGCTCCGATGCCGACGCGGCTCATGGATTCGACGCCGCCGCCGATCGCCATGTCGTGCTGGCCGGACATGATCTGCGCGGCCGCGAAATTGACGGCATCGAGGCCCGAGGCGCAGAAGCGATTGATCTGCACGCCCGGAACGCTGTTGCCGTAGCCGGCCGTGATGGCGGCGGCGCGCGCGATGTCGCCGCCCGCCTCCCCCACCGGATCGACGCAACCCAGCACCACGTCGTCGACCAGCTTGGGGTCGAGCGCGCTGCGCTCCCTCAAAGCGGCGAGCGTCTGCGCGGCGAGATTGAGCGCCGTCACCTCGTGCAGGGCGCCATCGACCTTGCCGCGCCCGCGCGGGGTGCGCAGATGATCGTAGATGAATGCATCAGGCATCGGGTCTCCAATTCTGTTGCGGCCCA
>DASZKX010000222.1:0-4704 GCA_035552735.1 Xanthobacteraceae bacterium
CTCGAAGGCGCGCGCCGCGATGCCCTGATAGAGCACGTTGCCGTTAGTCTCGTCGGTCTTGGCCTGCTTGTCACCGCGAATGGTGAGCGTGTTCTCCTTGGCCACGATGGTCAGCTCGGGCTCGGAGAACCCGGCGACCGCCACGCTGATGCGGTAGGCGTTCTCGCCGGTCCGCTCGATATTGTAGGGCGGGTAGCCGGGAGCGCCGCCGTCGAAGCCGGATACTTGGTCGAGCAACGAGAACATCCGGTCAAAACCGACGGTCGAGCGATAGAGGGGAGCAAGATTGAAGGGTCGCATGGCATATCCTCCGTTTGAGCGAGATGCATTGGTCCGCCGAATGGCCGGACCGGTCGCTAATCCGTGCAGCCCGCCAGGGGCCTGCACGGAGAAGATGTGGGAAGCGGCCCCGCCTTTTGCAAGGGATTCTAAGCTCCTCGCGGCACGGCGTTTTTCGACGTCTTCGGGGTCCTGACGCCCATGGCGGCGTAACCGTGCGGAATGTGTGCATGCGCCGGCGCTTTGACGAGACAGCGCATTGAGCGCGGTCGATGTGCTGATATAAGCCGACAAGGCGCCGCGCCGAGTCGGCCGTGCAGCTCTCCAAAGGTCATGACTCTCGTCTCAATCGCAGCCAATCCGGTGCCCGAGGACGTGGTGACCGGAACCTTGAAGACTCCCGACGGCGTCTCGTTGCGCTTTGCGCGATGGGCGCCGCCACCGGGGCGCAAGGGGACCGTGTGCCTGTTCCAGGGCCGCGCCGAGTTCATCGAGAAGTATTTCGAGACCGTGCGCGACCTGCGCGCACGCGGCTTCGCGGTCGCCACGCTCGATTGGCGCGGCCAGGGCTTGTCCGACCGCGCGCTGCGCAATTCACGCAAGGGCTATGTCCGGGATTTCTCCCGCTACGACGTCGATCTCGACACCTTCATCCGCGAGGTCGTGCTGCCGGACTGCCCGCCGCCGTTTTTCGCGCTGGCTCATTCGATGGGGGCCTCGATCCTGCTGCGTGCCGCCTATCAGGGGCACCGCTGGTTCGATCGCACCGTGCTGCTCGCCCCGATGATCGCGCTGCCGGGCATGCGCCGCTCCTCGTTGACCCGGGCCGGCGTCAGGGCCTTGCGGTTGATCGGGCTTGGCGGCGCCTATGTGCCGGGCGGGAGCGCTTCGGTGATGATGCAACGCCCTTTCATCGGCAACCCGCTCACCTCCGATCCGGTCCGCTATGCGCGCAACATGGCGGTGGTCGAAGCCGAGCCGGCGCTGGCGATCGGTTGGCCCACCGTCGGCTGGACGGATTCGGCCTTCAGGGCGATGCGACAGCTCGCGGAACCGACCTTTCCGACCCGAATCCGCCAGCCCATCCTGGTCATCGCGGCCGGCCACGATCAGATCGTCTCGACGCCGGCGATCGACGAATTCGCCATCCGGCTGCGGGCCGGCTCCCATCTCATCGTGCCGGGCAGCCGCCATGAGCTCTTGATGGAGCAGGACCGCTTCCGCGGGCAGGCGCTGGCCGCCTTCGACGCCTTCGTGCCCGGAACGCCGATCTACGCCTGACCGGATCTTTTCCTGGAAATGCTTCTACGTGGCCAGCATAGCCAGTGCGGCGGCGTGGACGCGGCGGTCGCCGGCCGCCACGATCCGGCCGCCCGCGTGTGGCGGGCCGTTCTCCCAGGTGGTGATCACGCCCCCGGCCCCCGCAATGATCGGCACCAGGGCCAGCACGTCATAGGGCTTGAGCCCGGTCTCGATCACGAGGTCGACATGGCCCGCCGCCAGCATGCAATACGCATAGCAGTCGCCCCCATAGCGCGAGAGCCGCGCGGCCTCCTCCACGCGGCTGAAGGCGCGGCGATCGGCTTCGTTCATCAGCCGCGGGCTGGTCGTGAACAAAATGGCTTCCGCCAGGCTCCCACAGGGACGCACCCGGAGATCGCGCTTGCCGGCGGGGCCGCGGTAGTGCGCCGCCCCGCCATCGCCGCTGAAGCGCTCGCGGGTGAACGGCTGATCCATCAGGCCGAAAACTGGCATGCCGAGCCGGGTCAGCGCGATCAGCGTGCCCCAGGCCGGCATGCCGGAGATGAATGACTTGGTGCCGTCGATCGGATCCAGGAACCAGACATATTCCGCCTCGGCACGCTCCGCGCCGTATTCCTCACCCACAATGCCATGATCAGGGAACTGGCGCCGGATGAGAGCGCGCATGACCGTCTCGGCTGCATGATCGGCCGCCGTCACCGGGTCGAAGGCGCCCGGGCCGCCTTTGTCGCTCACGCTCAAGGCGGTGCGGAAGAACGGCAGGATCGTCTCGCCCGCCAGGCTCGCGAGCTGGTCCACGAAGGCCGCAAAATCTATGGCCGTCATGACGCTCCCCTGGCCCCAGGTGTTTCGAAAGCAGCCTGAGCGGGCCCCTCTGGCAACCCACGGATTTTAACGTAAGTCATTTAGAATACGACAGAAATTAGAGGTTTTGGGCGGCGGCCGCGGGCCCCGGAAGGCGGCAGGCCAGCCATGCAGAAAAAGTATGAATAATGGGTCAAGGACACTTGCGTTTTGTGCGCTGCGGTGGCATGTTGTTGCGGTGCGGTAGCGCCTCGCGTTACCGCTGCCCTCCTTGGGCGTTTCCTCCCTAGACTTGGGCCGCTTGCAACCGCGAGCGGCCCCTTTTTTTGCGAATCGTCCAATCGCCTCGCTGCGTGTAGGGCGCAATCGCTTTACTGCGCCATCAGCCTCACCGCCCGGAGAGGCGCAATCAATCTATTGCGCGATCGGCCTCGCTAGGCGGCGCAATAAAGCGATTGCGCCCTACCATCCACCGTTATTCGGCGGCCGCCCGGTAGGGCTGCAGCTCCTGCACCGGAATGGCGGCGACCTCCTCGGCGAGAATTTCCATATCTGCCGCGACGCTTTGGAACGACGCCGACCGCTCGTAGCGGCGCTCGTCCATATAGAGGGCGCGGTTGAGCTCGAGCTGGATGGCGTGCAGGCCGACCGCCGGATTGCCGTAGTGCTCCGTAATAAAGCCGCCCGCATAGGGCTTGTTGCGGCTGACCACGTAGCCGCGGCCGCGCAGCACGGATTCGACGATTTCCGCGATGGCCGGCACGCAACTGGTGCCGTAACGATCGCCCAGCACGATGTCGGCGCGCGGGCGTTCATCCTTGGCACCCGCCGTCGAGGGCATGGAATGACAGTCGATCAGGACCGCTGCTCCGAACTCCCGGTGCTGGCGCGCGAATAGGCGCCGCAGTGCCCGATGGTAAGGCTTGTAAAGTCCCTCGATGCGCCGGATCGCATCCTCCACCGGTATCCGCTGGCCGTAGATTTCCTGCGATTCGCCGACCAGCCGAGCGACCGTGCCGAGCCCGCCGGCCACCCGCATCGAACGGGTGTTGGCGAAGGAGGGCAGGCGGCCGTCGAACATGCGCGGGTCGAGCTCGTAGGGCTCGCGGTTCACGTCCACATAGCATCGGGGAAAATGCGCCCGCATCAACGGATAGCCGCGACCGACCACGCCGGCGACCAGTTCATCCACGAAGGAATCCTCGGACCGCCGCAGGGTCGCGATGTCGAGCCGGGTGGCGCCGAGGAAAGTGCGCGGATAGATGCTGCCGCTGTGGGGGGAATTGAAGACCGTCGGCCCGCGCCATTCGACCGGCTCGAGAATTTCGAACGGCAGGTCGAATTCTTCCTTCACTTCGCGCATGGAACCTGTTCGCCTTCAGAACCTGTCCGGGCGAGATCGCCCGAGGGATCTGCCCAAGGGATCTGCCCAAGTATCCTCGTTCAAGCAACCTCGTCCAAGTCGTCCGAGTAACCTTGCCGAAGCAACCTCGCCCAAGGGTTCGTCATTTTCACCACCACTATCTCGCTAAACGCGGTATTGTCCATGGCTTGCGCGCGGGGGCCGACTTCGTGTGGCGGGGTTCACTCGATATTTACCGGGCATCCGCCTAATGCAAGGCCTGGGGACTTGAGTGGGCGGCCATTCCGGCTCGCCGGTGGGATTGGGCCGAAACATGGCGAAGATTCTTCTCGCGGAAGACGATACCGACATGCGCCGCTTTCTGGTCAAGGCGCTGCAGAATGCCGGCTTCGACGTGATTTCCTACGACAATGGCCTGTCCGCCTACCAGCGGCTGCGCGAAGAGCCCTTCGAGCTCCTGCTCACCGATATCGTGATGCCGGAGATGGACGGCATCGAGCTCGCGCGGCGCGCTTCCGAGATCGACCCCGACATCAAGATCATGTTCATCACCGGTTTCGCGGCCGTGGCCCTCAACTCGGATTCGGCCGCGCCCAAGAACGCCAAGGTGCTCTCCAAGCCGGTTCACCTGCGCGAGCTGGTCAACGAGGTCAATAAGCTGCTGGCGGCCTGACCCTGTCACGGTGCCTGCCTCGTCAGGATGCCTGACGCCTTCCCCACAACAGCGCTGCCGCCGGTGCTTGCCTCGTGCCGAACGAGCCGATATGAAGTTTGCCCATAAGGGCTCGGACGCGGCCCAGCGGAAGAGCCCGACACCATGATATGGAATACGGGTGGACCGAAGGCCGCGGCGTCCGCGGTCCTTCGCGGACGGTTCCGGTCCTTCTCCGGGCGGTTAGCTCAGCGGTAGAGCAACGCGTCGACATCGCGTAGGTCGCAGGTTCAATCCCTGCACCGCCCACCATTCCGGCTTCGGCTTTGCTCATCAAATCGAT
>DASZKX010000223.1:0-20927 GCA_035552735.1 Xanthobacteraceae bacterium
ACCGCGGCACTGGCGCCGCACCGCCGCGATTTCACGCGTCCTTTGTGGCTCGGCGACCGGCCGCTCGCCGGCAAGACCATTCTCATCTATGCCGAGCAGGGCTATGGCGACACCATCCAGTTCGTGCGCTACGCGCCGCGCGTCGCCGCCCTCGGGGCGCGGGTCATTCTCGAGGTGCAGCCCGAGCTGGTACGGCTGTTGGCGGGCCTCGAGGGCATCGAGGTCATCCCGCACGGCCGGCTTTTGCCGCCGTTCGATCTGCAGTGTCCGCTGATGAGCCTGCCGCTGGCGTTCCGCACGGAGTTGTCCACGATCCCGGCGGACGTGCCCTACATCGTGCCGGCGGCGGATGTTGCCGCCTGGCAGGGGAGGTTGCCGGGCCCGCAGCCTCAGGTCGGCCTGGTTTGGGCCGGCGATCGATTGCACAAGAACGACGCCAATCGCTCGATGCGGCTCGAGATGCTGCGGCCGCTCCTCGACCTGCCGGGCCTGCATTTCGTCAGCCTCCAGCAGGAGGTTGGCGCCCAGGACGCCGAGGTCCTACGCAGCGTTGCGGGTCTGCGGGCCGACGGTCCGTTCCGGGACTTCGCCGAGACCGCGGCCGCGATCGCGCGGCTCGATGCCGTGGTCGCGGTGGATACGGCGGTCGCCCACCTGGCCGGCGCGATGGGCAAGCCGCTCTTTCTCCTGCTGCCGTTCGGTGCCGATTTTCGCTGGCTGCGCGAACGGCCCGACAGCCCCTGGTATCCGGGCGCGCGGCTGTTTCGGCAGCATGCGTTCAACGACTGGAGCAGGGCGGTCGATGCGCTCTGTGGAGAGCTGACGCGCTTTCGCGACGGCCGCGCCGCTCGTTCCGCTACGACATCGAGACCGCCGCTGCGCCTGAGCCTCGCCGTTTGACCCGTCCGCGACTCGGCGCGCGCAGCCATCCGTCGGTGATGCCGCCGGGCGATGCGGACCCGTGTACCGCTTTAATCACTCGCTCGCCCGTGCTCCCACTGATATGTCCTGCGGCAAACATGGGGGTCTGATGATTCGTGCCTTTGCGCCAATGCTCGCCGTCCTGGCAGCCTCGACATCCGCTGCTTTCTCGCAATCGCCCGTGGAGCGCGGAAGCTATCTCGTCAATTCGCTGATGACCTGCCACAACTGCCACACCCCAATCGGGCCGAACGGGCCGCAATTCGATCGCGCCTTTTCGGGCGGTTTGCATTTCAGCGACGCGGCCTTCGAGGTGACCGCCGCCAATATCACGCCCGATCCGGAGACCGGAATCGGCAAATGGAGCGCGGATGACATCAAGAAGACCTTACTGACCGGCGTGCGGCCGAACGGAGCGCCGCTGGCGCCGGCGATGCCGACGGCGTTCTACAAGGTGCTCACCGCGCGCGATATCGACGGCATTGCCGCCTACCTCAAGAGCGTCAAGCCGATCGAGAACAAGGTCGCGGCGCCGGTGTACAAGGTAGCGATGGCGCGTGAAGACGTCCCGGGCGCCAGCCAGCAGATGTCGGAGGCGGACTTCGGTGACAAGGTGAAGCACGGATTCTATCTTGCGACCATCGCACATTGCATGGAATGCCACACGCCGGAGACCGGCGGGCGTCATGATTTCAGCCTACTCGGCAAGGGCGGTCGCGAATTCAAGGGCCCGTGGGGCGTTTCGGTCTCGCGGAACTTGACCTCCAGCAAGACCGCTGGGCTGGGTGGTTGGAGCGATGCCGAGATCAAGCGTGCGATAACGCACGGTCTCGACAAGGACGGCAGCAAGCTCAAGCCGCCGATGGGCTTCGGCTTCTACGCCAAGATGACCGACGGCGATCTCGACGACGTCGTCGCCTGGCTGCGGACGCTGCCGCCGAAGGAATGACGGCCCGCCGCGCGCCGTGACATAGGTGCGATCAAATCCGAGCCGGGTTCCGCTCTGGCCCGCCACTTTGTGCAAAACGACCGCGGCCTCCGGCGGGGAGCGCCGGAGGCCGCGTCGTGTCGCCGCTTGCTCGCGCGCCGCAAGCGGCGGGGAGGCCGTGCCTCCCGGGCATCAGAATGGCAGCAGGATATCCAGCGCCTGTTGGCCGTAGCGCGCCTGCTGCACGTCGGTGATCTGGCCGCGCCCCCCATAGGCGATGCGCGCTTCCGCGATCTTGGTCGAATCGATGGTGTTGTCGCTCTGGATGTCTTCCGGGCGCACGATGCCGGCGACGATCAGCTCGCGGACCTCGAAATTGACCCGTAGCTCCTGCTTGCCCTCGACCACGAGATTGCCGTTGGGCAATACCTGCGTCACCACGGCGGCCACGTTGGTCTGCACCGCCTCCTGGCGGTTGATCGATCCCTTGCCGTCGCTCGATGCGTTGGAATCCGCGGTGAGGATCTTGCCCGGCAGGATCGCGGTGGCCGGATTCTTGATGGTCTTGGAGCCGATGAAATCCGAGATGCCGGAATCCTCGCTGTTCGAGCGGCTGCGCTGGGTCTCGTTGGCGGTCTTGGCGGTGTCGGTGATATTCACGATCACGGTCAGGATGTCGCCGACCTGATGGGCGCGCTGGTCCTTGAAGAACTCGCGCGAGCCGGAGCGCCACAGCGAGTTCTCGTTGTAGACCGCGGCCGTCGGCTCCGGCATCGGCATGTGCACGGGCTGGTAGCCGGCCTTCTCGGTCGGGTTCTCGATCGCCGCAAGCGCCGGTTGCTCGCCCAGGTTCCTGATCCGCTCGAGCGAGGAGCAGCCGCCCGTGAACGAGGCCAGCACGATGACCGAGCTGGTGGCGAGAAGTCGGGAAACCCGGTTGATCTTGGACATGTCACTCACTTGGCTGTGCGGCTTTCAAGGTTGTGGAGCTCAAGGGGTGGTATTGGCCGCGACACGCGCGGGCGCGGCGTTGACGCTGACCCGGCCGGGGCCGACGACGGTGGCCTGGATCGTGTGCTTGGACTGCACGTTGAGCACGCTGATGACGTCGCCGAGCGCGCCCGGCTCGTTCGCCTTGCCGAGGATCGTGAGCATGATGCCGGGCACCTGGAATACGATGGTGACGGTCTCGCCGCGCCCGACCAATCCGGGTTTCGCCACGTCGGCCTGACGGATGACCTGGCCGGCGCGCAAGGCGTGCTTGGCAGAGAGCCCCTGCGCCTGCTCGATCGTGGTCAGCGTGCCGGATGAGAGGTTGCTCTTGGGCCGGCGTTCGATGGCCAGATCCGCGACGTTGAGCACCTGGCCCTGCGCGATCTCGTGCGTCGGCACCACCGTCTCGAAGGTCTCGGTCAGCGAGCCGGTGAAACGCAGCGACAAGCGGCGCGCGACCAGGCTGCCCGGTAGCTCGAAGGCGATATCGAAGCGGGTCGTGCGCGGCTCGTAGCTGAGATGGGCCACCGCCAGCTCGCCGCTCGCGCTCGCCTCGACGTCAAATGTGCGCACCTCGTTGTCGAAGATGACGGCGAGGTTGCTGGAATCCGGCAGACCGTATTTGCCGGCGAGCGCGAGCAGGATGCGCGCCTCGACGTCCTTGGCGCTGATGGCGCGCGCGGCGCGCGTCACCGCTACCTCGGAGAGCCCGCGGCTGTCGAGCCCGACGAGATGGTGCCCCTGAATCGCCGCCAGCACGCTCGCGACCGGCACGCTGCCGGTCTGGCCGAGATCGGGCGCGCGGAAGATCGGTACGTCCGCGACCGCGCCGGCGTGCTCGACCAGATCGCCGATGCGCACGATATCGCCCATCACGATGGCGGTGGCCTTGAGGGAAGGGGCATCGGACAGCTCGGCGGCGCGGCTCTGCGCCGCGGCCGGCTCCAGCGAGGCGCCCAGTCCCGCCAGGAGGGCGAACGTGGTGAGGAGCATGCTGCGGATCATGGCGGCGGCTCTCCCTATTGAATATTCGAGGTGGTCTTGAGCATCTCGTCGGCGGCGGTGATGACCTTGGAATTCATCTCATAGGCGCGTTGCGCTGCGATCAGATTTGAGATTTCGACCACCGGATCGACATTGGCCTGCTCCAGGCTGCCCTGCTGAATCGTGCCGTAGCCGTCGACGCTGGCCAGCCCGTCCTGCGGGGTCCCCGAGGCCGGCGTTTCGAGGAACAGGTTGTCGCCGACGGGCTGCAGGCCGGCCTCGTTGAGAAAGCGTGTCAAGGTGAGCTGGCCCAGGATGGTCGGCGTCGTGCTCCCGGGCACCGTCACCGAAACCTGTCCCTGTGCATTAATGGAGATGCCGGTCGAGTTCGGCGGGATCGTGATCCCGGGCTGCACGACGTTTCCTGCCGGGGTGACGACGCGTCCCTGCGCGTCCATGTTGAACGAGCCGTCCCGGGTGTAGGAAAAGGTCCCGTCCGGCATCAGGATCTTGAAGAAGCCGTCGCCGATCACGGCCATGTCGAGGGTATTTCCGGTCTGCGACAGCGAGCCCTGCGTGATCAACCGCGGCGTGCCGACGGTCTTGACGCCGCCGCCGAGGTCGATGCCGACCGGCAGGATGTTTCCTTGTGTCGATGTCTGGGTGCCGACGCGGCTGACATGCTCGTAGAGGAGATCCTGAAATTCGGCACGCTGGCGCTTGTAGCCAGTCGTGTTCATGTTGGCGATGTTGTTCGAGATGACCTGGACGTTGAGGTCCTGCGCCGCCATTCCGGAGGCCGCGATATCGAGCGCTCGCATTATAGTGTCTCCTATCAGGCGGGAACGGCGGAGAGCTTGTCGAGCGCGGTGGTGCGCTCGGTGTTCTCTTGCTGCAGGATGCTGGAAATCTGCTCATAGGTGCGGGTGATCTCGACCATGCGGGCCATTTCGGCCACCGCGCTCACGTTCGACTGCTCGATGGAGCCTTGCACCACGCGCACGCCCGTCGGCGCCAGCTGTGGCGTGGCGCCGGGGGGAGCCGAGAACAGGCTCGAGCCCTGCTTCTGCAGCGCTTCGGGATTGGCGAATTGAGCCAGCTGCAATTGTCCGCGCAGGGAATCGGAGGTGGCGCTGGCGCCTTCGCGCACCGTGATGGTGCCGTCCTCGCCAATGGAGATGTCGTGGTCGGTGTTCTGGAACTGGATCGGGCCGCCGGTACCCACGACCGGATCGCCCGCATTGGTGACAAGCGCGCCGGTGGGACTGATCTGCAGCGCGCCGTTGCGGGTGTAGCGCTGCCCACCCGCGGTCTGCACCACCAGGAAGGCGTCGCCGTCGATGGCGACGTCGAGCGGGCCGCCGGTCCGCAGGATCGGGCCCGGGCTGAGATTGTGCCAGGTCGTGCGGTCCTGCACATAAGCCACGTCACGGCTGCCGGCCGGGAACTGCCCGGAGCTCGCCTCCGGCATCAGGAATTTCTCGAAGATCGAGCTATCGCTTTTGTAGCCGGTGGTGTTGATGTTCGCGATATTGTTGGCGACGACCTCGAGCTCTCGGCTGAGCGCGACCTGCCGCGATAGTCCGACCAGAAGCGCATTATCCATCGTCTTGCTCCCCTCGCACGAGGCCGGCTCCGCTCTCCCGGGCGTCACCGTCCTCGGCGTCGAGCCAGCAACTCTCCCAAGCCGTGGCCCCCGCCGTCTTGCTTGCAGGCCCCGTGCCAGGAGGAAAACAATAGCTAAAACAGCCAGTTGACTAAAAGCGCGCGCGCCCGTGGCAGGGAAATTCATTCCGCCGCAACCATCAACTAGGCAAAATTTTCCGGGCCGGGGCCCGCTCGCAAGAATCCGTTAACCATTCCGAACCTAACGTTTCCGACGAGAGACGCGGTTTGCTCGCGGCAGATATTTCGCCATCAGAGCTGCCGAGGGAACGGGACAAACCCATGGCATCGAAGCCCAAGAAGGCGGACCGCGAGAAGGTCGAAGCCGACGAAGCGGAAGCCGGCGCGGATGGGGAGCAGGCGGCCGCGGCGAAACGAAAGCTGCCGCTCAAGCTGATCGTCATGGCGAGCGCGGGACTGGCCGTGCTCGTCGGTGGCGGCACGGGAGCCTATCTCATGTTCGCCGGCGGCAAGGACGCCGTTGCCGCCGCCGCCCCGATCAAGCCCCCCGCCTATATCGACGTGCCGGAAGTGCTGGTCAATCTCTCCACGACCGGCTCGGACCGCACCCAATATCTGAAGGTCAAGGTCGTGCTCGAGATACCCGACGCGGCTCTGAGCCCGCAGATCGAATCCACGATGCCGCGCGTGATGGACGCCTTCCAGACCTATCTGCGGGAATTGCGGCCGACCGACCTCGACGGCTCGGCCGGGCTCTACCGCCTCAAGGAGGAGCTCACCCGCCGGGTCAATACGGCGATCGCGCCGAGCCGAATCACCGCGGTTCTGTTCAAGGAGATCGTGGTCCAGTGAGCGATACCAACGGCACGGTCGATCAAGACGCGCTGGCCGCCGAATGGGGCCTGGCGCTGGAGGCCGACGCCGCCAAGGCGCGCCAGGCGGAAGGCGGCGCCGCTCCCCGGGGGGCCGATGCGCAGGGGGCCGATGACGGGGCCCAGTTCATCCAGGCGGCCCGCGGCGGCGCCGAGCGCATCCTCAATCAGGAAGAGATCGACGGGCTCCTCGGCTTCAGCCTCGCGGACATTTCGCTCAACGACAATTCCGGCATCCGGGCGATCATCGATTCGGCGATGGTCTCCTACGAGCGGCTGCCGATGCTGGAAATCGTCTTCGACCGGCTGGTCCGGCTGATGACGACGTCGTTGCGCAATTTCACCTCCGACAACGTGGAAGTCTCGCTCGACCGCATCACCTCGGTTCGCTTCGGCGACTATCTCAACTCGATTCCGCTGCCCGCCATCCTGGCGGTGTTCAAGGCGGAGGAATGGGAGAATTACGGTCTCATCACCGTCAATTCGAACCTGATCTATTCGATCATCGACGTGCTCCTGGGCGGCCGCCGCGGCGGCCATGCGATCCGCGTCGAGGGGCGGCCCTACACCACCATCGAGACCAACCTGGTCAAGCGCATGATCGAGGTCGTGCTCGCCGACGCCGAGCTCGCCTTCAAGCCCCTGTCGCCGGTCAAGTTCAACATCGATCGGCTGGAGACCAATCCGCGCTTTGCCGCCATCTCGCGGCCCGCCAATGCCGCCATTCTGGTGCGGCTTCGCATCGACATGGAGGACCGAGGCGGCAACGTCGAGCTGTTGTTGCCCTACGCCACCATCGAGCCGATCCGCGAAGTCCTGCTGCAGATGTTCATGGGCGAGAAGTTCGGCCGCGACCCGATCTGGGAAGGCCATCTCGCGACCGAGATCGGCCAGGCCGAAATCTCAGTCGATGCGGTGCTTTACGAGGCTAAACTGCCGTTGAAGCAATTGATGAAGCTCAAGCTCGGCGAGACCCTGATGCTGGGGATCAAGGCCGATGCCAATATCAGCGTGCGCTGCGGCGACGTCATCCTGACGGAAGGCCGCATGGGGCGGGTCGGCGATCACATCGCGGTGCGTGTCGCCAGGCCGCTGCGCCGGCCCCGCATGACGCTTGCGATGTTTGAAAAGGCGGATGGATCAAGCACCCGAATGGAGGCCCAGTGACCTACGGTTTTGGCTTCATGATCGAGAGTCTGGTCGCGGTTTTGCTCCTGCTCACGATCGCCTATTGCGTCATCCTCAACAATCGGTTGAAGCACCTCAAGGCGGACGAGCAGTCGCTGAAGGCCACGATCGCGGAGCTGATCACCGCCACCGAGATCGCCGAGCGGGCGGTCGCCGGTCTCAAGACCACCGCGCATGAATGCGACGCCACTCTGGGCGAGCGGCTGCGCACCGCCGATCGCCGCAGCGGAGAATTGAACGAGCAGATCAAGGCCGGCGATGTCCTGCTCAAGCGGCTCTCCCGCATCGTTGCGGCGGCGCGACCGAGCGAGGGCGGCGCCGAGCCGCCGGCCGGGCCCGATCCCAAGGCGGTGGCCGCGGCGGCGCAAGCCTTCGCCGAACGCGCACGCACCCGCTTGAACTCGCTCGCCGCATGACCGGCCTCTTTGTCCGTTTGCTGCGTGATGTGCGGCTCGTCCCGATCGTCCTTATTGCGACCATTGCGCTCTTCGCCCTCAAGGCGCTCGGCCTGGTGCTCGACGGCGGCTATCTGTTCGACAATGTCGCGGCCGTGAGTGACGGCGGCGACAACATGGAGGTCACCAGCACGATAGCTCCGCCCAAGCCGGCCGCCCCGCCGGCGCGGGAATTGCCCGCCGCGCCGAAGGCATCCTGGGCCCAGCAGATGTTCAATTTTCCCGATGGCACCGCTTCGGTCGAGGCGACACCGAGCTTGCCGCGGCCCGACATCACCAGCTCAATCGTGTCGACCCCAAGCCCTCCGCGGTCCGACATCACCGGCGCGGTGGGGGCGACCGCGAGCCCGCCGAAGGAGCAAACGCCCCCCGCCAAAGGCGAAGCCCCTGCAAAGAAGCCGCCAGAGCCGACGCCTGCATCCAACGGCACGACCGTGCCGCTCGATCTCGATCATCCGGTCTCGGCGGCCGAGCGGGCGATTCTCGAAAGCCTGCAAAAGCGGCGTGCCGAGCTCGATGCGCGCGCCCACGAGCTCGATGTCCGCGAAGACCTGCTGCGGGCCGCGGAAAAGCGGGTCGGGGGCCGAATCGACGAGCTCAAGGAGCTGGAGTCGCGCGTCGGCGCCGCCGTCCAGCAAAAGGACGACGCCGACGTGGCGCGGTTCAAGAACGTGGTCGCCATGTACGACAACATGAAGGCCAAGGACGCCGCCAAGATATTCGACGGCCTCGACATCAAGGTCCTGCTCGACGTCGCCAAGGAGATCAATCCGCGGCGCATGTCCGACATTCTGGCGCAGATGGTGCCCGAGAACGCGCAGCGATTGACCGTCGAGCTGGCGGCGCGCTCGACCCAGCGCGACCCGTCGCAGGCCGCCGAATTGCCGAAGATCCAAGGCAACCCGACCCCGAACTGACCACCGGCCGGATCCCGACACGCGCCAGCCGATGGACTGGGCTGCGTGCCGACGCTGCCGGATACCGGGGCGGGGGCCGCCGTCGCTGGGGATGGTGCTATTGGCAACTTTATGCACGCCGTACCGGTAGGTCACAGGCGCAGGGTCGCCTGGTCGCGCGGGCACCTGGGGCGAGCGGCGACCCGGGCGGGCGTGTCGCGCCGAGACGCCAGGATGGTCGTCGGGGCGCCACGCGGGCCAAAGGGCGCGGAAAAACAGCGCATATCGGTCCGAAATATCGCCCCAAGCCCTTGAAAATAGATGCGATCGGTAACGTGACATTAAAGGCACGCCGCTAGGTTGCGATCGAGGTTAGTGCAGGCCTCGAGGCCGGCGAGGGACGGCGGTATGGCCGGTCGAGTAGCGTTCGCAAGGGTGTGCTTTCGGGAGGCGAAGCGGCCGATGCCGCGTTGCCCGCGAATCGTTGCCGCCCTGCTGTTCCGGACACTGTTGGCAGTGGGGCTGCTTTTCCCGCGCCCGGCCGCGGCCGATCCGGTCAAGGGCTCGGTCAGCGCCGCGGTCGAAAATGGCTTTGCCCGCCTAATATTTACGCTGGGAAACGACGTCGAGTCCCAGGTTCGTGTCGCCAACAACATCGTGATCATCAGCTTCGATCGGCCGGTCGATGTGAATGTCGATCACATCCGCGACGGCAGCCGCGACTACATCGGAGCCGCCCGGCGCGACCCCGACGGCAAGGCCGTCCGCCTCGCGCTCACGCGGCGCGTGACGATGAATTCGATGGCCGCCGGGGACCGGCTGTTCGTCGATCTGCTGCCGGACACCTGGAGCGGCCTGCCGCCCGGCCTGCCGCGCGAGGTGATCGAAGAGCTCGCCCGCCGCGCCCGCGACGCCGAGAAGAAGCTGCGCCAGGAGCACCTCGCCGATGCCGAACGCAAGGTGCCATTGATCCGGGTCCGGATCGCCAGCCAGCCGACCTTCACGCGCTACATGTTCCAATTGCCGGAGCCGACCAGCGTTGCGGCGGACAACCGCAAGGACAAGCTGACGCTGACCTTCAACGGGATGCTCAACTTCGACCTGTCCGACGCCAAAGCGGCGCTGCCGGCGACGCTCCAATCTATCGACAGCGAGCTCGATCAGGACACCGCGGTGGTCCGCTTCGTCTATCGGGGCCAGGTGGATGTCCGCACCTTCCGCGAGGACAACAACTACGTGGTCGATGTCGGCTCGGCCGAGATCAAGGACGGCAAACCGCTGGATTCGAAGCCGGCCGACGAGCTGGCGGCGCTCGCGGCGGATCTGATGGTCAAGAGAGCCGCTCCGCCCGCGGACGTGGAGCCCCCACAGACCGTACCGGCCAAGACTGCGCCCGGTGCCGCGGAACCCAAACGCGTACCAGCGCCGGCACCTGCGGTCCGCCAGGAAAACGCGCGCCCCGCGCCGGCCGCTGCCGCCGCCCCGGACAGAGACCCGCCGGTGGCGCTGCCGGATAAGTCCATGCCGGCGGCGGCGCCGAGCAAGTCCGTGTCGGCGCCGATACCGGATGGATCGATGTCGGCAGGGGCGCCGACGCGGTTCTTGGCTCCCACGCCACCCGTCCCGGCGGTTTCCGCTGATGTCGACGAAGCCGCACCGCCGCATGCCGCCATGCCGACCGCAACCCCCGAGGCGGTGACAGCCCCTATGCCGGCGCCAACCGCCGTGCCGGCGCCAACCGCCGTGCCGGCGCCAACCGCTGTGCCGGCGCCAGAGCCGCAGCCGGAAGTCGCGACGGCGCCTGCGGCCGATCCGCCTTCGACCGTCAAGGTGGTCCTGAAGCTGCAGGGCGAAAATCTCGCGCTTCGGTTTCCGTTCGCGGGCCCGACGCCAGCCGCGGTGTTTCGCCGTGCCGACGTGCTCTGGCTCGTCTTCGACACCGATGACGAAATCAAACTCGCCGAATTGGCAAACGATCCCAGCCACAACATCAAGAACGCGACCGTAACGCGCCTGCAGGAGACGTCGGTAGTCCGCATCACGCTCGAGCGCCCGAAGCTGACCAGCGTCGCGATGGAGGGCGCCACCTGGGTCGTCAATATCGGCTCACAAATCATTTCGCCGACCCAGGCGCTGAGCGTCGTTCGCAACGGCTCGAAGCCCTCCCAGGCGACCGCCACGGTGCTGATCGCCGATCCGCACCGGGTGCACCGGCTCGCGGATCCCGACGCCGGCGACAACCTCTGGGTCGTGACGGCGCTCGCGCCTCCGCGCGGTTTCATCAACGGCCAGGAATTCGTCGAGTTTCGCATGCTGCCGTCCGCCCAGGGTGTCGTGGTCCAGCCATTGGCCGACGATCTCGGTGTCGCGCTGGCGCCCGATCGGGTCACCTTGAGCCGGCCGAACGGCCTCACCCTGTCGAGCCTCAACCTGCAATCCGATCAGGTGTCCACGGATGATCGTCCCAACGTCATGAACCCGGACCTGTGGACCTTCGATCGCAAGGACGAGTTCGGCAAGCGCGAGTCCCAGCTGCTGTTCTCCGCCGCGAAGGCCCCGGAATCGCATCGGCTTGCGGCCCGGGTCGATCTCGCGCGCTTTTATCTGGCGTGGGAGAGGTCGGCCGAGGCCAAGGGCGTGCTCGACGTGGCGCTCAAGGACAATCCGCCGAGCGCCGCCGACCCGATACCGCTGGTGATGCGCGCCGTCGCCGATCTCATGCTGGAGCGACCGCAGGAGGCGCTGAAGGATCTTGGCAATCCGATCGTCGGGAACCAGTTCGACGCGCCGCTCTGGCGGGCTTGGGCCTATTCCCGCCTGGGACGATGGGCCGACGCCAACGACGGTTTTCGCGACATCGATTCGCGGATCGCGCGGCTGCCGGTCGAGCTGCAGCGCAAGGTGCTGCGGGAGGTCATCCACGTCGCGATCGAGGTCGGCGACGTCACCGGCGCGGTCAACGCGCTGCACGAATTCGAGATACTCGGCGTTCCGCCCGAATTGGAGGCGGCCCTCTCGGTCTACAACGGCGTGGTCGCGGAACGGCTCGGGCGCATCCAGGACGCGCTCCAGTCCTATCGGTCCGCGGCCGAATCGCGGGATCGCCGCGCGTCGGCGCAGGGACAATTGCGAGAGATCAAGCTGGAGAGCTCGCTCGGCAAGCTCACGCCGACCGCCGCCATCGACGATCTCGAAACGCTCACGACGATCTGGCGTGGTGACGACATCGAGCTCGAGGCGCTGAAATTGCTGGCGCATCTCTATACCCAGGAAGGGCGCTTTCGCGACTCGTTCCATGTCATGCGGATCGCGCTCGCCGCGCACCCGAACTCGGACCTGACGCGCGGCATCCAGGATGAAGCGGGGGACACCTTTGAAAACATATTTCTGGCCGGAAGCGGCGACGCGCTGTCGGCGATCGACGCGCTCGCTCTGTTCTACGATTTCCGCGATTTGACGCCGATCGGTCGGCGCGGCGACGAGATGATCCGGCGGCTCTCCGACCGGCTGGTGGCCGTCGACCTGCTGGATCAGGCGGCCGAGCTCCTGCAATACCAGGTCGATCATCGCCTGCAAGGCGCCGCGCGTGCCCAGGTGGCCATGCGACTGGCGGTCATCTATCTGATGAACCACAAGGCCGATGAAGCGTTCGCGACGCTGCGCGCGACCCGCGTGGAGGATGTCAGCAAGGAGATGCGGCAACAGCGACTGCTGATCGAGGCCCGCGCGCTGTCCGACATGGGGCGCTACGATGTGGCGATCGAGGTCATCGCCAACATCGTCGGACCTGAGTCGAGCAGGCTTCGCTCGGATATCCTATGGAGCGCGCATCGCTGGCGCGAGGCGGCCGAGCAGATCGAGCTGATTTACGGCGACCGCTGGAAGGAGTTTGGGCCGTTCAACGACGTGGAGCGGTCCGACATATTGCGCGCCGCCGCCGGCTACGCGCTGGGCGAGGATTCGCTCGGGCTGGGGCGGTTTCGCGAGCGCTATGCCGGCAAGATGGGCGAGGGCCCCGACCGGCGGGCGTTCGACGTGCTCACCGAGCCGGTCGACGCCAGCGGCGCGGATTTTCGCGCCGTTGCGCACTCCATCGCCGCGGTCGATTCGCTCAGCGGCTTCCTGCGCGACCTGAGCACGCGCTATCCGGAGGCCGGCACGCTGCCGCGCGCTCCATCGCCGGCGGCACCCGATCCGGCTCCGACCGGAAGCATTCCGCCGCCGCTACGCCTGGGCCGCACGGCGGCGCGTTAGAGCCTTTTGAGGAAGAGTCCCTGCGACCAGCGGGGAAGCCGGCCTTCCGTCCGCCCACGAGCCTCGCGCCGGCCTCGCTACGTTCCGTAGCTCTGGATCAAGCTGCCCGCCACCAGGCTCCAGCCGTCGACCAGCACGAAGAAGATCAGCTTGAACGGCAGCGACACCACCACGGGCGGCAGCATCATCATGCCCATCGACATCAATACGGAGGCGACCACGAGGTCGATGATCAGGAAGGGCAGGAACAGGAGGAAACCGATCTCGAAGGCGCGCTTGAGCTCGGAGATCATGAACGCCGGCACCAGAATCCGCAGCGACATCTCCGCTGGGGTCGCCGGCCGCGGCTCCGCGGCAAGATCGGTGAACAGCTGCAGGTCCTTTTCACGCACGTTCTTCTGCATGAACGTGCGCAGCGGCCCGGTCGCGCGGTCGAACGCCTGTTGGACGCTGATTTCATTGTTCGCCAAAGGCAGCAAGCCTTCGTCATAGGAGCGTTGCAGCGCCGGTCCCATCACGAATCCGGTGAGGAACAGCGCGAGCGCGATGATAACGGCGTTGGGCGGCGCCGTGGCGGTGCCGAGCGCGGTACGCAGCAGCGAAAGCACCACGACGATGCGGGTGAACGATGTCATCATCACCAGGATCGAGGGCGCAAGCGACAGCACCGTCAACAGCGCGACCAGCTGCATCACGCGCTCGGTCAAACCGCCGTTTTGGCCGAGATTGATGCTGATATCCTGGGCGAGGGCCGGAGACGCCGCCATCGTCAGGGTCAGTGCGACGACGCCCACCACCGTCGCGAGACGAACGCGGTGGGCGATTGTCGGTGATGTCAAGATTTTCCGCTCGGACGGCCCAACAAGTTCGCCATCTCCTTTTCCAAGCTGTCGTAGAGGGATTTTGCCGGCGTCGGCTCCGCGCGCGGAACGCTGGGTTCGGTCGCAGCCGGAGCGGCGGCGCGCGGATGTGCCTGCTGCGGGGCGTCCATTTCCGCGGTCATCGCCCGCGGTTCAGCCGGCCGCGCCTCGTTGGTCTTGGTCGGGCGGCGCAACGCCGCCTCCAGCCGCTGCGCCATGTCCGCCAGGTTCTGGTCGGCGCTAGCGCTGTATTCCGGCTCGGCAACGGGGGGCGGCGGCGGAGGCGGCGGCGGCGGCTCGCGCATCCGTACGGGCTCGCGCTGCCGAACGGGTTCGCGCTCCGGAACCGGCTCACGTTCCCGCGCCGGCTCGCGCTCGCGGATGACCTCACGTTCCCGCACTGGTTCGCGCTCGAAATGGGTCTCACGGGTCTCGCGCTCCCGAACGGGCTCACGCTCGCGAGCAGGCTCGCGCTGGCGTGCCGGCTCGCGCGGCACAAAGCCTCCCCGTGCCCCGAGATCGGTCGGCGTCGGGGCGCGCGGCGGTTCGGGCAGGCGCGTCACCTCGGCCGCAATGCTGGCCAGCGGATCGACCGGCCGCGATTGGCGCCGTGGCGCCGGCGGCAATTCAGGCTCGACCGACCACGGCGCCGGTTCCTCGGCCGCGGGCAGACGCTGCGGACGCGAGATGGGTGTGGGTTCCGGCTGCAGCGGCCACGTGCCGGCGTCGCCCAGCGCCACTGCCCGCGGCATCAGATCGGAGGCCGCCGGCGCCCGTGATGGGGCCGGTGAATCGCGGGTGGCAGCGGCCGCGCGCACGATGTTGGGCTCGATCACGACATCGGAGGGCCCCCCGATCATCAGCAAATGCTCGACATTGTCGCGCCGGATCAGGATCAAACGGCGACGCCCGTCGACCGCGGCGGCGTCGATCACGGCCAGACGCGGCTGGCGGCCGCGTGCGGTCGCGGCGCCGAGTCGTTCCCCGCCGAAGCGGCGCACGATCCAGGCAGTCACCCCGATCAATCCCAGCACGATGAGAAAGGCGATGAAAAACCGCACTGGAAGCGGCATCTCCGCACCGAACAGACTCTCGAACATTGCTCCTCCCTGCGCCCTGGGGGACTCGGCGTGACGTATTCGGCGTGTCTTTCAGGAATCGCCCGAATGGTTAACGCCGCCGGCAATATCTGCCGCGTTCAATCCTAACAAAGTATTAAGAAAGTCGGCCCTTGGGACCGCCCTGTCCACCAGGCAAAAGGATTGTCTTGGTAAACGGCGGTTTAATGGCAAATCGCCGAAATCGCGCGATTTAACCATCTATTAACCATACACCCGGCAAAGTCTGCCGGGCGCGGGTTCCATCGTGGGAAGGAGAGACCATGCCGATATCCGATATCCCGATCTTTTCCATGCTGCGAACGAAGCTGCACTGGAGCCAGGAGCGTCAGCGCCTTCTGGCCCAGAACGTGGCCAACGCCGACACCCCCGAGTTCAAGCCGAGCGATCTCGCGCCGCCCGATTTCGGCTCCCGGTCCTCCGGCGTGGCCCCGGTGACGCTTTTGCGCACCAGCCCAACCCACCTGGCGAGCTCCGATAGCGCAGGCGCGTTCGATCCGCAGCACGGGGAGCTCTTCGAGATCGTACCGACCGGCAACGCCGTCACTCTCGAAGACGAGATGTTGAAGGTCGCATCCAACCAGATGGATTTCCAGGCCGCGACCGCGCTCTATACGCGCGGGCTGGGCTTGATCAAGACGGCGATCGGCAAGTGATGCCGCACGGCAGAAGAGGGTGGGAAGAACCATGGATTTGATGAAATCGATCGCGATCGCGGCCTCCGGTCTGCGCGCCCAATCCGGGCGCATGCAGGTCATCTCCGAGAACATCGCCAATGCCGATTCGACGCCGACCCAGGCCGGCGCCGACCCGTACCGGCGCCAGATCGCCACCTTCCAGTCCGAGATGGACAACGCGCTGGGCGCCCGCGTCGTGAAGCTCGGCGCGGTGAAGGCCGATCCTTCCGACTTCCTGGTCAAGAACGAGCCCGGCCACCCGGCGGCCGACGCCAACGGCAACGTGAAATATCCCAACGTCAATCCGCTGATCGAGATGACCGATCTGCGCGATGCCCAGCGATCCTACTCCGCCAACCTCAACGTCATCAACGCGACCCGCGCCATGATCCAGCGCACGCTCGACATCCTCAAGTCCTGATCGAAGCGACCGCGCCAAAGGAATCGCACCATGACCATCCCGTCCGTCGCCGCCGGTGCCTACGCCAATATCGCGCGCCTCGCCGATCCCTCCGCCGGTCTCGGCAAGGCCGCGGGCGCCGCCGGCGAGGCCGCGAGCGGACCCTCGTTCGGCGCCATGCTCAAGGACGCGCTCAATTCAGTCACCGAGGCCGGCCACAAGTCCGACGCCCAGACCCAGGCGATGGTCGCGGGCAAGTCCGACATGGTCGACGTGGTCACGGCGGTTTCCGAGACCGAGGTCGCGGTCGAAACCATGGTGGCGGTCCGCAACAAGGTCATCGAGGCCTATCAGGCCATCATGTCGATGCCAATCTGATGGTCTTCGCCGGAGCATTTGCAGGAACATGCCCGCCCCCGCCAACGGGTCCGGCCGAAGGCCGGCCCGATGATAACTCCGGCGGGAGTGGATTCCGGTTTCCCGTCCGAAAATGCGACAACGCAAGAACCTAAAAAGGATGATCTCATGACCGGCCCGGAGGTTCTCGATGTGGCGCGCGACGCGCTGGTGACGCTCGTCCTGGTGGCGAGCCCGCTGATGCTGATCGGCCTTGTGGTCGGCGTCGTCATCTCGCTGCTGCAGGCGCTCACGCAGATCCAGGAAATGACCCTGGTTTTCGTGCCGAAGATTCTCGCGATCTTCGCCGCCATGCTGATCGCGTTGCCGTTCATGGCCGACTTGCTGCAAAGCCATATGCTCAGGATCGCGGCGCGCATCGCGGCGGAATGATCGCGGCGGAACGGTTTGTTTCCGGTGGATGTGAAACCGCTCGTCCGGAAGCCCGGCAATGCGAATCGACGTCTCCTTTCTTCCGGCGCTCGCCGCCACCTACATGCTGGTGTTCGCCCGCATCGGCACCATGCTGATGCTGTTGCCCGGCCTGGGCGAGCTCAACGTGCCGGTGCGCATGCGCCTAACCGCGGGGCTGTTGCTCGCCGCGGTGCTGGTGCCGCTGCATCAGAACGCCTATCAGCTCGACCTCAGGTCGTTCGGCCCGCTCATCGGGATGCTCGGGGAGGAGATGTTCATCGGTGCGGTGCTGGGATTGTCGGTGCGGCTGATCATGTCTTCGCTGCAGGTCGCCGGCGCCGTCATCGCCCAGCAAATAGGTCTCGGGTTCGTCACCGCGGTCGATCCGACGCTCGGCCAACAGAGCGTGATCGTGGGCAACTTCCTCGCCATGCTCGGGGTGACGCTCATCTTCGCCACCGATCTCCATCATCTCGTGATCGCGGCGCTCAACGACAGCTACAAGCTGTTCGCGCCGGGGGAGATTCCGCTCCTCGGCGACGTCGCGGCGCTCACCACCCGCACGGTGGCGACGGCCTTCCGCATCGGCATCCAGCTCTCGGCACCGTTCCTGGTGTTCGGGCTCCTGTTCAATCTCGGGCTCGGCGTACTGTCGCGGCTGATGCCGCAGATGCAGGTGTTCTTCGTCGGCCTCCCGCTCTCGATCCTGCTCGGCCTCCTCATCCTTCTGCTGGTGCTGGGCGCGATGATGACCGTGTTTCTGGCGGAGGTGGAGAACGTGCTCACCAAGCTGGCTCCGAGCTAGCGGTCTTCCGTTGGAAAAGGCGACAAGTCGACGAGGGGATTTTTCAGGAACGCAGTCTGTTGAGATAAGATGGCCGAAGACGATACCGAAAAATCATTAGACCCAAGTCAAAAGCGGCTGCAGGAGGCCCATGACCGCGGTGACGTGGTCAAGAGCCAGGAGGTCAGCACCTGGTTCGTGATGGCGGGTGCGACGCTCATTCTCCTGGCGTTCTCGGGCACGGCGAGCAGCGGCGTCCTGACCACGCTGCGCGGCCTGATCGCGAATTCCTACGCCATCCGGGTGGACGGCCCGGGCTTCATCGGGGTGGTCGCCAAGCTCGGCCGCGAGGTGATCGCCGCGACCGCGCTGCCGCTGTCAATGCTCGCGCTGGCGGCGCTCGTCGGCAGTGTAATTCAGCATCGGCCGGTCTGGTCGGCGCAGGCGCTCACCCCCAAGCTCTCGAAGATTTCACCGGCCGCCGGCCTGGGCCGGCTGGCCTCGAAACAGACCCTGGCGAATTTCGCCAAGGGGCTCGTCAAGCTCGGCGTGTTCGGCGCCGTCATCGGCGCGCTGTTGTGGCCGGAGCGCTCCCGGCTCGAAGGTCTGGTGACCGTTGATCCGGCCGCCATTCTGGCGATCACCCATGTGCTGGCGATCAAGATGCTCGGAACCGTGGTGGCGATGCTCGCGGTGGTCGCCGCAATGGATTATTTTTTCCAATACCGGCAATGGTTCGAGCGCCAGAAGATGTCGGTGGCCGAGCTCAAGGAGGAATTCAAGCAGACCGACGGTGACCCCGCCGTCAAAGGCAAGATCAGGCAGATCCGCCAAAACCGCATGCGCAAGCGCATGATGGCGGCGGTGCCGACGGCCTCGGTCGTCATCACCAACCCGACGCACTATGCGGTCGCGCTACGCTACGAGCGCGGCATGAACGCGCCCATCTGCGTCGCCAAGGGCGTCGACCTCATTGCGCGGAAAATCCGTGAGGTGGCGATCGAGCACGGCATTCCGGTCGTGGAAAATCCGCCGCTCGCGCGCGCCGTCCATGCCACGGTCGAGATCGACCAGGAGGTCCAGCCCGAGCACTACAAGGCGGTGGCCGAGGTCATCGGCTACATCATGCGGCTCAATCGTACGTTCGGCGCCAAGCGCTAGAGGCGCCGGCTTCGGCTCCGATGCCGAACGAAATTCTGAGCCCTTGCGTCGAATCTGCCGCTGGTGTTGTGTCAGGGCGCTCGATTCTGTTTGTTGCGTGGGCGGCACCGTACAAGTGATTGAACGCGCTGATCTTCCAGCGTCGGACCGCGAGCCCGAACCCCGCGAAAGAGGCAGGTCGCAACCCCGTCATGGCGCAATTGGATCGCACCGCCGACATCGCCCGCCTGACGGTCCCGCGCCTGGGGGTCGCCCGCTTGGCGGTCGACCGTACCCGCGGCGGCCGCCACGGCGGCAGCATCGGACTGGTGCTGTTCGTCGCGGTCGTGCTCGCCGGCGCCGGCGCCGGGCTGATCCTGGTCGGCCGCGCCAATGCCGAGCCCTACCTGCTCGCGCTGCTGGCTCTCCTGGCAATGGCGGGCGTATTTCTCCTGCTGGCGCTGGCCGCCGGTATCCTGCGCATGAGCGGCACGCAAGCCGCCAGCCCCATCATCAAATCCGTCGTCGACAGCGCCCACGACGGCCTGTTGGTGACCGACGCGGGCGGACGGGTGGTCTATGCCAATGCCGCCTATCTCGAGCTCACCGAGACGTCCGGCTCCGATGACACGCGCCCGATCGAGCGGGTTTTCGTCGGCGATCCGGGCGTGTCGGAAGCGGTTTATCGGCTGCTGCGGGCCGCGCGCGAAGGCCGCCGCCTGCAGGAGGAGGCGCGGGTCGGCGGCCGCAAGGGCGAGCCCGGGCGATGGCTGCGCATGCGGGTGCGGCCGCTGGGCGAGGGCCGCCACCCCGCGGGCCTGACGGTCTGGTCGATCGCCGATGTGACGCGCGAGCTCGAGCGCCAGGAAAACGTCTTTCAGGAGCTGCAGAACGCCATTGACTATCTCGACCATGCGCCGGCCGGCTTCTTCTCGGTCGATGCCAATGGCGAGATCGGCTACCTCAATGCCACGCTGGCCGAGTGGCTCGATTACGACTTGGCGCAGTTCGGCGCCGGCGGATTGAAGCTCGATCAATTGGTGGCCGGGCAGGGGGCGGCGCTGCTCACGACGCTGAGCGCCGCGCCCGGCGAGGTCAAGACCGAGATCTTCGACATCGACCTCAAGACCCGCGGCGGCCGCACGCTGCCGGTGCGGCTGTTCCACAAGGTGGCCTTCGGGGCCGACGGCGCGCCCGGCTCCTCGCGCACGCTGGTGCTCAATCGGGCGCGCGACCACGGTTCCGACCCGCAGCGGCTGGCGGAAGTGCGCTTCATGCGCTTCTTCCACAATACCCCGATGGCGATCGCGACGGTCGACAAGCCGGGCCGGATCATCCGCTCGAACGTGCTGTTCGCGCGGCTGTTTCGGCCGGTGCTCAAGACCGATGGTCCCGACGGGGGCTCGATTCTGGCCGTGGTCGCCGAGCGGGATCGCCCGGCGCTCGAAGCCGCCATCCGCAGCGCCGCCGACAAGCAAGGCGAGATCGCCCCCGTCGATGCCGCGCTCGCCGGTCCGGGCGAGCGCTTTGCCCGATTCTATGTCACCGCGGTCGAGGACGAGGTGGGTGACCACGAGGCCGCTATCGTCTACGGCATCGAGACCACCGAGCAGCGTACGCTGGAGAGCCAGTTCACCCAATCCCAGAAGATGGAGCTGGTCGGCAAGCTCGCCGGCGGCATCGCGCACGATTTCAACAACGTGCTCGGCGCCATCATGATGGCGACCGATTTCCTGGTGAATGCCCACAAGCCGACCGACCCGTCTTTCCAGGACATCATGCAGATCCGCCAGAACGCCAACCGTGCGGCCGGCCTGGTGCGCCATCTGCTGGCCTTCTCGCGGAAGCAGACCCTGCGGCCGCAGGTGCTCAGCCTGGGAGAGGCCTTGTCCGATCTCACCATGCTGCTGCGCCGCCTGATCGGCGAGAACGTCTCGCTCAGCGTCGTGCATGGCCGCGATCTGTGGCCCGTCAAGGTCGACATCGCCCAGTTCGAGCAGGTGATCGTCAATCTCGCGGTC
>DASZKX010000224.1:0-9346 GCA_035552735.1 Xanthobacteraceae bacterium
CACCGCTTTCCACCATAATCGGCGCGACCGCCTCGAGTTGGACCGGACTCCGCTTGAGTTTGCCGCCCGGCGTGGCAAATTCCGGGTAAGCCGCGCCGGACCAGCAACGGCGTCAACAATCAGTTCGTGACAGATTTACGAATTCCCGGGCAGCCGTATCGCCTTCCCTCCTGGAAGAAGCGGCGCACACGAAGGATCGAGAACCGATGGAAAACCTTGCAACCCTGCGGCACGAGCTTCACGAGACCGAGGAGCGTTTGCTCACCAAGCTTCGTTCATTGCGGCGTGACCTGCGGCAGACGCAAGGCCAGGACGGATCCCAGATGCCCGCGATGGAGCTCACCACCGGCCAGCGGATCGCCGACATCGTGGCGGCAACGATGGGCTCCTGGAAATTCATCATCATCCAGTCTGTCATTCTCCTGGCCTGGATCGTCCTCAACGTCACCGCCTTCGTGGAGCAGTGGGACCCCTATCCGTTCATCCTGCTGAACCTGGCGCTCTCGTTCCAGGCCGCCTATGCGGCGCCATTCATCATGATGAGCCAGAACCGCCAGCAGGACATCGATCGCCAGGCCGCCGAGCACGATCACCAGATCAACATCAAGGCCGAGCTCGAGATCGAGCTCCTGCACCAGAAGGTCGATGAGCTGCGCGAGACCGAGGTCATGTATCTGACGCAAGCCGTGAAGGAGCTCACCGGCCTGCTGCGCTGCGCCAAGATCGAGCCCGGGCCGGCCGCCATCAGCTGATCGCGCCCAAGAGTCAGCTCGGACCTATTATTTTTTGCGCTTCGATGCCCGTTTACGGGCGACGACCTCCTCGTATGCGGCTTGCAGGTCGGCCAGAACCGAGGGGCCGGCGGCGGGCGCGTCGAGATGAAGCGTGCGCAGCTCCGCCATGAATGCATCCCACATCGACGGGCCACCTTCCTCCAGCAATTGTGCGCGGATGGAGAGCTCTTCCGAGGCCGGCGTGTGGCGGCGGCCCCACGCCCCCATATGGGCGAGCAGCGGCACCAGCTCGATCGAGGGCTCGGTCAGGCTGTAGATCGCCTTCTGCCGGTGGGTCGGATCATCCCGCCGGGTGAGCAGCCCGGCCTTCACCAGCCGCTTCAGACGGTCGGCCAAGATGTTCGAAGCAATGCCCTCCTCGGATTGATTGAGCAATTCGCGATAGTGGCGGCGATTGCCGAACATGATGTCGCGAATGACGATCAGGCTCCAACGGTCGCCCAGCACCTCCAGCGTGAGATTGATCGGGCAGCCCGAACGATGTGCGGCGTCCACGGGAATCGGCCTCCATTCCGCTGCCGAGAAAGAATCTGCTTGCAAAATAGGATCATTAAGTCTAAAACGCAACCGCTTGCATATTAAAAGCAGTCATAGGAGACCGCCAAGATGACGATCCAGCTCTACTCGCATCCCTTCTCTGCCTACTGCCAGAAGGTGCTGATTGCGCTCTACGAGAACGCGACGCCTTTCGAGCCTCGACTGCTTGGGCCGGGCGATCCCTCCGCAATGGCCGAGCTTGCGGCGCTGTGGCCGCTCAGGCGTTTTCCCGTGCTGGTGGACGACGGCCGCGCCGTGATGGAGGCGAGCATCATCATCGAGCATCTCGGGCTGCGCCATCCGGGGCCGGTGCCGCTCATTCCCGGCGACGCACGCGCTGCGCTCGATGTCCGGCTGATGGATCGATTTTTCGACAACTACATCATGACACCGCAGGGCAGGATCGTGTTCGACAGCATCCGGGCCGCGGCCGATCGTGACCCGCTGGGCGTCGCCGAAGCGCGCGCCATGCTCGATACCGCCTATGCGTGGCTCGACAAAACGATGGCAGGGCGCCAATGGGCGGCGGGCGAGACTTTCAGCTTGGCCGACTGCGCCGCCGCTCCCGCCCTGTTCTACGCGGACTGGACGCATCCGATCGGTCCGGCGTTCGAAAATGTCCACGCCTACCGGCGGCGGCTGCTTGAGCGACCCTCCTTCGCCCGAGCGGTGGATGAGGCCCGCCCCTATCGTTCGCTGTTCCCGCTCGGCGCGCCGGATCGCGACTGAATCACCCTCAGAGACGCAACGCGCGCGGAGGCGCCGCTTAGACCGGATGGGCCTTGCGGCCGCCGCGCTCGATATGGGCCGGCGCTTCGTCGCGCGCGATCAGCTGCCCGGACAGGTCGAGCATGCGCTTCGCCAGCATGTGGGCGCCGTCGGCGAGCTCCTGCGAGCTGCGCACGATCGCGACATTGTTCTCCATGTCCTCGTGCGACCAGCCGCGCGAATGCGCCACGAAGGGGAACTGCGGGAAGATGAAGCCGAGCTCGGCGAAGAAGCCGAGCATCTGGCCGGCGACCATCTGGACGTTGTCCTGGCCGCCCACGATGATGAAGCCCGCGACCTTGTTGCGGATGAGCATGCGGTTGTGGATCGTGATCTGGTTCTGTACGCAGTTCAACCGCTCGGCCATCTTGAAATAGAGCGACGAGGCGGTGCCCCAGCGGATAGGGGTCGCCACGATGACGGCGTCGGCCCAGTGCACCAACACCTCGTAGACGCGGTCGAGCTCGTCGCCGGCATCCATCTGGGTGATCGAGCACGGCCAGGTGCAGGCCTGCGCGGCCTTCGAATAGTAGCCCTCGCAGGCGCGGAACTTGAGATCGTTGAGACGAATGAGCCGGGTTTCCGCGCCCAGCTTCCCGGCCTCCGCGACGGCGAGGCCGAGCAGATGATCGGAGCCCGAGAAGCGCGGATTGCCCGCATCCATCACGGTGGTCGAGATGCCGGCGAGACGCAGCGGCCCCGCTGCCCGCTCGACCTTGCGGGCGAGCGGATGCGGCGCATGCGGCGCCTTCATGCGCCGCGACGGCGACGCCACATCGACCAGCACGCGTCCGATCTCGACCTTCACCGGAAAGGCCGGGACGCAATCTTGCTCGAATCCGGGCTCGCCGACGCCGGTGCGGCGATGAAACTTCCAGCCATGCCACGGGCACGCGATGTAGTCGTTGTGGAGCCGGCCATCGCCCAGCGGCCCGCCCGCATGGTTGCAGGCATTCGAGACCACGCCGAACTCCCCGTCCCGGAATGAGATCGCGATCGGGATGGTGCCGGCCTTGCCGCTCTGCAGCGGCGTGCGCGCCAGCTCCTCGGCGTTTCCGATGTCGACCCAGCTTTCCGTTGGCGCCATGATGTTCCCCCGATGGTGAGCCCTGTTTGCCCAGCGACTTTATGCGTTGCCGGACCGCCCTTCCAGACGTCGATGCGGCGAACCTGCTTGACGCAAATGCGCAAATCAGTGCACTCGTAAAATTGAAACTGGCGAGCTGCGCCAGCATGTGCCTGCGGCCGTCGATAATAACCGCGGTTATTTGTTGATTTATTGTATTTCAATGACGGGGCGAAATCCTCGTAGGATCGATAGAACACATAAGGGCATTTACGCCCTAATGAGCTCCACCCATTCCGCGAGGCAATCATCTGCTGTTTTTGGCCTGTCTCGACTCCGGTGCGCCTCAAACACGGTTAACCCGGTCCTAATCCCAGCCCTGGCACTTTACTTGTATGGGTAAAGGCGAATGCAACTCGTTCGTCCGTATATGAGACGAATCCAAATCGAAATGGGACGGCCGCAAGCGGATCCCAAAGCCTCCCCAAGAGCCATGAGCCTGAAATGACCAGTCGCGTATCCTCCGTCGTGCCCGCCCCCCGCAGCGGCACCGCCGCCGGCCGGGTCGACTGGGTCGACTATGCCAAGGGGTTCTGCATCGTCTTCGTGGTGATGATGCATTCGACGCTCGGGGTCGAGCAGGCAGCCGGGCACGAGGGCTTCATGCACATCGTGGTGGCCTTCGCCAAGCCGTTCCGCATGCCGGATTTCTTCCTGATCTCCGGCCTGTTCCTGGCGCAGGTCATCGATCGCGGTTGGCGCACTTATCTGGACCGCAAGGTCGTGCATTTTGTCTATTTCTATCTCATCTGGACGGCACTGCAGTTCGCCTTCAAGGCGCCCCTGTTCGCGCAGGAGCACGGCGTCGCCGGCACCGCCTGGCTCTACATCGAATCGTTCTGGGAGCCGTTCGGCACGCTCTGGTTCATCTATCTCCTGCCAATTTTCTTCGTGGTCACCAAGCTCGCCCGCGGCCTCGCGATCCCGCCCGCGCTGGTATGGCTGGCGGCCGCCGCGCTCGAAAGCGCGCAGATCCAGACCGGCTCGACCGTCATCGATGAATTCGCCGCCCGTTTCGTGTTCTTCTACACCGGCTATCTGTTCGCCCGGCATGTCTTCACCCTGGCGGCGACCGCGCAGGCGCAACCGGAGACCGCCGTCGCGGGCCTCGCGGTCTGGGGGGTGATCAACGGAGCCCTGGTCTTCAACGGGCTGTCCGAGCTGCCACTGGTCTCGCTCGGCCTCGGGCTCATCGGCGCCATGGCGGTGGTGACGGTGTCGGCCCTGATGGCCAGGAGCGACCTGTTCCGGCCGCTGCGCTATTGCGGACGCAACTCGATCGTCATCTATCTCGCCTTCTTCCTGCCGATGGCGCTGTCGCGCACCGTTATCCTCAAGACCGGGTGGATCGCCGACATCGGGGTGGTCTCGCTGGTGGTCACCGTGACCGGAGTGATCGGCGCGCTCGCCCTGTTCTGGGCGGTGCGCCACACCTTCTTGCGCTTCATGTTCGAGCGGCCCGACCGGTTCTGGATCGCGCCCAAGAACGCCAAGACCGCGCCCGAGCCCGCGCCCAAGCCCGCTTTGTCGCTACAGCCCGCCGAATAGCTGTTGGCCGATAGCCGCCGGGCGTTGCCAAGGGCCCGCCGACAGCCCACATTCGGCGCATGCCCACATCCCTGAAGCCTCGCAAGCCGAAAAAGGGCGATCACGTCTTTCTGGTGGACGGCTCGTCCTACATCTTCCGCGCTTATCACGCCCTGCCACCGCTCACCCGCAAATCGGACGGGCTGCAGGTCAATGCCGTGCTCGGCTTCTGCAACATGCTGTGGAAGCTGTTGCGCGACATGAAGCCGGAGGAGCGGCCGACCCATCTGGCGGTGGTGTTCGACAAGTCCGAGAGGACCTTCCGCACCGAGATGTATCCAGACTATAAGGCGCACCGGCCCGACGCGCCCGACGATCTCATCCCGCAGTTCCCGCTGGTGCGCGAGGCCGTGCTGGCCTTCGACCTGCCCTCGATCGAGCAGGGCGGCTTCGAGGCCGACGACCTGATCGCCACCTATGTGCGGGAGGCCTGCGAGGCTGGCGCCAGCGCCACCATCGTGTCGTCCGACAAGGACCTGATGCAGCTCGTGAACGATTGCGTCACGATGTATGACACCATGAAGGACGTCAGAATTGGTGTTGAGGGGGTAGTCGACAAGTTCGGGGTATTGCCGGACAAAATGATCGACCTGCAAGCGCTCATTGGCGACTCCACCGACAACGTGCCGGGGGTATCGGGCGTCGGCCCAATGGCTGCATCAACCTTGCTCAATGAATTGGGACCTCTCGAACTGATCTTCAAATCGAAGAAAGAGCCCCAAATTCTGGAGATGCGGCTCAGTGATGCCCTCTCGCAGCTGCAGACCGAACTGGATGGATTGGCCAAGGAGCCGGTCAAGTTGGGATCGGGAGCGCAAATCGGGCGCCTCCTTGCGTCTCGCTTCGGCGTCAACGACCTGCAGACGGACAAGAAAGGAAATCTGACGGCCGACGCAGAGACGGTCGAAAGACTCGCGCGTTCGGGCAATCGCTTTTGTCAGTTGCTCATTCGCGCGAGAAAGATTTCACGAGTTATGGGCGGGACAATTCAAAAGGTCATTGCTGGCGAGGAAGTCGCGCGCCTGTCCAAGAAGCTCGTCACCCTCGATGACCACGTCGCGCTCGACGTGCCGCTCGCCGATCTCGCCGTGCACGATCCGGATTACCGGCGCCTGATCGCCTTCCTCAAGGCCATGGAATTCTCGACCTTGACGCGGCGGGTGACCGAATTCTCCGGCGTGGAGGCAGCCGAGATCGAGCCCGACGAGCGGCTCAAGGTGGCGGGCGCCCACCCGCCGCGACCGGCGCCCGCCCCGCAAACCGCCCCGGCGAATGGGAAGGCCGCCCCCAAAGGGGCGGCCCCGTCGCCAGGCGGGGAGCAGCCCGCCGCCGCTGCCGGCGATATCAGTCCGCAGGCGCTCGCCGCGGCGCGCGCCGAGGCGGCGCGACACCGCAAGATCGACCGCTCGCATTACCAGATCGTGCGCACGCTCGATCAGCTCAACGCCTGGATCGGGCGCGCGCGCGATCTCGGCATGGTCGCGGTCGATACCGAGACCACCAGCCTCGACCCGATGCAGGCGACGCTGTGCGGCTTCTCGCTGGCGCTTTCGCCCGACGAGGCCTGTTATGTGCCGCTGGCGCATCGGCAGAACGGGCACAGCGGGGCCGACGGCCTGTTCGCGGGCGATCTCGCATCCGACCAAATTCCGGAGGGCTTGGCGCTTGCCGCCATGAAGCCGCTGCTCGAGGATGCCAGCATCCTCAAGGTCGGGCAGAACCTGAAGTTCGATTGGCTGGTGTTCGCGCAGCGCGGCATCGAGATGGCGCCGCAGGACGACACCATGCTGATGTCCTATGTGCTCGATGCCGGCCGTTCCGATCACGGCCTCGATCCTCTGGCACAGCGCTATTTCGGCCACAAGACCATCGACTACAACGAGGTCGTGGGCTCGGGAAAATCCAAGCTCGAGTTCGATAACGTCACCATCGAAAGGGCCGCCGAATACGCCGCCGAGGACGCCGACGTGACGCTGCGGCTGTGGCAACTGCTCAAGCCGCGGCTGACCGCCGAGCACATGAACACCGTCTACGAGACCCTGGAGCGGCCGCTGGTCCCGGTGCTCGCCCGCATGGAGCGGCGCGGCATCTCGATCGACCGGCAAGTGCTCTCGGGCCTCTCGGGCGAGTTCGCGCAGCGCGCCATGGGGCTCGAGGAGGAGATCCGCACGCTCGCCGGCGAGCCGGTCAATCCCGGCAGCCCCAAGCAGATCGGCGACATTTTGTTCGGCAAGCTCGGCCTGTCCGGCGGCACCCGCACCAAGACCGGGCAATGGTCGACCGGCGCCCGCGCGCTGGAAGAGCTGGCCGAGCAAGGCCACGAGCTGCCGCAGAAGCTCCTCGACTGGCGGCAGGTCGCCAAGCTGCGCTCGACCTATACGGATGCGCTGCCCGGCTACGTCAATCCGCAGACCCACCGGCTGCACACCTCCTACGCGCTCGCCGCCACCACCACCGGCCGGCTCTCCTCCTCCGAGCCCAACCTGCAGAACATCCCGATCCGCACCGAGGAGGGCCGCAAGATCCGGCGCGCCTTCGTGGCGGCGCCCGGCTACAAGCTCGCCTCGGCCGATTATTCGCAGATCGAGCTGCGTCTGCTTGCCGCCATAGCGGATATCGAGCCGCTGAAGAAGGCGTTCCGCGAGGGCCTCGACATCCATGCCATGACGGCGTCCGAGATGTTCGGGGTGCCGGTCAAGGACATGCCGGCCGAGGTGCGCCGGCGCGCCAAGGCGATCAACTTCGGCATCATCTACGGCATCTCGGCCTTCGGGCTCGCCAACCAGCTCGGCATCGCCCGCGAGGAGGCCGGCGCCTATATCAAGAAATACTTCGAGCGCTTCCCCGGCATCCGCGACTACATGGAAGAGACAAAAGCGTTCTGCAAACGGAACGGCTATGTGCTGACCTTGTTCGGCCGCAAGTGCCACTACCCCGACATCGTCAACTCCAACGCCTCGATCCGCGCCTTCAACGAGCGCGCCGCCATCAACGCGCGCCTGCAAGGCACGGCGGCCGACATCATCCGGCGTGCCATGGTGCGCATGGACGCGGCGCTCGCGAAGGAGAAGCTCAGCGCCCAGATGCTGCTGCAGGTGCACGACGAGCTGGTGTTCGAATTGCCCGAGAGCGAGGTCGCGAAAACTCTGCCGGTGGTCAAGAAGGTCATGGAGCACGCCCCGATGCCGGCGCTCGACCTCTCGGTGCCGCTCGCGGTCGACGCCCGCGCGGCGGACAATTGGGACGCGGCGCATTAGCAACAGGCGAAGCTGAGATCAGATGGGCATTCGGCTCGTTGTCGCGGTTACGGACCGTGAATGGTTTGATCATTTACGATTGTTGTCCAATCCATCAGAGGTGAATTTCTGGGCGCCTTCGGCCACGCAGTTCAGAGCCTTGTCACCCGGCGAGATCTTCCTCTTTAAGCTTCACTCGCCCGACAACTTTATAGTAGGCGGCGGCATCTTCGCGTACGCAAATGTCCTGCCGTGCTCTTTGGCGTGGGAAGCTTTTGAAAAAGCGAATGGCGCGTCCAGTTTGCATGAGATGCGGGATCGAATCGCTCGATACCGACGCAGCGAGGTAGACAGTCGAGGTGATTTTCAAATTGGATGCCGAATACTAACTCAACCATTTTTCTTTGACCGGGACCGCTGGATAGACCTGCCGCCAAGTTGGTCACCCAATATCGTAACATTCAAGACGTATTCGACGGACGACGCTGACGGAAAATATATTTGGGACACCATCCAGGATAGAACGAGCCGCCGTGAATTTGATGAGGAACAGAGTCGCTACGGCGAACCGGTTCTGGTTCATCCGCGCCTTGGGCAAGGCGCATTTCGCATTCTTGTCACGGACAACTATCATCGCCGTTGCGCGGTGACAGGAGAGCGAACCTTGCCTGCCTTGGACGCGGCCCACATCCGACCGTATTCGGACGGCGGCATGCATGCCGTGTCCAATGGTCTTTTGCTGAGGCGCGATATTCACAGCCTTTTCGACGCCGGCTACGTAACGGTTACGCCCAACTATCAATTTGAGGTCAGCAAGCGCATAAAGGAAGAATTCGAAAACGGTCGCGACTATTACGCTCTCAAGGAAAAGTTAGTATCCGTTCCTGAAAATCCCAATCTCAGGCCAGACCCTACGGCTCTTAGCTGGCACAACAACGAGCGGTTTCTTGGCTAAACCGGACTCGTCATTCACTCGACACACTCTGTGGTGTTTGGCGCCTAAGGCGCTCAGACCTACGCTGATAATTTCAATGTTCCAGCGAAGCCCCGTCAGGCTGTTGGTCTTTGGTGCCTCACTCGCGGCGCCCGCTACCGCGCACGCCGCACCACTCGACGGCACAGCCCTCACCTGGCCCTGGGCCCTGCCCTTCATCGGTATCCTCATGACCATCGCGATCGCGCCGCTGCTCTTGCCACGCTTCTGGCAGCGGCATTACGGCAAGCTCGCCTTCGTGTGGTCGGCGCTCGCGGTGGTTCCGCTCGCCGCCCTTTACGGCCTGCCGGTCGCGCTCGCCGCG
>DASZKX010000225.1:0-14680 GCA_035552735.1 Xanthobacteraceae bacterium
GCTTCATGCGGCCGATCGAGCCGGCGCAATGCGATCGCCTGATTGGTGAGCAGCCGGACATGCTTGGGGGCAAGTCGCAATCCGGCATCATAGCTGGCGATCGCCTCGCCGGGACGATTGAGCGCCAGCAAGGCATTGCCGCGATTGCCGAGCGCATCGACATGGTCGGGAGCGAGCGCGAGGGCGCGCTCGAAACTCGCCAGCGCCTCGCAGCTGCGGCCCAGCCGCAGCAGCGCCACGCCGCGCCCGTTGAGCGCATCCGGATCGTGCGGCACGATGGCGTGGGCGGCGTCATAGCGCGCCAAAGCGTCTTCGAAACCGCCCATGGCCAGGCACACCAGCCCCAAATCCGACTGCGCGTCGGCGCGGGCGCCGTCGATCCGTAAGGCCGCGCGCAAGAGCTTCGCGGCGGCGGCGTGCCGGCCGCGCTGATAGTTGAGCATGGCCAGGAGATGGAGCGCGTCGAAATGGGCCGGATCGCGCCGCAGGATGTCGCCATAGAGCCGTTCGGCCAGGTCGAGCTCGCCGCGGTCGTGGACCCTTCGGGCGCGCCGGAATGCGGGCGACAAGCTCGATCGCGGCTGCGGCATCGGCCGGCTCACTGTCAAAGCGCGCGAGCGGCGCCCCAAGCGCCCGCGCGGCGTTTCCTAACGATCGGTAAACAAGCGTGGTAAACGAATGGTTAAGCCCAGGCGGTCACGCCGCCCACCGCCGGTTTCATTGATCAACCTCATCCGGTCGAGGGCGGCGGCGTTCCGCTCGCGGTCGCGGCCAGGCGCCCGATCCGGCCCAGGTGGGTGTCGTTGAAGGAGGTCGGGTATTTCAGGCCGTAGCCCAAGCAGCGGTCGAATCCGATGTGCGCGATCCAAATGAGCCCCGCGGCCGACACGAGCGGCGCGCCGATCGCGCATCCGGCACCGGCAAGCGCGAACGCTCCGGCGTGGCTATGCGCGAGATTGTAGGTCGCGGCTCCGACCCTCGGCCCGGCCAGATAGCCGATAAAGCTGAGGTCAGGGGCGAGAAACAGGAGCGCAAACCAGGTCCAGGAACCACCGGCCTGGGCGTAGGCGGCAGCGGCCGCGGCACAGACTGCGAGTCCCTCGAGTCTCAGGATGGTGCGCACCGAGCCGGAGACGGCACCGGTCGGATGCGCGGATCCCAAGCCCGCCGAGGCGCGATCCTGCTGTGATGACTGTCCGACCGTCTGCATGATCATGATAAAGCGCTCCCGCATGGGACCCGGGACCGAGAGCTCCCTCGTCGCGGTGCCGTGATCCGATCACCCGCTTTCGAAGGCGGCCGCGGCGATTTCGGCTCATCCGCGTTGAGCTTACCCGCAAACCCGTCTAGCTGAAGACTGGATGCGCGGTCCGCTGCGCAGTTTCGACGGCCACGCGTTGAGGGGGCCGCGACTGGGGAGAAGCCAACTTGAGAAAGCGAAGTCAGGTCATCATCGTGGGCGGTGGCCCGGTCGGGGTGGGGCTCGCGGTCGATCTCGGGCTGCGCGGCATATCCTGCGCCCTGGTGGAGCGCCGGGTCGGGATGCACAAGATCCCCAAAGGCCAGAACCTGGCGCAACGCACGCTCGAGCGTTGCTATTTCTGGGGTTGCGTCGATGAATTGCGCGCCCAGCGCCTGCTGCCGCCGGAAGTCTCGGCGAGCGGCGTGACCGCCTACAAGAGCCTCACGAGCGAATATTGGCACATCTTCACGGGCCGCGAGACCGTCAATGAATTCTATTTTCAAAGAAACGACCGCATGCCGCAGTATCTGCTCGAGAATGTGCTGCGCCGGAAGATGGCGAGCCTGCCGCTGGTCGAGGCCCATTTCGGCTGGGCGGCGCAATCGGTCGAGCAGGATCAGGCGGGCGTGCGGGTCGCGGTCGCGCACGAGGCCGGCGATGGCGCCAGCGCGGTGCTCGAAGGGGACTATGTGGTCGGCTGCGACGGCGGCCATTCCGTGGTTCGGGAAGAGGCCGGGATCAAGCGCGAAGGCGCCGATTTCGAGCAGGTCATGATGCTCGCCGTGTTTCGCTCCCGCGAGCTCAGCGAAGGCCTGCACAAACGCTTCCCGATGCAGTCGACCTATCGGGTCCTGCATCCGGACCTGAGCGGCTATTGGCAATTCTTCGGCCGCATCGATCCGGAAGAAGGCTGGTTCTTCCACTCCCCCGTGCCCAATGACACGAGCCGGGAGAATTTCGACTTCGCGGGCCTGCTCCACAAGGCCGCGGGCTTCGCGTTCGCCTGCGCCTTCGATCACGTCGGCTTCTGGGATCTGCGCGTGGCCGTGGCGGAGCGATATCGCGCGGGTCGGGTTTTCATCGCGGGCGATGCCGCCCATTCGCATCCACCCTATGGGGGGTTTGGGTTGAACAATGGCCTCGAGGACGTCGCCGATCTGGGCTGGAAGCTGGCTGCCCGTCTAAAGGGTTGGGGCGGCGAGGACCTGCTCGATTCCTATGACGCCGAGCGCCGCCCGGTGTTCAAGCAGATCGGCGACGAGTTCATCGCCGCCCGCATGGCCTGGGAGGGCGAGCTCATCAATCGTCATGATCCGGATCGCGAGCCCGCGGCCTTCAGCAAAACATGGGCCGAGCTCAAGACCGGCAGCGGCCCCATCATCACCAATTACGAGCCGAACTATGAGGGCTCGCCGGTGCTGTTTGGTCCGGCGGGCGGCGTGAGCCGGGCGCGCGGCGATTATAGGGTCCGCGCCCGCGCCGGCCATCATCTGGCACCCCGCATGCTGTCGTCCGGCCGCGATGTCTTCGAGGAATTGGGCGATGGATTTGCGCTGCTGGCTTTCGGGGCGCAGGACAGCGCGGTGGCGCCGTTCGAGGCCGCGGCACGGGCGCGTCAAATTCCGCTGAAAGTCATCCGTGACACTTACGCGGCTGGCCGCGAGGACTATGAAGCGCGGCTGGTGCTGGTTCGCCCCGACCAATACGTCGCCTGGACCGGCGACACTGCGACCGCCGACGCGGACGCCGTCATGCACAAGGTGGCCGGGCAGCCGGGCTGAACGCCGGGCGCGGAGCGCAAAGCACCGCCACCGCGCCACACGCGGTGGATCGAGTCTTGCGAGCGCGCCACGGCAGATGAAACTGAGAACGACGCGTCCTCCGGAGCACTTTCGCCCTCGGGTTCCCAAAGCAAACTGCAACTCATTCTTCGGAAAAAAGACGGCAGGTGCCTTCGGTCGCCAAGCGCCGGAATATCGCATCAATCCGTTGCGGGGGCAATTTGGCTCCCCCGTCCAGCCACCAGGTCAACACCGCCATGAACGCGCCGACGACATACTGAACGACAAGCTCGCGCGGGATTGCGTTCGCGGAATTCTTGCGTGCCGTGGCGGCGAGCTCGCCGCGCACCAGATCGGACAATATCCGGCGAATGGCGCCGAGGCTGATGGTGCCGCCCCGGCTGCCGACCAGCGCCCGATAATGGTTCCTATGGTCGCGGGCATGCTCGAACATGGCCGTGCTGAAGGCTAAACTTCGGTTCTTGATGTCTCCCGGCGTCGCCAGTGCATCCCTTTGCCGATCGACGAGCAGCTTGCGCAGCGGCTCGAGGTGGCTACGCATCAAGTCATCTTTGCTCTTATAGTGGGCGTAGAAAGTCGACCGACCGACATTGGCGGCGTCGCAGATGTCCTTGATGGTGATCGCCTCGTAGCCCTTTCTCAGGATCAGGGGATGCAGGGCCTGTTGCAGCAAGGCCCGGGTGCGGGCGATGCGGCGGTCCATCGCATGTTTTGCCTTCGCCATCACTTTTCCCGGTCAAATCGAGCAGATTGTCCGGTACCTGACATTCCGCCCGGCGTCTCCATTGCAATTCTGAACTTCGTGTCCTTTATCGTACGGCTAGTCCATTTTGACAACCGCCCGCGAGGTGGAAGCACATGGCCGACCCGCCCCACTACCTTGGCATGCCACGCTGGGTGAACGCATCGCGAATGACCCGTTACGGGCGGCGCAAGCAGCACGAGCGGCCGGCGCCGTCGCCGCCCCAGGTGTGGCGAACCTGATGCTTACCGTTGCGTTCAAAATGCTGACCGGCGACCGCGGCAAGTATCTCGGCCTGGTGCTGGGACTGACGTTCACCTCGTTCTTCATGACTCAACAGCCGGCGCTGTTCTTCGCAATTCTCAACCAGGTCAACGCCTTCATCTCCGATGTGGGGCTCGCTGATCTCTGGGTCATGGACCCAAAAGTCCAGTTCAGCCGCAACATCATCCCGCTCTCCGACACGATGGTGGGGCGGGTGCAAGGCGTCGCAGGCGTCGGCTGGGCGGAGCCACTTTATGTCGGCAACGCGGGCATCCGCCTCCGCGATGGAACCTTTCAGAACACCTTTTTGATTGGCCTCGACGATACGACGCTCATCGGCGGTCCGCCCGACATGGTCAAGGGCCGCTTGGCCGATCTCGCTCGCCCCGATGGCGTCATCGTCAATGCCGACGGTGCCAACGGGCTGCTGGCGCGCCCGAGCCTGATCGCCGGCCAACCACCGATCCCGCTGACGATCGGCGATGTCTTCGAGATGAATGACCGACGCGCCGTGGTCGTCGGCATCAGTGCCGGCGGCCAGAACGAGAATGGCCAGCCGACCATCTTCACGACCTATACGCGCGCCAAGACCTACGCGCCGAGCCAGCGCAAGATGCTGTCTTTCATCTTGGTCAAAGTGAAGCCGGGGTTCGATCCGACGAAGGTGGTCGGCAATATCTCACGTTGGACCGGTCTTGCTGCCCACACGCAGGCGGAATTCGAAACCCTCACGACGCGATATTTCATCCGGAACCAGCCGCCCTTCGCGGTTTTCGGACTCTCCACGGTGGTCGCCTTCGTTGTCGGGGGGCTGATCGCCGGTCAGATCTTCTACAATTTCACGCTCGACAATTTGCGCTATTTTGGCGTGATGAAGGCCATGGGCGCGACGAACCGCGTCCTGCGGCGCATGATAATGGTGCAGGCCCTCACGGTCGGCGCCATCGGCTACGGCATCGGCATCGGCGCCGCCTCCTTTTTCAGCTGGTTCATGGGTCGCAGCGGACGCTTCGTGCCGCAGATTCCTTGGCAGCTTCTCGTCGTCGTCGCCGTGGCCGTGCTGACCCTGTGCATCCTCGCTTCCGTCATCGGCTTGCGCCGCATCATCCGGCTCGAGCCCGCCGCGGCGTTCAGATCATGAGCGCGCCAGGCGGGGCCGAGCGGCACACGAGCGTATTTTGCCGCGGCCTGACCAAGCATTACGGCGCGGGCGCGGCCCGGGTGACGGCACTCCGCGGCGTCGAGCTCGAGGTGAAGCAGGGCGAGCTGCTGATGCTCATGGGGCCGTCGGGCTGTGGCAAGACGACGTTGATCTCGATCATCGCCGGCATTCTCGATCAAGACGAGGGGGAGTGCACCGTCCTCGGCGAGCGTCTTGGCGATCTCAAGCCGGATGCCAAGACGGCGTTCCGCTGCCGTGCCGTCGGCTTTGTTTTCCAGGCCTTCAATCTGATTCCGCAATTGCCGGTGGCCGAGAACGCGATGATCCCGCTGCTGCTGAACAACATGCCGCGAGCGACGGCGAAGGCGAGAGCGCGCGAGGTCATCGCTCAGGTGGGTTTGGCGGATCGTGCAGACGCGTTCCCAGCACAACTTTCGGGCGGCCAGCAGCAGCGGATCGCGATTGCGCGCGCGCTCGTGCACGATCCCAAGCTGATCGTCTGCGACGAGCCGACCAGCGCGCTCGACCATGCGACCGGCCAGAGCATTCTCGAGTTGCTGCGCGGCCTTGCCACGGATGACCGACGGACCCTCATCGTCGTCACCCATGATCAACGAATTCTCGGTTTCGCGGATCGCATCGCCTACATGGACGACGGCCGGATTGCCCGAATCGAAAGGCCGGGAGCAAGCGGAGGGTGAACCGTGGCATTTAGAAAGCGCTTGGGACTACCCGGCCGCTCCTTCATGCTGGTCGCGCTGGCCGTGCTCGGTATTCTCGGCGGGATCGGCTTTGTCCTGAAAGGCAGTGCCCCGCCGCGCGTGGCCCAGCCGGTTTCGCCGCCGACGGTCGCACCCTATCCGAGCTACATCGCTGGTTCCGGCATGCTCGAAGCCAGTACCCGCAACATCGCAATCAGCACTCCGGTCGGCGGTGTCGTCAGGGAAGTCTTCGTCAAGGTCGGTGATCGCGTAGGAGAAGGGCAGGCGCTGTTTCGCATCGACGGACGGGATCTCGAAGCGCAACTCGTGGTGAGAGAAGCAGCCGCGATGGCGGCTCAGGCGCAGATTCTCGAGGCGCAAGCCTCTCTCGCCCAGGCGCTCGACCAACTCAAGCGGGGAGAAGGTTTGTCGCCCGGGAATGCGATCAGCCTTCTGGATCTCGCCAACCGCCGATTCGCCGTGCAGCTTGACGAGGCCAAGCTCGGCACGGCCCGCGCCAACGCCCAGTCGGCCGATGCCCTAGTCCAGGAGACGAAGACCAATATCGGCCGATTGACGGTTCAATCGCCGATCGATGGCGATGTCCTACAGCTGAACATACGGCCCGGCGAATACGCGCAGACCGGTGCGCTGCCCAATCCGCTCGCACTGTTAGGCGACACCAGAACCCTGCATGTGCGCGTCGATGTCGACGAGAACGATGCGTGGCGGTTGAGACCCGGCATGCCGGCCAAGGCCTTCCTTCGCGGCAACAGTGCGATCGCCTTCGATTTGAGTTTCGCCTACGTCGAACCCTACGTGGTGCCGAAGACGGAGCTGAGCGGTACGAGCACCGAGCGCGTCGACACACGGGTTTTGCAGGTCGTCTACGGCGTCAGCAAGGGCGAGCTGCCGATTTATGTGGGCCAACAGGTCGACGTCTATATCGAGACGCCGTCCGACTTGACCGCGTCAGGCCGATTCGTTGCACCCGCCGCCAATGAAAGTGTTTCCGGTCAATCGCCGCCCTTCTTACCCAATTGACGTCCACGTTTGGCGTGCCCAGTTTTGTACCGAACCCCGACCCCGGGTTTCGATATCCTCTGCTCCACCGAGCGGGTCACCATCCGGGCCCTCGCAAGACATATTTTGCGGCACGGCTGCGATCGCCCCCTCTACTGCAGCGAGACCCCGGCGATCTTCACGGCGTCGGCCCAGAGCGCCATGTCGGCAGCGATGAACTTCGCGGTCTCGGCGGGGCTCGATCCGAGCGGTTCGACGCCTTCCTGGTCGAGCCGCGCGGCGAATTTCGGTTCCTTGGCGGCGCGCGCGAACTCGGCCGCGATCCGGTTGACGATGTGGTCGGGCGTGGCGGCGGGCGCCAGCACGCCGTTCCAGCTCTCGCCCGCAAAGCCGGGAAATCCGGACTCGGAAATGGTCGGCACTTGCGGGGCTTGGCGGGCGCGCTTGGCGCTCGACACGGCGAGCATCCGGATGTTGCCGGCCTGCGCCTGCGGCAGCGCTTCGGAGAGCGGCACGAACATGGTCGGGATATGGCCGGCCACCAAGTCGGTCATGGCCGGAGCTGTACCCCGGTAGCTCACGCTGGTCATCTCGAGGCCGGCGCGCTTGAGGAACAGCGCCATCAGGAGATTGCTCAGGCTGCCCGGCCCGCCGCCGCCCGCATAGGGAAGCCGTTGCGGCTGCATCTTCACGTAGGCGATGAAGGCGGCGACGTCGGCGATCGGCAGCTTGGCGTTCACCACCAGGACTTGAGGATTGACGCCGATCACGCTGATCGGCGTGAAGTCCTTGACCGGATCGTAGGCCGCCTTGGTGATCGCCGGGAAGATCGACACCACCGCCGGCCCGGCCCAGAACAGGGTGTAGCCGTCAGGCACCGCATGGGCGACCGCTTCGGCCGCGATGGTGCCGTTGCCGCCGACCCGGTTCTCGACCACGAATTGCTGGCCGAACGCCTCGCTCATGCGCTGGCAGGTCAGGCGTGCCACGACATCGATGTTGCCACCCGCCGCGAACGGAACAATGACCCTGACCGGCCGCTGCGGCCAGTCCTGCGCTTGCGCCGGTCCGGTCGCCTGAAGGCAGCATGCCGCCAGCAACACGAAGGCGGCCGGCGCCAGCTTGTCGGCGCGGCGGCGAAGCCAACCGGCCAATGCCGCCACAATCGTCCCGATTCGCGCGCTCGCGCCGCTCACTTGTCGTTTTGAGCGGCGCTCCAAAACCGCCTCAGTCGTCGCGATACACGCGCTCGCGCCGCTCACTTGCCGGTTTGAGCGGCGCTCCAAGACCGCCGCCTCAGTCGTCGCGATACACGCGCTCGCGCCGCTCGTGTCGCTCCTGCGCTTCGATCGAGAGTGTCGCGATGGGTCGCGCTTCCAGCCGCCGGAGGGAGATCGGTTCGCCGGTCTCCTCGCAGTAGCCGTAAGTGCCGTCCTCGAGCCGCTGCAGGGCGGCGTCGATCTTGGCGATCAGCTTGCGCTGCCGGTCGCGGGCGCGCAACTCGATCGCCCGGTCGGTTTCCGAAGAAGCGCGGTCGGCAAGATCGGGATGATTTTGGTTCTCATCCTGAAGATGCTGCAGCGTCTCCTTCGCCTCCTTGAGGATCTCGTCCTTCCAGCACAGGAGCTTGTCGCGAAAGTACTCGCGCTGGCGCTCGTTCATGAATGGCTCTTTGTCGGAAGGTCGGTAGTTCTTGTTCTTGTCCAGCTGCGCTACGGCGCTGTTCTTGTCCAACAGCGCTACGCCGCCGTTCTTGTTCTTCTCCGAACGCATGGGGACCCCGTGCTTGGGCGAGCCCTCCTGCTCGCGGGCGACCTTATATAGGGCCGGCTGCCTACGGACAATCACCGAATGCACGACCGAGCCACCGCCCGCGGATCCATGCCGCAGTGCGGGATCAATGCTGCCGGGCGGCCCTTCCGGCGCCCCCCACAGACCCCGAATCGCGGGCTAGCGCGGCGCCATCTTGGCGATCTCGACCTCGACCCGCAGCTCGATCTCGGCCAGCACGGCATCCAAATCTGCCTGGCCCGAGCCCAGCTTGAGATGGGCGGCGGCGGCTTGCAGCTTGGCCAACATGCCCGTTGTCAGCGTCCCCCCGAGCAGCGCCATCTTGAGCTCGTCGAGCGCATCGAGTGCGACCCGGCCGCGCTTTACGGCGCGTTTGCGGCGCTCCAGCGGGTCTTCGACGCCCTGGAGCGCGATCAGGGCGTCGATGCCGCCGACCGATCGCGGCCCGCCGGCCGCGCTGGTCGAGCGCGGCGCGGCTTCTTCGGTAACGGCGAAACCGGAGCCCGCGGCGCGCCGCGCGGCCGGCGCGGCCGCCCCCAGCGCGGTTCCGTTCGAAGCTAGAATTCGCATCGGCGAGGCCCCTCATCCGAGCCCCCCTCTACTCCCTCCCCGCTTGCGGGCGAGGGTAAGGATGGGGTTCCCGGCGACATAACCAATCGGACCGCCATGGTTAACGAGCGGTAAACGGCCCGGCAAAATCTGCCCAATCGGCAAGGAACGGCCGGGGCGGATTCGGCGGGCGTCCGGGCGCCTCAAAAACCACCAATTATCTCAATGGCTTGTCGGCGCAGCCGGATGGCACGCGATTCGCAAAGACGGGGATCAGGTCCGAGCTCATCATTGGGGAGCAATATGACGAGGACGATTGCGACCGCTCTCGCGGCGGCGGGAATCTTGTTTTGCGCTTTGATTTGTGCCGGAGCGCCTGCGGGCGCGACGTCGCGCATCAAGGATCTCGCCAATATCGAGGGCGTTCGCCAGAATCAGCTGATCGGCTACGGCCTGGTCGTCGGCCTCAACGGCACCGGCGATACGCTGAACAATATTCCGTTCACCAAGCAATCGCTCCAAGCCATGCTGGAGCGGCTCGGCGTCAACATCCGGGGCGCGACCATCCGCACCGGAAATGTGGCGGCCGTCATGGTGACCAGCAACCTGCCCCCGTTCGGCACCCAGGGCACCCGAATCGACGTGACGGTATCGGCGCTCGGCGATTCCAAGAGCTTGCAAGGCGGGACCCTGCTGGTCACCCCGCTCCTGGGGGCCGACGGCAACGTTTATGCGGTCGCGCAGGGCTCGGTCGCCATCAGCGGCTTCCAGGCCGAGGGCGAAGCCGCCAAGATCGTGCGCGGCGTTCCGACCGTGGGCCGGATCTCCAACGGCGCCATCATCGAGCGCGAGATCGAATTCGCGCTCAACAAGCTCAACCAGGTGCGCCTGGCCTTGCGCAACGCCGACTTCACGACCGCCAAGCGCATCGCCGCCGCCATCAACGACTATATCGGGGCTCCGATCGCCGAGCCGCTCGACCCCTCGACCGTGCAGATCACGCTGCCGCAGAAACCCACCAACAACGTCGTCGCGCTCTTGACCGAGATCGAGCAGCTGCAGGTCGATCCCGATCTCGCCGCCAAGGTGGTCATCGACGAGCGTTCCGGGATCATCGTCATGGGGCGCGACGTGCGCGTGTCGACGGTGGCGGTGGCGCAGGGCAATCTCACCGTCACCATCTCGGAGACCCCGCAGGTCAGCCAGCCGCAGCCGTTCGCGCGCGGCCAGACCGTGGTGGTGCCGCGCTCGCGCATCGGCGTCACCGAGGACGGCAGGGGGCTCGCCGTCGTGAAGGAAGGCGTATCGCTGCAGCAGCTGGTCGACGGGCTCAATTCGCTCGGCATCGGTCCGCGCGATCTCATCGCCATTCTGCAGGCGATCAAGACCGCCGGCGCCATCCAGGCCGACATCGAGGTGATGTGATGACGGTCGCCCACACGCTCCTCGCCCCCCCCACCCTCGCGGCCCCGGCCGCCGTTTCGCTCGCCCGGAGCGTCGCGCTCGATGCCGGCACGGTCCCCGCAGCCAAGCCCGCCAGCGACCTCGAGACCAGGGCGCATGCCGCCGCGGTCAATTTCGAGGCGCAGTTCCTCAACTCCATGTTCAGCCAAATGCTCGCGGGCGTGAAAGGCGACGGACCCTTCGGCGGCGGACCGGCCGTCGGGGTATGGCGCTCGTTCCTGAGCGAGCAGTACGCCAAATCGTTCGCCAAGGCCGGCGGCATCGGAATTGCCGACAAGGTCTATCACACCCTGCTGGCGCAGCAGGAAGCGCATGCCAACTGACGCCGGGACCTCGGCCCGCGCGAGCGAACCCGACGGCGCTCGGTGCGCCAGGCGGGATATGAACCGGTTGTTAACCAGCAACTGCATAACCTTCGTCGAATTTCAGCCCGATTCACGAGTTTCTAACCCTTCGTGCATGGGAGCGCGGCAATTCGACGGAAAGCGCACACGAAGCGTCAACCAAAACGCAATCGCGCCACCCCGATAGGACGCCAGCCAATGCACACCGCCTCGCAAACCGAACATCCCGCAACGCCGCATCCGATCGAGACCGCGGACGATGCCCGCACCGCGATCGGCGAGCTTACCGTGGTCATGGACGGACTCGAGACCGTGGTCGCGCAGGAGACCAAGCTGGTCCGCGCCGGCCAGTTGCGCCAGGCCACCGGCCTGGGTCTCGAGAAGACCGAGCTTTCCGGCCGCTACTTCAAGGCGGTGGAGCTCCTGAAGGCCAACAGCGAGCTTCTTTCACGTCTGGTGCCGCAGGATATCGGCACACTGGCCCGCCGGCACGAGCTGCTGCAAGCGGAGCTGAAGACCAATCTGGTCGTCTTGGCGACCGCCCACGCGGTTTCGGAAGGGATCATGCGGCGGCTCTCCGGCGATCTCGCCCGCAAGGCCTGCCCGCAAGTCTACGGCGCTTCCGGGCGAGCGAGCGCTCCCGACCCGAAGCGGGCGCAACCGCTCGCATTCAGCCGGACGATGTGAGATTTCGGTTTTCATGATGCGTCAGCCATCACATCGCACGGGTGACACGCGGCTTCGTCTTCCGGCGAGCCCGAAGAGGAGCATTCGCAGATGAAACGAATCCTGGTCACCGGCGGCGCCGGCTTCTTGGGCTCGCACCTTTGCGAACGCCTGCTGGCAAATGGTGACGATGTCCTTTGCGTCGACAATTTCTTCACCGGCAGCAAGGACAACGTCGCGCACCTCGTCGGTCGTCCCCGCTTCGAGCTGATGCGGCACGACGTCACTTTTCCGCTCTATGTCGAGATCGACCAAATTTACAACCTCGCCTGTCCGGCCTCGCCCATCCACTACCAGTACGATCCGGTGCAGACCACCAAGACCAGCGTCCACGGCGCCATCAACATGCTCGGCCTCGCCAAGCGCACGGGCGCCAAGATCCTGCAGGCATCGACATCCGAAGTTTATGGCGACCCGGAAATTCATCCGCAGCCCGAGCACTATTGGGGACGCGTCAATCCGGTCGGCATACGGTCGTGCTACGACGAGGGAAAGCGCTGCGCCGAAACGCTGTTCTTCGACTATTGGCGCCAGCATGGCGTGCGCATCAAGGTGGCGCGCATCTTCAACACCTTTGGCCCGCGCATGCACCCCAACGACGGCCGGGTCGTCTCCAACTTCATCGTGCAGGCGCTACTCGGCGACGACATCACGATCTATGGGGATGGCGCGCAGACGCGCAGCTTCTGCTACGTCGACGATCTGATCGAAGCCATGCTGCGGATGATGGCGACGGACGACGACATCACCGGGCCGATCAACATCGGCAATCCGAGCGAATTCTCCATCCACGAGCTCGCCGTGGGGGTCCTGCAGCTGACCGGCTCGCGCGGAACGGTCGTCTTCAAGCCGCTGCCGATGGACGATCCCAAGCAACGCCAGCCGGACATTGGCCTCGCCCGGCAGGTGCTGGGCTGGGAACCGCACATACAGCTGGTGGAAGGTCTCGAAAGGACGATCGAGTATTTTCGCGAGCGGCTGCTGGCGCGACAAATCGCCGACCTGGCGGCGCTGGCACGATTGGGAAGACCGCTGCAACCGGCGGCGCCGCAGGCGATGCCGGAGGCGCCGGCCGAGATTGCCGAGGATCAAACTGCAGGACCGTTGGCGCAAACGGCCTGAACCCGTTCTCAGCCTGGAGACAGCGATGACACAGCCCGTCATGATACAGTGGTCGATCTCGAGCTTCTTCGGTTGGGGGGTTTACGGCCTTAATCTGGCGCTGCATTGGGCCGGCGATCCCACGATCGAGCCGGTGTGCGTGGCACCCCTCGATCCCGGACAAATCGAGATCGACCCGCTCCGGCAACGGGCGATCCTGCCGTTCCTGATCCGATCCCTGCAATTCCAGGCGCAGATTTCCCGCCACGCCAACGGCACCGCCACCGCCGATGCTCCGCTGTTGCTCGCCCTCGGAAACGGATTTTGCGGCTCACCGGCGGCCCACAATGTCGTGCTCGAGGGCCAACCGACGATCGGCGTGGTCTTCTTCGAGGAGGCGCTGGACGCCGAGGCGGTCAAGCGCGGCAAGCAGCTCTCGCTGATCATCACCGGCTCGACCTGGAATGAGCGGGTCTTGCGCGCCTACGGCTTCGAGCGCGTGCAAACCATCCTGCAGGGTATCGATCCGACGCACTTTCATCCGGCCCCCAAGCTCGGCGTGATGCGCGACCGCTTTCTCATCTTTTCCGGCGGCAAGGCCGAGATCCGCAAGGGCCAGGACATCGTGATGGCGGCGTTCAAGATCTTCGCCAAACGCCATCCGGAAGCGACCCTAGTCACCGCCTGGCACAGCCCATGGCCGCACCTCGCCCGCAGCCTCGACCAGACCGCGATCGCGGCGCCGGTCGTCTTCGACAAGGAAGGCAAGCTTGACGTCGCCGCCTGGGCCGGTGCCAACGATATCGCGCCCGAGCAGATCATCGATCTCGGCAACGTCCCCAACGTCTCGATGCCGCCCATCCTGCGCGAGATGGACGCGGCCGTGTTCACCAACCGGTCGGAAGGCGGCACCAATCTGGTCGCCATGGAATGCATGGCGTGCGGAATTCCGGTCGTTTTGTCGCGCAATACCGGCCATCTCGACCTCATCAAGGACGACAACTGCTATCCGCTCGACGACCAAACGGCGGTCGAGAACCGCTGGAACAGCGTCGGTGACGTCGCCTGCTGGGGCGAGAGCCAAGTGGACGAAGTGGTAGAGCGCTTCGAGCAGATCTTCGCGGATCGCGAAGCCGCCCGCAAGCGCGGGCTGCGCGCCGCCCGCATGATGCTCGGAATGACTTGGGCCGAGACGGCGCGACAAATGAAGGGCATGGTGATCGAGGCCGCCAAGAACATCGTGACGATCGCCGCGTAAGCCGCGGCCTGCGAACCCGCCGGCCGGTCTCGACGCTCCGAATCCGGCCGCGAGGTCGTCACCTTCCGGCACCCACCTCGACACGGGATTCGAAAAGGGTCGATCGACTCACGCCGCCCGTGGGACCTTGATCAGGGAGTCCTTGTATGCGGGCGCCATGGCCGTGTGCGACGCTCGGTCGTAGGCCTCGAGCACGAGATGCGCAACATCGACCGATCGGTACACGTCGTGAAGAATGATGGCGAGCTTCAGCAACTGCTCCGGCCGCAAACGATCGAGGCGTGTGATATCCTTGATGAAGATCACATCTGCCCAGAACACTTGGCTCAGCGGCGCATGCACGTCGCCGCGCACGGCAAATGGCTTGAGCACGTGGCCCTGAATCTCGAAGAACTTGTGCACCTGCAAGCCGAACTTGCGCAAAAAGAGCTCTTGCTCGGAAAAGAGCGGTTGGCCTTCGTACATCGGCACGAACATCACCTCGGCGTGAACGACCAGACAGTCCTTCAG
>DASZKX010000226.1:0-1751 GCA_035552735.1 Xanthobacteraceae bacterium
CGAGCATGACGGCAATATCGACAATATCAGCATGTCCAGGCGCTCGCCCGATTTCACCGAACTCACCATCGATCTCGAGGTCTATGACCTCAAGCATCTCAGCGCTATTATCGCCCAGTTGCGCGCCAAGGCCGTCGTCGCGCGGGTCGAACGCGTCAATGGTTAGCCGGTGCCGTCATTGCCGGGCAAAAGCGCGGAGCGCGTCTTCGTGCTAGAAGGCCCGGCAATCCATCTTCTTCAGAAAGATGGATGCGCGGGTCGAGCCCGCGCATGACAATCGTGCTATCCCGCTCAAGCCTTACCTAGCTCCGCGAGTCGCTCATGCCCGTTCCTCCGCTGCGCCTTGGCGTCAATGTCGACCACGTCGCCACCCTGCGCAATGCGAGGGGCGGCCGTAATCCCGATCCGGTGCGCGCGGCGCTGACCGCGATCGAGGCTGGCGCCGATGGCATCACCGCGCATCTGCGCGAGGACCGCCGTCACATCCGCGACGACGACATGGCGAAGCTGAAGGCGGCGATCTCAAAGCCGCTGAATTTCGAGATGGCGGCGACCGCCGACATGCTCGGGCTGGCACTGGCGACCAAGCCGCACGCGGTCTGCCTGGTGCCGGAACGGCGGGAAGAACTCACCACCGAAGGCGGCCTCGATGTGGTCGGCCAGCACAACGCGCTAAAACCGTTCATCGCGCAGTTGAACGAGGCCGGGATACGGGTATCGCTGTTCATCGCGGCCGACCCCCGCCAGATCGAGATGGCCGCGCAATTGCGTGCGCCGGTGATCGAAATCCACACCGGCGCCTGGTGCGATGCGGTAGTCGACGGCCATGCCGCCAAAGCCGAGGCCGAATGGCAGCGCATCGTTGCGGGCGCCCGGCTGGCGCGCTCTGCCGGCCTCGAGGTCCATGCCGGCCACGGGCTCGATTATGCCACCGCGGAGAAGATTGCAGGGCTCAGCGAGATCGTCGAGCTGAACATCGGCTATTACATGATCGGGGAGGCGCTGTTTTTCGGCCTCGGCGAGACGGTCCGCACCATGCGCTCGGCGATGGACCGCGGGCGCCAGGCGATCGGGGCAGGCAAAGGGGCGGCCAATCCATGATCATCGGGATCGGCTCCGACCTGATCGACATCACCCGGGTCGCCGCGGTGATCGAGCGTCACGGCGACCGGTTTCTCGACCGCATTTTCACCGATGCCGAGCGCGCCAAGGCCGGGCGCCGCGCCAAAAACCATAAAATGGTGGTGGCAACCTATGCCAAGCGGTTCGCCGCCAAGGAAGCCTGCTCCAAGGCGCTGGGCACCGGCATCCGGCGCGGGGTCTGGTGGCGGGACATGGGGGTGGTGAACCTGCCGGGGGGCCGCCCAACCATGCTATTGACGGGTGGGGCGCTGATCCGGCTCGAGGCCCTGACGCCAGAGGGTTATGAGGCGAGGATCGACCTTTCGATTACCGATGACTGGCCGCTGGCGCAGGCTTTCGTCATAATTTCGGCGGTCCAGCCCGGCAAACCCTGAGCCGCCAAAAGGGCTTCTTGGGGGCTTGGGCGGCATCCCCGGGCAAGCCGGGAATCATCGAGCGATCAAGGGATTAGCAAGTTTTTTGAAGGCCGTTGATTGCGCGGCTGCGAACAACCGTCTAAAACGCCGCAGGGAAAACAGGGCGAATTCACAGCGCACGCTTGGGATTCGCTTTCACATCAGTATCGACCATTTCCTCGACGCGAAACGAAGGGCGCTTCGCGTAAGGAA
>DASZKX010000227.1:0-12161 GCA_035552735.1 Xanthobacteraceae bacterium
GGGGAGATGCCTCCCCTTTATTCTTCCCTGGAGGAGGCGGAAGCCGGCCTCAGCGAGCATTGCAGGATTCAAATTCCGGATCCGGAACGGCTTCCAAAAACATATGACTACGCGATGATCGTGGAGGTGAACCTTGCCCCGGACGATGCCGAGCGTTTGGCCGCGCTCAGGATCGGCAAGCTGCTTCCCGAGGCTGGATTTTAGCTACCGCGCAGCTCGGGTCGCCCCGACCAGGCGCCGCGCGTCGCGGCGGAGTGCCGCCAAGCGTCTCGACCGCCAAATCGATCCGTGCGATAATTTCTGCATGTTCATCGTCATCATCGTCTTCGCACTCATCTTCTACGCCTTCGTGGCGCTGCGCGTGTTGCGGCAGTACGAGCGCGGCGTGGTGTTTCTGCTCGGAAAATTCGGCGGCGTGCGCGGGCCGGGGCTCACCGTCGTGCTGGTTCCCTTTCAGCAGATGGTGCGCGTGTCGTTGCGCACCGTCACCATGCTGATCCCCTCGCAGAAGATCATCACCAAGGACAATGTCTCGATCGACATCGCGGCCGTCGCCTATTACCACATCTCCGATCCGGAACGGGCCGTGATCGCGATCGAGAACGTCTACAACGCCATCAGCCAGATCAGCCAGACCACCGTGCGCAACGTGGTCGGCCGTTTCAGTCTCGACCAGCTCCTGTCGGATACCGCCAGCATCAACGAGCAGATCAAGGACGTCATCGATCACCACACCGAGCCCTGGGGGACGCAGGTGACGGCGGTCGAGATCAAGGACATCACGCTGCCCGACAACATGCAGCGCGCCATGGCCAAGGAGGCCGAGGCCGAGCGCGAGCGGCGCGCCAAGATCGTCGCCGCCGAAGGCGAATATCAGGCCGCGATGAAGCTCGGCCAGGCGGCCGACATCATTTCGCAGCATCCCGTGGCGCTGCAGCTGCGCACCCTGCAGACGATGGCGGAGATCTCGGTCGAGAAGAACTCGACCATCATCTTCCCCTCGCAATTCATGACCACGGTGCAGGAAGCCATCGCCATCCTGGCGAAGGATTCGGGCGCGAAATAGAGGCGAATAGCGAATAGTGGCCGCTACTGCTCCCTATTCGCTACTCGCCACTCCCGCCCGCATTGCGCGGGCCTACAGCAGCCCGCTCAATCCGAGTGCCGGCAGCAACCGCTGCAGAATCGCCAATATGCAAATGAGCGCGACCAGGATCTTGAGCAGGTTGGCGAGCCGCCCGTCGCGAACGAACTTGTCGATGAGATAGAAGCAGAGCGCACCGACGACGACGATGATCAGCACATTGATCAAAAGCAACAGCATCGTTGAGTTCCCCTCATGGCGAGCACCATGGGGCGATTATGGCAGTAAAATTCAAGATCGTCGCGCTTTGGGGCGCCGATAAGGGAGAGTTTTCAACCACGTTCGCTGCCTTCGGAAAGAAGGTCTCAGAGCTGGCCGATCCAGATCGCGCTCACGACCGCGCCCCAGACGGCCGCTGACGCGATCGCCAGCAGGATCAGTGCAAGCAGCAGCGCGAACGCCAGCAGCACGCCGTCCTTCTCGATATAGGCGAGCGAGATCAGCGCGATGTTCGCGGCGGGCGGAACGTTGGTCAGCGGTACCGGCGCCAGCAGAATGAGACAGGTCAGCAGGAACACGATCGCCCCGATGACGCGCTGGGTCGCCCCGAACGGCGTCGGCCAGCGTGGACGGATGACCCGCTCCAGATGCCTCAGCACCATGATGGGCTGTTGCCCCATGCGCACGAGGTGGCGCGTAGGCAGGGGATGGCCGGCGATGCGACGCGGGAACACCGGCCCTTGACGCCCCACGGTCATCTGCGCGGCCAAGATCGCCAGCAGCAGGCCGGGCACGATCGAGCCGACCGGCACCATGGCGAGCACCCCGAGCAGCAGCATGATGATGCCGAAGGAGCGCTCGGGCAGGCTGCTGATCAGCCAGTCGAGGGTGAAGTGATCCGCCGGAGCGTCGTCGAGAAGTCCCTGCAGCACCAGGGAGGTGGGAACATGCATTGACTTGTCGGGCGGCGCCTTCGTCGGCTCGGGAGACCGCATCGTGAACTCTTCAACCGCCATGACGGAACTCGACCAAAGGGGAACTATAGCTTTGTCGCGCGGGAGCATATTCGGGCAATCCGTGCGGTGGTTCGCCGCGTGCCGTCGGGCTGATGCGCATCGCCCGGATAGCGCGTTCCTTCTAGAGGTTTTCATCGAAAAAGCCTGATCGCGCGTGTACTCCGGCTTCGATTCCCGAAAACGCGACAATGCAACGATGCAGGAGCGCTCGCGGTTCCGGCCGCTGTGAAGCCGCAATATAGAGCAAGCGCCTGCCCGGATGCAAAACCGCTCCCGATCATGCTGAAAGCGATCGGGGAGGCGGGGGCCAGATACCCGAAGCCGTGCCGGACCGGGCTGCTTTGGCAAATGCCGTTAGGGCGCGTTCGGCTTCTTCCCGGTGCCCTTGCAGGGAACGCAGACCTTTCGCTGTCCGCGCGCCCGGATGCTTCCCACGCCTCGGCAATGGGGACATGCTTCTAATTCTGCGCGAGCGCTCTCGGACGGCGCGGCGATCCGTTTCCCAAAAGTCATTTCATCCTCTTTCAACGTCTGCCGGTTCAGGGCATTTCGGGAGAGCTTGCGGAGACCTGATCGTGGACCCGATCAGGAGCGAAATCCGAGTGCGCATCTTAAAGGATAAATCCTTAAGGGATCGAACCCCTAAATGATCAATCCTTAAAGGACGCCGGCCGGCCGACTTTCCGCGCAAGCGCCTTCCGATCGATTGAAAGCGTTCTCGGAGCAAGCTTCAGCGCACCGTGCGCCAGCCGAGCAGGACGACGGCGGCACCAACCACAGCGCCCGCGAGGGCGGCGTACGCCGTGAGCTTGAGCGATTCCGCGAGATGAAATCCGACGAATGCCCCCGCCACGCCGACCAGCGCGCTGGTGACCATGCTCGGCATCGCGCCTACGACCCGGCGCTTGAACCAGCTGGGCCCTGCAACGCGATCGAACAGCAGGCCGGCGAGCGCGCCGATGGCGAGGACGATCAGAAATGTGACGTTCGGGCTGAGGGTCATGTTCTGGTTCTCCTCATCGTGGTTCTCGAGCGGAATTCTCGATCGCATCTCTCGATGGAATTCCCCGGAGCACGCAGCCGCGCATCCTGCCCGCTGAGGTCATCAGCGCCTGGGTCGGTCTTGAAAGCGCGGTTGCCGGGCGGTGCGCGGCCGCCGTTGAGCCTTCTGCGGAGATTCCGCCTGGGATCGGCGATTGGCATTTCGGCGCCCACAGGCTATCCTCGATTCTCAACTCGGAGATCGACACATGGCGCTCGGCACGGTGAAGTGGTTCAACTCGCAAAAAGGCTACGGATTTATTCAGCCGCAAGGTGGCGGCCAGGACGTGTTCGTCCATATTTCGGCGGTCGAGCGGGCGGGCTTGAGCTCGCTCAACGAAGGACAACAGCTCGAGTACGAGATCGTCACCGATCGCGGCAAGCAATCCGCCGGAAACCTCAAGGTCAAATGATCCTTGCGGTTCCGCCCACGAAACCCGCCCGGCTCGCGCCCGGCGGGTTTTGTTTTGGCTTGCGGTTTTTGTTTGACGTTTTGCTTGTCGCAATGATGCGCCGCAACATTTGCCTCAGCGCGTCTCGAAGCCTCACCGCGCCTCGATATTGACGCCCGGAACGTGCAATTCGACGCCGGGCCTTCGATCCCGATGCTCGTCGCGGTCCCGCTCGCGGTAGACCCGCTCGTGAACGACCTCGTCGCGGTCGCGGTCGTTGACGCACCGCGTTCGGCAGACATTCTCGCGGCATACCTCACGGCAGACTTGGGCGACCGGTTCCGTGATGCGCAGCTGTTCCGCCGCACCCTGCAAGCCGGCGGAAGGCCCAGCTGCTGCCTGTCCCAACGTTGCTCCCGACAGAGCGATGGCCGAAACCGTCAGCAGAAAAAATGATCGCATTGCATGACCTCCCTGATGTTTTTGCTCATGACCAAACTCACGAAAGCGTTATTAGTTCCGCGCGCAAACAAAGTTCCGCGCGCAAACAAAAAAGTTCCACGCGCAAGCAAACATGCCGTCGCGCCGCCCCGATGGTCGCCGTCGGCGCGTCTGTGTTTGTTTTTCGTGTCGGGATGGAACCATCGCGGGCGTCGCGCATTGACGCTACGGCCGGCCGCCATTCCCTCCCCCGTGCGTGGCCGGTAAAGTACGGGCGTAGCCGACATGATGATCGGCTGCGCCCGATTTCTTGTTGCAGCCGACCGGCTTCCGCTCCGCCCGATTGCGCGCTAGCTAGGGCGGTTCATCAACGGAGACGGAAACCGCTCTAGCATTTTTGCGTGGTCGCATTTTCGGACGGAAAAACCGGATTCCACCCGCGCCGGAGTTTATCATCGGACCGGCCTTCGGCCGGACCCGTTGGCGAGGGCAGGCATTTTCCTGAAAATGCTCTAAGCTGATCAAGACGATGCTGGGACGCCCGCGAGCCCTTGAGCAGCAACCGGCAAACCCAAGGGAGCGGTCAACATGCACGGTCTTCGGCACGCAAGCCTGGTGGCGCTGGCTTTCGCGATGACATTTGGCCTGGGCGGCCGGAGCTCGGCGCAAACCGCCGAGCAGTTCTACAAGGGCAAGATGCTGGATTTCGAGGTCGGCTATCCGACCGGCGGCAGCAACGACGCCTATGCGCGACTCATCGCCAATCACCTCGGCAAGCACATTCCCGGCGCGCCGACGGTCGTGCTCCGGAACGTGCCCGGCGCCGGCAGCTTCCTGGCGGTCAATCGGGTCTTCAACACGCTTCCCAAGGACGGCACCGTCCTCGGTCTTGGCGCACCGACGCTTGCGCTCGACGAGAAGCTCGGCTCGCAGGGCGTCCGCTTCAAGACCGCCGAGCTCAACTGGATCGGACGCGTCGATTCACTCATCAATATCGTGATGATGTGGAAGACCTCGCGGGTGAAGACCATCGCGGATGCGCAGAAGATCGAATCGACGCTGTCGGGCACGGGCGCCGGATCGACGGTCTCGATCTATCCGACCGTCTTGAACAACGTGATCGGAACCAAGTTCAAGCTGGTGATGGGCTATCGGGGCTCGAACGAGGCCATGCTCGCCCTGGAGCGCGGCGAGGTCGAGGGTCATTCCACCGCTTGGTCGGCCGTGAAGGTGGCCAAGCCCGATTGGCTGCGCGACAAGACCGTCAACATCATCGTGCAGTTCGCCCTCAAGCGGCACCCGGAGCTGCCGGACGTTCCGACCGCGGTCGAGCTCGCGCGCAACGACGAGGAGCGGGCGGTGCTCAGCGCCATCATGAACGCGAGCGAGGTCGGCACCGCCTTCTTCACCACCCCCGGGATTCCGCCTGATCGCCTCGCTGCGCTGCGCCGCGCGTTCGACGAAACCGTGAAAGATCCTGACTTTCTGGCCGAGGCCGAGAAAGTGCGGCTCGGCGTCACCCCCATGACCGGCGAAGCGGTGCAGAAGCTGGTGGCGCAGGTCAGCAGCCTCTCGCCCGCGCTGCTGGAGAAGGTCCGTGCCGCCTATCCGGCGACCGGCGCGAATTAGGGAGGATCACTTCATCGGCGGCGGGATCTGGACGAATTCCTTCATCTGCTCGCCGCTCGGCGGCGCGGCGATGAATTTCAGATTGACCGCCTCGGCGACGATCTGGTCCATTCCGGCGACACGGTCGGGGCTCATGGCCTCCTTGGGGATCAGGTCGCGCACCCGCCGCACGATGGCGTCGGGCAGGCCGGAATAGTCCTTGTAGACCGCCAGCGCGGCCGGATCGGCATACATCCAGTCGAGCGTTTCCCGGTAGGCCTGCACGAAGCGGTCGATCGCGTCGCGGCGGCCGGCGAGCGCCGCCGCATTGGTGACGTTCACCCGGACGCTGCGGGTGCGCAGCGCGGCGACATCGTTGCCGGTCGCGACGATCCGCGCCCTGCCGTCCTCGACCACGTCGAGCCCGAACGGCGCCGCCCCGAAGCCGACGTCGACCTGCCCGGTCATGGTCTGCGTGACGGTCGCCTGGATGCTGCCGGTCGACACCGGCTTGGCGCTTAATTTGTATTGCTGGATCAGCGCCAGCACGGCCGCATGGCTCGACGAGCCGGTCAACGAATAGGCGATGGTCCTGCCGTTGAGGTCCGCGATCGTGCGGACCGCGGAATCGGCGCGCACATACCAGTAGAGCTCCGGCGCCCCGATCATCTCGCTGCCGATCAGGCGCAGCGGCGCCCCCTTGGCGAAGGTGCCGATCGCGGCCGACGTGCCGACCGCGGTCGCGACATCGATGCTGCCGCCGATCACCGCCTGGATCGATTCAGGTCCGCCCTGGGTGAACAGGATTTCGAGCGTGAGCCCATGCTTCTTGAAGATGCCGGCGCGCTGCCCGAGCTCGGCGACGCCGGAATCCCAGGCGCCGCGCTGCGGAATGGCGACCTTGAGCACGTCCTGGGCCAGCGCCGGCGCCGCGCCTGCTGCCAGGACGACGACTGCTGTAAGGAGTGCCTTGCGCGTCATGGGGCGTCCTCCTGTGAATTCAGTACGACCTCACCTCACTCCGCCGCCTCCGCCTTGGCGTCGCGCGGCGTGAATTTGCCGCCGGCGCCTTCAATCATGTGGATGTGGCGCGCATGCAGTGCCACCAGGGTCGAGCGATGGCCGATCGAGACGATGGTGGTCTTGGGCAGGCGTTGCCTAAGCATTCGGTAAACCTCGGCCTCGAGCTTCTCGTCCAGTGCCGCGGTCGCTTCGTCCATGAACAACCAATCCGGCTTCTCGAGCAACGCGCGGGCGATTGCGATGCGCTGCTGCTCGCCGCCCGAGAGGCGTTGCGACCAGACATCCTCGCTGTCGAGCTGATCGGCCAAAAAGCCGATCTGCGCGTCGCCGAGCGCGCGGCGGATGTCCTCGTCCGCGTAGGCATCGGGCGCGGCCGGATAGGAGACGGCGGCGCGCAGCGTTCCGATCGGGATGTAGGGCTTCTGCGGCATCACCATCACTGTGGCGCCTTCAGGAACGTGGATGCGGCCTTCGCCGAACGGCCAGATGCCGGAGAGCGAGCGGAACAGCGTCGACTTGCCGGAGCCCGAGGGTCCCGACACCAGCGCGCTTTCGCCCGCATCGAAGGCGAGCCGGTCGGTGCCGATGATGCGGCGGCCGTCCGGCAGGGCGACGTCGAGATCCTCGATCGCGACCGCGGTCACGGCCGCCGGCGCCGGCTCGCAGTTCGGACCGCTCGCCGCCATCCCCTTCGCCCGATCAATCGCCCCAATGAAGGAGGTGAGGCGGTCGACCACCGATTTGAAGTTGGCGAGCGAGGCGTAATAGTTGATGAAGAAGGTGAGCGCGCCTTCCACCCGCGAGAACGCGCTGGCGGTCTGCGTCATGACACCGAGCTGGATCGCGCCCGCGAAGTAGAACGGCGCCGCGAAGATGTACGGGATGATCGGTGAGATCTGGCCGTAGAGTGCCGTGAAGGCGAGGAGCCATTTGCGCCAGAACACGAGCTGCAGGTAGTTGGTGATGATGGCGCCAAAGCGGCCTCCGAGCGCGGATTGCTCGGCTGGCTCGCCGGACAATAGTGCGACCTGCTCGCTGTATTCGCGCAGGCGTGCCAGCGAGAAACGGAAAGTGGCCTCCACGGCTTGGCGCTGGAAGTAGAGTCCGACCAGCGAGCGGCCGATCAGATGCGTGATCAGGGTTCCGATCGCGGCGTAAATGAGGGCGACCCAGAACAGGAATCCCGGCACGTGAATGCTGGTGCCCGGGAGCGTGAAGTTTTCCGACAGGCTCCACAGCACGACCACGAACGCCACCAGCGAGGACAGCGTCGAGATCAGCAGGATCGAATAGGAGTAGATGCCGTAGCCCTCGGTGCCGCCGTCGATGAACCGGTTCACGTCCTCGGCGATGCGCTGATCCGGATTGTCCGCCTGCGAGCCCAGCAGGGTCATGCGGTAGTGGGCATGTCCGCCGAGCCAATCCGCGACGAAATACTTGGTCAGCCAGCGCCGCCAGCGGATGACCAGCATCTGCTGCACCACGAACTCGATCACCGCGCTGATCACATAGGTGAAGGCCCACGGCGTGAATACGAACAGCAGCAATTGCCAGAAGGCCGTCGCGTCGCGGTTCTGGATGGCGTTGAACCAGTCGCGGTTGAAGAAGTTGAGCTTGACCGAGATGCCGACCTGCAGCTGGTTGACCAGCACCAGGAAGACCACCATGCCGACCGCGATGCGGCGCTCGAGCGCCGTATAGGCCGGGAGCGGCCAGATGCGGGCGGTCCCGCGCTCAGTCGCCAGATAATAGAGATCGGCGATGCCGGTCATCTGCCGCACCACATTCACATGGGCGAGCGCGTAGGTGATGATCGAGAACATCGCGACCGTAATGGGAAGCGGGTCGGGCAGCGTGTATTCGGCATAGCCGGCCGGCCACAGTCCGGCCTTGGCGACGACCACCGCGATCCCGAACACGATGGTCTCGATCGAGAAGATGGCGACGAAAATCCTGAGATAGCTCGATATGCCGGTCGACAAGTACGTGGTGCCGGCACACAGAAGCGCCGAGACCCCGAGCCCGACCTCCCACATGTCGTCGGCCTTGAGACCAAGCGCGAGCGCGAGGAGGCCGAAGGCTGCGACGCCGAAGCTCAATATTTTCATGGCTGGTTCCGAGGGTGCTGCATCTGGGTTTCTGCCCCATCGTCTAGATCATCCGCCGCGAAGGCAAGAGGACCAGGTGACGCCGTCAGGGCGCCGGTTCCACCTTCATTTTGGCCCTCACTGTCGCAGGCCGGGAGAATGGCCTTGTGCCGGGGCGAGGGGGCCGCGTACCCTGACCCTCAAAGGCTGAGTTGCAACAATAATCCATCATCGTCGCGACGGCGCGCGATCTGGCGCGGATCTGGGAGAAACGCCATGAAAGGGTCGATGAAATCCATCCTGTTCGGGGCGCTCGGCCTGGCGCTGGCCGCGGCCGCCGGAGTCCCGCAAGCCCGTGCGCTCGATTACCCGACGCGGCCGGTGCACGTGATCGTGGGCTATCCGGCCGGCGGCACCACCGACATCCTGGCCCGCCTGGTGGGGCAATATCTCTCGGAGCGGCTCGGCCAGCAGTTCATCATCGACAACCGGTCGGGCGCCGGCAACAATATCGGGACCGAGGCGGTCGTGAGCGCGGCGCCGGACGGGTACACGCTGCTCCTGGTCAATCCCGCCAATGCCATCAATGCCACGCTCTACGAGAAGCTGCCGTTCAATTTCGTGCGGGATATCGTGCCGGTGGCGGGCATCATCCGCGTGCCGAACGTGATGGAGGTCAATCCCGCCGTTCCGGCCAAGACCGTCGCCGAGTTCATCGCCTATACCAAGGCCAATCCCGGCAAGGTCAACATGGCCTCGTCCGGCAACGGTACCTCGATCCACGTCTCCGGCGAGCTGTTCAAGATGATGGCCCACGTCGACATGCTGCATGTGCCCTATCGCGGCTCGGCGCCGGCGCTGACCGATCTGATGGGCGGGCAGGTGCAGGTGCTGTTCGACAACATGCCGTCCTCGATCGAGTACCTCAAGGCCGGCAGGCTGCGCCCGCTGGCAGTGACCACCGCGGCGCGCTCGGACGCGCTGCCGGGCGTGCCGACGGTGGCCGAGACAGTACCGGGTTACGAGGCGAGCGCCTGGTTCGGCCTCGGCGCCCCCAAGGGGACACCGGCCGAGATCGTCGACAAGCTCAATGCCGCGGTCAATGCCGGGCTCGCCGATCCCAAGCTCAAGGCGCGGCTCGCCGACCTGGGCGGCACCATGCTGGTCGGCCCGCCGGGCGATTTCGGCAGGCTGGTCGTCGAAGAAACCGAGAAATGGGCCAAGGTGGTGAAATTCTCCGGCGCCCGGCCGGATTAGGGCCGGGTTGAGCTGGCTTGTAGCCCGCATGGAGCCAACGGGTCGGCGCAAAGCGCCGCCCGATGATAAACTCCGCGCAATGCGGGAGCAGCGTGACCGCGGATGCTCCATCCAGGCTACCGGCGCGCGTTCCGCGAGACTGACCCATCGATGACCGCCTACCTTTCCGACATCACCGACTTCATCGAGATGCATCCGCATTATGCGGCCTGGGCGGTCTTCGGGCTGGCGTTCTCGGAGGCCATCCCGATCATTGGTACCGTGGTTCCGGGCTCGACCCTCATCGTCGCCACCAGCGCGCTGGCGATCGGGGCCGATATCAGCCCGTGGCTGCTGCTGGCCGCCGCCACGCTCGGTGCCATCCTGGGTGACGGGGCCTCGTTTTGGCTCGGGCAGCGCTGCCATCGGCAGATTTTGCAGCGCTGGCCGCTCAATCAATTTCCCCAGCTGATCGCCCGCAGCGAAGCCTTCTTCAATCGCTACGGCGCGGCGAGCGTCTTTCTGGCGCGCTTCACCGCGGTGGTGCGGGCCTTCGTGCCCTTGATCGCCGGCATCGTGCAAATGCCGGCGCGCCAGTTCTACCTGGCCAACATCCTGTCCGCGATCGTGTGGGCCCCGGCGCATGTCTTTCCCGGCGTGGTGTTCGGCCTCCTGGTCAGCCTCGCCGGCGCCCGCCCCGAGCAGATCTTCATCCTCGCCGTCGCCGCCATGCTCCTGGGCGTGGCAGTGGTGCGGGCGGTGCGCTACCTTCTCAAGCGCGGAGCGGCGAGCAGCGAGTAGCGAGGGGAAGCTCTCCGGCGAGACCGAGATCGGCTGTTGATGCCGAAGACCGCGATCTTGAGCCTGTCGCTCGCCGACCGACTTGACGCTATTGCGCAAATCAGTTCATTCGTGAAATTGAAACTCGCGAAGTGTGCCCAGCCGGGGGACCGCGCCGGGTTTTTGTTTGGTGCGTCCCGCCGTGACCCGCTTGATATTCATTGTTAAGTTAATTGCGGATCGCCGTGCACATCCTTGTCATTGCATGCGAAATTTTCCCAAACCCCGATTAGATCTCATTGTTGTTTACAATGAGCCGGGCGTGGACTGCACGGTTGAAAACCGATTGACGGCGCCCGCTTCGATGCGACATCACGGGGCTTGATGGACCAGGACATTCCCTTCGACAAGAGCTTCGACCTGCCGCCCGACCGGGTCGAGGAGGTGATGCCGGGCGTGCGCCGGATGCTGGTCGACAATCCGGGTCCGTTCACCTTCAAGGGAACGCTCAGCTACATCGTGGGCACGGGCCGGGTCGCCATCATCGATCCGGGGCCGATCGACGAGCCTCACATCGCGGCGCTCCTCGATGCGGTGCGGGGCGAGACCGTGACCCATATTCTGGTCACTCACACCCATCGCGATCATTCGCCCGCCGCCGCCCGCATCAAGGCGGCGACCGGCGCCATGACCTGCGGGGATGGGCCGCACCGCGCCGCGCGTCCGCTCCATGTCGGCGAGGCACCGTGGCTGGAGGCCTCCGCGGACCGCGACTTTCATCCCGACGTCGCGCTCGCCGATGGCGATACCGTCAACGGTCCGGGCTGGGCGCTCGAGGCGGTGACCACGCCCGGCCACACCGCCAATCACATGGCTTTTGCGCTCAAGGACACCGGCGTCTTGTTTTCCGGCGACCATGTCATGGCCTGGTCGACCCCGATCGTGGCGCCGCCCGACGGCGCCATGAGCGACTACATGGCATCGCTCGAGAAGCTCGGCCGCCGGGCCGAGACGCTGTATTTTCCGGGCCACGGCGGCGCGGTGCGGGACGCGCCGCGTTTTGTGCAGCAGTACATCCGCCACCGCCGGGCCCGCGAGGCCTCGATCCTCAAGCGGCTGGCCGTCGGCGAAGCCGACATCCCGACGCTGGTGGGATCGATCTATATCGGGCTCGATCCGCGCCTCACCAAGGCGGCTGGGCTGTCCGTCCTGGCGCATCTGGAGGATCTGGCGGCGCGCGGCCTGGTCGTGACGCAGGGCCCTCCCTCGATCGAGGGGCGCTATCGCCGATCCTGAAATCCGCGCCGGCTTGCGCCGTCCTGCGTCCGGACCTACTAATCCGCCGTGGTATCCCGGCGCTCCCGTTCGACCCTCTGCAGCCACTCCATCTGTGCGGGATTGAGCCGCATCTCCGGACGTGCCTGGCGGACCTGTTCAACCGCATCATCCAAGC
>DASZKX010000228.1:0-4177 GCA_035552735.1 Xanthobacteraceae bacterium
CCGCGACTCAATTCCACTCCCGCACGTCCACGAAGTGCCCGGCGATCGCGGCGGCGGCCGCCATCACGGGCGAGACCAGATGGGTGCGACCCTTGTAGCCTTGGCGGCCCTCGAAATTGCGGTTCGAGGTCGAGGCGCAGCGCTCGCCCGGCATCAGCTTGTCGGGATTCATGGCCAGGCACATGGAGCAGCCGGGCTCGCGCCATTCGAAGCCCGCCTCGATGAAGGTCGTATGCAGCCCTTCGGCCTCGGCCTGCTCTTTGACCAGCCCGGAGCCCGGCACGATCATGGCGTTGAGGTTGCGGTTGACGTGCTTGCCGGCGACCGCGCGCGCCACTGCGCGTAAATCCTCGATGCGCCCGTTGGTACAGGAGCCGATGAACACGCGATCGAGCTTGAGCTCGGTGATCTTCTCGCCGCCCTTGAGGCCCATATATTCAAACGAGGTCGCGGCCGCCCGGCGCTTGCTCTCGTCGGCGATCTGATCGAGCACCGGGACGCGGCCGGTGACCGAGATCACCTGCTCCGGGCTGGTGCCCCAGGTGACCAGCGGCGGCAGGTTGCCGGCATCGAGCTTGATCTCGCGGTCGAAATGCGCGCTGGGGTCGGAATTGAGCTTCTCCCAATAGCGCATGGCCTCGTCCCAGGCCTTGCCCTGGGGGGCCTTAGGGCGGCCTTTGAGATACACATAGGTCTTCTCGTCGGGCGCGATGAAGCCGGCCTTGGCGCCACCCTCGACCGACATGTTGCAGACCGTCATGCGGCCTTCCAGCGACAGCGAGCGGATCGCCTCGCCGGCATATTCGAGCGCGTAGCCGGTGCCGCCCGCGGTCCCGATCTCGCCGATGATGCCGAGAATGATGTCCTTGGCGGTGACGCCGTCCGGCAGCTTGCCGTCCACGACGGCACGCATGTTCATCGATTTGCTCTGGATCAGGGTCTGGGTCGCCAGCACGTGCTCGACCTCGGAGGTGCCGATCCCGTAGGCGAGCGACCCGAAGGCGCCGTGGGTCGCGGTGTGGCTGTCGCCGCACACGATGGTGGTGCCGGGCAGCGTGAAGCCCTGCTCGGGCCCGATGATGTGGACGATGCCCTGGCGCTTGTCGAACTCGTTGTAATATTCGATCCCGAAATCCTTGGCATTCTGGGCGAGCGTGCGGATCTGCTCGGCGCTTTCGGGATCAGGGTTGGGCACGCTTCGGTCGGTGGTCGGCACGTTGTGGTCGACGACCGCCAGCGTCTTTTCCGGCGCCCGCAGCTTGCGGCCGGAGAGCCGCAGCCCCTCGAAGGCCTGCGGGCTCGTCACCTCGTGCACGAGATGGCGATCCACGTAGATCAGGCAGGTGCCGTCGGGCTGCTCATCGACCAGATGGTCGTCCCAGAGCTTGTCGTAGAGGGTGCGGGGCTTGGCCATGCGCGTCCGCTTACTTCGCGGGGGCTTCGGCCGCTCCGGCGGCTTGGCGGGTATCGGTTTTCTTCTCGACGATGCGGGCTGATTTGCCGCGCAAGCCGCGCAGGTAATACAGCTTGGCGCGCCGCACCTTGCCGCGCCGCACCACCTTGATCGAATCGACCAGCGGCGAATACAGCGGGAAGACGCGCTCGACGCCTTCGCCATAGGAGATCTTGCGCACCGTGAAGTTCTCGTTGATGCCGGCTCCGGAGCGCCCGATGCACACCCCTTCATAGGCCTGGATGCGGGTGCGCTCGCCCTCCACCACCTTGACGTTGACCGAAACGGTGTCGCCGGGCTCGAACGGTGGAATGGTCTTGCCGAGCTTCGTCATCTGCTCTTGCTCGAGCTGCTTGATCAGGTTCATGGGAGTCTCCGTCGGCTGCGCCGGAAATGCAGGGCGCAATTCGGCGTATCAAGTCCGGCCTAAAAGGTTACGGGTCGGCGAAGCTCATACGATAAAGAACGCGCTTTGTCACGCTTTCGGCCCGGCCCGGCCGAATTCATGAGCCGGGGGCCCTTTAGGGCCGTTTTTCTTAAGGTTTACGGCCGCCCGCCAGGTAGGCGGCCCGCCACATAGGCGGCCCAGAGGTCGGGCCGGCGCTCGCGGGTGATGCGCTCGGCCTCGCTCTGGCGCCAGGCCTTGACCTTGGCGTGGTCTCCGCCGGTCAGCACCTCCGGGATGGGGCGGCCTTCCCAGACCGCCGGGCGGGTGAATTGCGGGTATTCGAGCAGGCCGCCCGTGTGGCTCTCCTCGGTCCCGGAGGCTTCCTTGCCCATGACGCCCGGCAAGAGCCGGATGCAGGCGTCGATGAGCGCATAGGCCGCGATCTCGCCGCCCGAGAGCACATAGTCGCCGAGCGAGACCTCCTGCAGGTTCCGGCCTGCGATCAGGCGTTCATCCACGCCCTCGAAACGGCCGCACAGCACGACGGCGCCGGGCCCGCGGGCGAGCGCCTCGACCCGCGCCTGGGTGAGCGGGGCGCCGCGCGCACTCATCAGGAGGCGCGGGCGCTGGTCGGGCTCCGGGGTCGTGGCGTCGAGCGCGCGGGCCAGCACGTCGGGCCGCATCACCATGCCGGGGCCCCCGCCCGCCGGGGTGTCGTCCACGGAGCGGTGCCGGTCGGTCGCGTGCGCCCGGATATCGATGGTGTCGAGGCCCCACAGCCCGGCGGCCAGCGCCTTGCCGGCGAGGCTGAGCCCCAGCGGCCCCGGGAACATCTCCGGGAAAATGGTGAGCACGCTCGCGCGCCACATGATGGGGTCCCGATTGGCGAGTAGCGAGTAGTAGCAGGGACAGAACTATTCGCTACTCACTATTCGCTATTCGCTATTCGCAACTCCGCATTCGCTATTCGCAACTCCGCGCGAATGGGCCTGGTAATAGTGCTCGACGCTCGGCCAGCGCATATCACCGAGATCGATCCCGAACGGCGCGAAGTTCGAGAACTCCCGGTGCGTTTCCGACTGCGAGAAGAAACAAATCGCCATGGCTTTGTTCGCTTGAACGGATCATTTCAGCAAATCATTTGAACAGGTCACTTGAACACGTCACTTGAACAAACCTTGCGGCGGATCGATGATGATGCGGCCTCCCGCGATATCGACCACCGGCACGGTAGTGGCGTTGAACGGCATCAGCACGGTGTTGGGGGCGCCGGGCGGGCGCAGCTCCAACAGATCGCCGGCGCCGAAATCGTGGATTCCCACGATGGTGGCGAGCGCGGCGCCGTCACGGTCCTCCGCCCGCAGCCCGATCAGGTCGGCGTGGTAGAACTCCTCGGCTGCCGGCGCCGGCAGCCGGTCGCGCGGGACGTAGAGGTCCACATTGGTGAGCCGCTCGGCGGCGTCGCGGTCGCGCACATCTGAAAGCCTCACCACCAGATGGTCCTTGGCGGGCCGCAGCGCCTCGATCTCGAAGCGCAGCGTGCCGTCCAGGCTTTCCAGCGGCCCATAATCCGCGACCGCGGCCGGGTCGGCGGTGAACGACCAGAGCTTCACCTCGCCCTTGATGCCGTGCGCGGCCCCGATCCGGGCCACGCAGATGCGCTCGACCACGGCCCCCTCTCTAGCCCTCCCCCGCAGGCGGGGGAGGGAAGGGTAGGGAGTAGCCCTCCCCCGCAAGCCGGGGAGGGAACGGGAGGGAGCAGCTCGTCCCCGCAAGCCGGGGAGGGAAGAGGAGGGAGCAGCTCGTCCCCGCAAGCCGGGGAGGGAAGGGGAGGGAGCAGCTCGTACCAGCAAGTCGGGGAGGGAGGAAGCCGGCGCCCGTCATCACGCCGGCGCGGCCGCTGCCGCTGCCGCCTTGGCCTTGGCGGCTTCCTTGGCGGCTTCCTTCTCCTTTTCCTTGGTTTCGGCCATGACCTTGCGCTCCTTGCGCGGAATCGCCCGCTCCGGATTGCTGCGCTTGGGGCGCGTCATCACGCCCGCCTGGTCGAGAAAGCGCAGCACCCGATCGGTCGGCAGCGCGCCCTTGGCCATCCAGGCCTTGACCTTGTCGAGATCGAGCTTGAGCCGCTCGGTCTTCTCTTTCGGCAGCAACGGATTGAAATAGCCGATGCGCTCGATGAAACGGCCGTCGCGCGGCGAGCGGCTGTCGGCGATCACGATATGGTAGAACGGCCGCTTCTTGGTGCCGGCGCGGGCGAGGCGGATCTTTAGAGACATGGGGGTTCCTTTCGGTTGGATTCAATTTGAAATGGGGTGGTGAGTTGCTGCGATGTCGTC
>DASZKX010000229.1:0-18744 GCA_035552735.1 Xanthobacteraceae bacterium
GGCAGGTCGTCGGCCACCACCTCCGTCAGCGGCTTGAACACCTTGAAATGATGCCGGATGTCGGTCCCGGTCCAAAACGCCACCACGGTCTCCAGCGGCGGGCAGCCCGGCACCGCGCAGGTGACCTCCGCCACCATGACGGCGGCGTCCTGCGGCAGGGCGAACCGCTCCCGCGTCCACTCCCGCACCTGCTCCGCGGCGGCGGCATGCCTGGGCGGCTTGCGGCGAAACCCGATATTGGCGGACTTGTTCAACGGTCGATCCTAACTATCTGACATCTAGGAATTGTTTCCGGCTCATTCCGGGGCATCGGGGCGGTAGGTTGGGTTAGCGTGGCCACGGTGCCGGCGGCTCAAGCCGAGGTCTTGATCCACGCGTAACCCGACACCGGCGGCAAGAAGTCGGGTTACGCGCGGGTCGCAGGCTCGGCGGAAACCGCGAGGTCAGGGGCCGCGCTAACCCAACCTACAGCGCCGTTTCCTTCGAAGCGGTCGATGATCTAGATTGCCCGCCGATTTGCAACAATCAGCGATGGAGATTTTCCAAAGTGGCAGAAAAAGTGCTGGCGGCGGTGAGAACAGGTCCGAGCAAGACCGAGATCCGCGAATACCCGATGCCGGACGTCCCGGCGGACAGCGCGCTCTTGAAGATGGAGGTCGGCGGCATCTGCGGCACCGACGTCAAGCTTTATGCGCATCCGCCGACCGACGCCCCGGTGATCATGGGGCATGAGAACATCGGCACTATCGCCAAGGCGGGCGGCGAATTCACGCGGCGCAAGGGCTTTAAGGAAGGCGACCTGGTGTTCGTCGAGCACTACGTGATGTGCGGCAAATGCGAGTGGTGCCACCTCGGCCAATATCGCCATTGCGAGAACACCAACTGGCGCACCAATCCGGACGCCATCCGCTACGGCTACACCTCGGCCGAGAAGGCGCCGCATCTGTGGGGTGGGTTTGCCCAATACGTCTATCTGCCGTGGAACGCGGTGGTGCATCACGTGCCCAAGGGGGTGTCGGCGGAATTGGCCGGTCTGGTGACCCCGATGGCGAACGGGGTCGAGTGGTCGCTGTTCGACGGCGGCGTCGGCTACAACTCCACCGTGCTGATCCAGGGGCCGGGCCAGCAGGGCTTGTCGCAGACCGTCATCTGCAAGCAGGCCGGAGCTTCCCTCATCATCGTCACCGGCACCTCCAAGGACGGCGCCCGCATGGCGGTCGCCAAGGAGCTCGGCGCCGATTACGTGATCGACGTGCAGAAGGAGGATCCGCTCGCCCGCATCATGGAGATCACCGGCGGCAAGGGCGTCGACGTCTCGCTCGACTGCACGGCCGGGGCAGGCGCCATCCCGATCCTGCTCGGCATCGAAGTGCTCAAGCGCAAGGGCGGCACCATCGTGGTGCAGGGCGAGATGGCGGCCTTCCCGAACTTCCCGCTGGAGAAATTCACCGTGAAGTTCATCACCATGAAGAGCGCGCGCGGCCACAGCTACAAGGCCTGCGAGCTCGCGCTGGCACAGCTCGCCTCCAAGCGTTTCCCCTTGGAGAAGATCACGACGCATCGGTTCGGGCTGAAAGACGTCGACCTCGCCATCCGCTCGGTCGGCGGCAAGGGCGTGCCGGACGTGATCCATGCGTCGCTGATGCCGTGGGAGTGAGCTTGTCGTAGGGCGCAATCGCTTTGTAGCGCCATCAGCATTGCGCCATCAGCCTCGCCAAACGGCGCAAGGCCCTTGGCCACGTCAAGCGGCGCAGTAAAGCGATTGCGCCCTACGATCCCCTTTCAGGTGGAGCTCGGGACGCCTCAGTTCTTGGTCTGATTGAAATGCTTCAAGCTCGGCGGCGGCTGATCCTTCATGGCGGGCATCAACTCGCCGTCGCCGCTGTTGATCATGTAGTGCTGACCGCCGATATTGACGTGAACATTGCCCTCGCTGCAGATCGATTCGACCCAGATCGGCTTCTTCTCGCGCTTCATGGTCTTGAGGACCGTCCACGGATGCGTGAGGGCGTGGTCTTCAACCGTGATCTGGTCGTACAACGTGTCCGGGTTGGTCTTGTCGAGATAGAGCCGTTCCTTGACCACGGTCTCGCCATCCTTGTGCACCGGCAGACCGCTGGGATCGAAGGTGCGCGGATTCTTGAGGTTGCGGGTCTCGATCTCGAGCACGTTGTAATGCCCGCTATTGTCCTCATCGATCCATTTGCCGATCGAGTAGCCCATCCACGAGGGGTCCTCGTCGGTCGGGAAGTCGCGCCCATCCGTATAAACACGGCGCAGCATGCTCAAATATTCCATCATCATGTAGGTCGTGTTGGGCGTGACCACGATCTCCATCGGCAGCACCAAGGTCATGGCCCGCGGCATGCCTTCCGGGATGCAGGTGTAGACCGGGTCGTCCCCAAATCCGCCTTTGGCCACGTCGGCAAGGTTGGCCTCGAAAATCTTCTGGTATTCCGGCGTCAGCGGCGCTTGCTGTCCCCGCCCCGGCGGCTTGGTCGAATCGAAGACGCCAAGCGGCCCGACGCGCTGCCATTGCCCCGCAAAGGCGGGATATTTGCCGGCGCCAGACGATTGCTGAGCCGCAGCCGGCCCCGCCCCCACGGCGGCGGCCAGCGCAATCGAAGCGATCATGCTTTTGAACCGCATTTGTCTTCCTCCCCATGGGTAACGGAACTGATTTTATGATGCGGCTGCGGCTATCAGACCGGCTGAGCCGCGCTATTTGGGGACCGCGACCGGGGTGCCGTCTTTGAACTTGATCGCCAGCGGCTGATATGAGCCGCCTTCGGCGCCGCTGTGCAGCGGATTGATGGTGGCCTTGATCTCATCGCCGGGCTTCAAGCTCTTGGAGGTCATCCCCTCCCGGACCAGAAGGCCGGGCGCCCCGCCCTCGAGGGTCCAATCCTTCACGACCCCGTCGGCGCCCTTGACCTCCAATATCAGGAGCGTGTGCGGGCTGACGAACTTGAATTCCTTCACGGTGCCGGCGATCTCGATCGGGTGCTCCATATCGAACATGGCGAACGAATGATGCGCCGAACTGGCGCCCGTCGCGGCGACCCATGCGAGGCCCGCCAACACCGCCGCCGATTGCAATCGCATGCTCACTTTCGCTCTCATTATGCCCGTTTCCTCTTGCCGATCTTTGGCGCGCCTACCCGTCGGTCGCCGCAAGATACGACATTCCGGCACAGGACAGCAACGCGAAAGGCGGCGTCAAAGGGACCGATGCTAGGGTGCTGGGCTTCGCCCGGGACACAGGAAGTCAGTGCCTGGCGCTGGTCTCGCCCAGGTGCTGGCCGCAGTCCATGCGGATGCATTCCCCGGTCATGACGGTCGCGACCTCGACCAGGAAGAGGGCGGCGCGCGCCACGTCGACCGGCCAGATTCCCTTGCCCAGCGGGAATTCGGCCTTCGCCCGCCGCAGGCGCTCCTGGTACTGCTCCTCGGTGAGAATCTGCCGCGTCCAGTGGCCCAGCATGCCGCCCGGGCACAGCGCATTGACCCGCACCTGCGGCGCCAGCAGCCGCGCCATCGAGAGCGTCAGGGTGTTGAGCGCGCCCTTCGATGCCACATAGGCCATCGAGCTGCCGCCGGCCCGCATGGCGCCGACCGAGGAGATATTCACGATTGCGGCATCGCCGGTCGCCTTGAGGTGGGGTGCGGCCGCCCGGCACATCTGGTAATTGCCGATGAGATTGACGCTGTAGACGCGCTGGAACTCGGCGGCATCGAGCAGGTCCATCCGCTTGTGCGGGATCGGCTTGGTGGTGGCCGCATTGTTGATGAGCACGTCGATCCGGCCCCAGCGATCGACCGCCGTCTTGACCAGACGCACGCAGTCTTCGTCCTTCGACACGTCGCCCTGCACCGCGATCGCGTCCACGCCCGAGGCCTTGCAGTGAGCCACCACCTTCTCGGCACCGGCCTTGTTGGTGGCATAGTTCACCAGCACGTTGCAGCCGCGCGAGGCCAGGATCTTCGCGCATTCCGCGCCGATGCCGTCATCCGAGCTTGCCCCGGTGGCAATGGCGGCCTTTCCCTTGATGTCCAACGAACCCTCCCCTGTGAAAAAATCATTGCTGAACACGCGTCATACGCGCCGCCTTGGCGACCAGCTCCGGCGGCAGCTCGGCGACCATCCGGATGGCGGCCGCGATCGCTTCGCCCGAGCGCGCCTCCACGGTCAGCTTCATCTGCTTGGCCTCGTCGAGCAGCGCCGGATCCCGCATGGCGGCGTCGAAGGCCTGGCGCAGCGCGGCGACGCGGTCGGCCGGCACGTTCGGCGGCGCCAGGATCGGCCGGCCGAGCTCGAGGCTCGAGGCATGGACCTCCAGGATCTTCCGCTGCTCGTCGGTCTTGGCATAGGCGAAGATGGTGGGCACCCTGAGCTCGGGCACCGGATCGGGCTCGGTGGTGAACAGGATCCGGAAGGTGCCGTCGTCCAGGAGGTGCTGGGCCGAGCCCAGGAACGCGCTGGTGGTCTGGCAGATGCCTTCGAGCTCGCCGCGCTCCATCGCCAGGATCACGCTGGTCGCGCCCTTGTAGCCGTCGATGACCTTGAACTTCATGCCGAGCAGGTTCTTGAGGAGCAGCGGCGTCTCGGTGAGCGCCGTGCCGGCGCCGTCGCCGCCGACCACGAGCTCACGCACGAACAGATCCTCCGGCGACTTGATGCCGGAATCGGAACGCGCGTAGCAGCCGCGATGGGTGATCTCCGGGCTGCCGATCCAATTGAATTTCAGCGGATCGTAGTTCGCGTTGGGCTGCCGCATGAGCGCATAGTTGGGGATGTTGCGGCTGACCATGCCGAGCGTGGTGCCGTCCTGCGCGGCCTTGTTATAGAGGTGATTGGCGGCGATCAGCGAGCCGGCGCCCGGCATGTTCTCGATCACGAAGGCCGGGTTGCCCGGAATGTATTGCCGCATATGGCGGGCGACCAGCCGTGCCCAGGTATCGTAGTCCTGTCCGGCCTCGGTGCCGACCACCATGCGGATCTGCTTGCCCTTGTAGAAATCCGCCGGCGCTTGGGCGGAAAGCGGCGTCGCCATGCCGAAGCAGCAGGCGATCAACATCAGGGCGCGCATCGATCCCGGCATGCTGTCCTCCCGCATGATCGCATTTTCGAACGGAAAACCGGATTCCACCCCCGCCTCGGCGGGGCGGGCATTTTCCTGAAAATGCTCTAACGCACCAACTCATGGTCTCGCATAGCGCCCGCGACCGAAAAAACGGTCGACATCGTCGGGCTTGGCATGGTCGCGGCTGGTCGGCATGGCCTCGACCTTGCGGGTGGCGCGCTGCACCGCCGGCCGCGCCACAATGGCGTCGTGCCAGCGCCTGAGGTTCGGCTTGTCCTCGAAGCTCACCCCCTGGCGCTGATGATTGGCGGCCCACGGATAGGTCGCCATGTCGGCGATGGTATAATCCGGCCCGCCCAGATAGGCGCTGGCGGCGAGCCGCCCCTCCAGCACGTCGTAAAGCCGCCGCACCTCGGTCTGGAAGCGGCTGAGCGCATAATCGTTGCCGGGCGGCGCGAACAGCTTGAAATGCGTGAGCTGTCCGAACATCGGGCCGACCCCGGTCAGCTGGATCATCAGCCATTGGATGGTCTCGTAGCGCGCCGCCGTCTCCCTCGGCAGGAAGCGGCCGGTCTTGTCGGCCAGGTACATCAGGATCGCGCCCGACTCGATGACCGTATAGGGACGCCCGCCGGGCCCCTCGTTGTCCACGATGACCGGGATCTTCCCGTTCGGATTGATCTCGCGAAACGCCGGATCGTAGTTGTCGCCCTTCCACACGTCGACCGGCATGATCTTGTAGGGAAGCTCGATCTCCTCGAGCATGATGAAGATCTTGCGCACGTTCGGGCTGGTCAACGCATAGAAATCGATCATCGGCCGGCGCTCTCGCGGTTGTGGAGGTGCCCTCAAGGTACAAAGGCGCGATGCGGCGGGCAAGCGAGCCCCAGGGCCGATGCCCTACCGGTCCTGGCCTTTGGCCGGGACGACTTGTCCGCGCGCAAAGCGGGGATCGTTCCAAACCCCGAGTCTGGAACGGTCCCGGGTCAAGCCTTCATCACGTCGCGCTCTTGCCCGCGGCGGCGCCGACCGTCGTGATCTTGGCGGCGGTCTGCATGTGGCCGTCCCAGCGCTTGGCGAAGGGCGCCGCGATGCCGAACTGGTCGAGCACGCGGAACACGATGTGATCGACAATATCTTCGACCGTCTGCGGACGATTGTAGAAGGCCGGCATCGGCGGCAGCATGACCACCCCCATGCGGGCCAGCTTGAGCATGTTCTCCAGATGGATCTCGGACAGCGGGGTTTCGCGCACCACCAGGACCAGCCGCCGTCGCTCCTTCAGGATGACGTCGGCGGCGCGATGCACCAGGTGCTCGCCATAGCCGTTGGCTATGCCGCCGAGCGTGCGCACCGAGCAGGGAATGACCACCATGCCTTCGGTGATGAACGAGCCCGAGGAGATCGAGGCCCCCATGTCGCCCTGGCTGTGCACCACGGTCGCGAGCGCGCGCACCTGCTCGACGGTGTGGCGGGTCTCATGCTCGAGGGTGCGTTGCGCCCACTTGCTGATGATGAGGTGGGATTCGACCTCCGCATGCTTCAACGCCTCCAAGAGCCGGATCCCGAAGACGGCCCCGGTCGAACCGGTCATGCCGACAATGAGGCGTCGCATTGAATTCCTCGTATTTTACGCGCTTGCTCCAGACGGTTCAGCCATAGCGGCCGGGCCGCGAGGCCGCAACTCCCCCTGCCCTTCCCTCCCCCGCTTGCGGGGGAGGGTTAGGGTGGGGGTCAGGTCTTGAACAGGTGGCCGAACATCTGCAGCGCCAGGCGCCGCCGATCGGGTGTCGGCAGGTTCACGGCCGGGAACTTGTCGCGCCAATGGTACGGCCGGCAGGCGTCGATCACGGCGCGGCTGTTGGTATAGTCGCCAGCCGCCTTGCGCTCGGGCTCGATGCGCGGATCGAGCGGCGTCGACCAGGCGTTCCTGATAATGTCGATCGAGGTCGCCGGATCGGACCGCGTGATGAGCGCCCAGATCACCTCCTCCAGGTTGGAGACGTCGATATCGTCGTCGACCACGATGGTGTAGCGCCCGCAATAGGCGCCCACATGGCACATGGTGGCGATGTGGCCGGCCTGCTTGGCATGGCCCGGATAGCGCTGGCTGATCGCCACCACGAGCAGGAGCCGCGCGTTGCCCACCTCGTGCGCCCAGGCCGCCGTGACGCCGGGCACGCCCGCCTTCTCGACGTTCTCGCGCAGGAGGCCGGAGCGGACCACGGCGCGATAACGGCAGATCTCGTCGGGCGGACGCTGCGGCGAGCAGCCCAGCAGGATCGGATCGTTGCGGTGGTAGATGGCCTTGATGTCGAGCACCGGCTCGGGCCGCACATCACTGGCGTAGTAGCCGGTCCATTCGCCGAACGGCCCTTCGATGCGCTCGTTGCCGGGCGCGACGAAGCCCTCCAGCACGATCTCGGCATTGGCGGGTATAGGCAGGCCCGTGAGCGGCCCCTCGATGACCTCGACCGGCTTGCCGCGCATGCCGCCGACGATCTCGTATTCGCTCACCCCGAAGGGCACCTCGCTGCAGGACATGAGAAACGTCATGGGATCGCCGCCGCAGACGACCGCGACCGGCATCGCCTCGCCGCGCGCCTGGTATTTGTCGCGCATCTGGCGGCCATGCTTGCCGGGCGAGATGTAAAAGCCGGCGGACTTGGCGTCGTGGATCATGACCCGATAGGTCCCGCAATTGATCCAGCCGTCGTCAGGGTCGCGCATGACGTTGAAGCAGCCGGTGCCGATATAGCGCCCACCGTCGGGCTCGTGCCATTGCGGGGCCGGGAATTTGGTGATGTCGACGTCGTCACCCTTGATCACGTTCTCGAAGATCGGCCCGTCGTTGACGTACCTGGGCGCGATGCGCTTCATCGGTCCCATGAAGTGGGTCCGAAAGCCTTCGCTCAGCTCGATCTTCGACAGGCCGGTCGGAAAGCCGAGCGTCATGTTCTTGCGCTTGCCGCCGAAGAAATTCACCAGGATGCGGCTGCCCTTGATGGTGCCGGGAACGTCCTCGAAGATGAAGCACGCGGCAGCGTCGTCGTGCAGGGCCATCTCGGCCACCATGCCGATGTCGCGCTGCCACGACAGGTTCTTGATCTCCTTGATCTCGCCGAGCTTGCGCGCCTCCTCGACCCATTGGCGCAGATCGTCATAGGCGATGCGCGGATCGAGGTTCGAGCTGGAGGACGCGCCCGTCGGTGCGGCGCTGCCGCCGATCGGGTTGCTCATCGGATCAGGCTTAGGATCCGGCTTGGGATCAGGCTTGGGATCAGTTGCTGGCCCGGCCAAGGTTCCTCCCATCGATTGCCGCCGCGAAGGCCATCAGCTGGCCTGGACAACGGCGAGCGACGACAGATAGAGCATATTCGGAAAGACCGGAAACCGCCATAAGGGCGCGACCCAGGAGACCCAATGAAGGCAGGCCTGCAGCCCGGCGTATCGCGGGTGAACCGCATCACGGTCGGCCGCGAGCGGACGATCGGCTTCATGGGCGAGGACGGACGCGTCTACGCCACCCCCTGGATGATCGGCGACATCGAATACACCTGTCGCGATCTCATTATGGAGCATGCCGACGCGGGCGAGGATTCGGTCGGGGTCGAGGTCGCGGTCAGGCATTTGGCACCGACGCTGCCCGGAATGACGGTCGAGATCATGGTGCGGGTCAAGGCGGTCGAAGGCCGCAAGGTCACCTTCGAGGTCGTGGCCAAGGACGAGCTCGATGAGATCGGCCGCGGCACCCATACGCGCTTCGTGGTCGACGTCGAAAAGACCATCCAACGGCTCAAGGCTAAGGCCGCCAAGCGCGGCGACCAAACGCGGGGGACCCCATGAGAGCCCCGAAGGGATTCGACGAGCCGCTGATCCTGGTCGATGAAGGCAACCGGGCGGTGGGCGCCGCGCCCAAGCAGGCAATCCATCGGCAGGGCCTGCTGCATCGCGCGTTCTCGATCTTCATGGTCGACGACCGCGGACGGATCCTGCTCCAGCAGCGCAACCCGCGCAAATACCATTCGGGCGGGCTGTGGGCGAATTCCTGCTGCGGGCATCCGCGTCCGGGCGAGCGGACCGTCACGGCCGCTCGCCGTCGTCTCAACGAGGAGCTGGGCGTCACCGATGCGCTCCGGTTCGGATTCTTTGCCCGCTACCAGGCGGCGCTGGACCATGGCATGCAGGAGAACGAGCTCGTCTATGTGTATTTCGGACACCTGCACGCGCAGCCCAAGCCCGATCCGGCCGAGGTCGCCGACCTCGAATTCTTGAGCCTGCGCGAGATCGACCGGCGCATCAGGCAGAAGCCGAACGCCTTCACGTATTGGATGAAGCACTATATCCGGCATCACCACGGCGAGATCACACGGCAGGTTCAGGCCGAGACTGGATAGTGTTCTGCTTCCAGCGCTTGCGTCCCGTTGCTGTGATCGCCCGCCAACGGGTCCGGCCTTCGGCCAGCCCGATGATAAACTCCGGCGGGCGACCCAGTAACCACGGGCTTTAGTTTGGCCACGAGAATTACAAATTGCACAGCGATTACCGGGTGCCCCGCCTTCGCGGGGCGTGACACCGCGATTTGGGATCGATGTCTCGAAAAGCGACACGCGTGGGTAGAATCATGAACCATCGACCCTTACTGTTGGCCACGCTCCTGTGCGCAAGCCTGTCGCCCATCGCCCGCGGCAACGAGTTGATCACCTTGCGCTACGGCCAGAACGCCGCCGGCGCCACCGGGCTGTCGTCGCTGCCGCTCACGCTCGCGCAGCGCAAGGACTTCTTTGTCCGCGAAGGGATCAATCTGGTGGTGGTTCCCATAGCGGGCGGCACCGACCGGATCGTCGCGGCGCTCGACCGGGGCGAGATCGATGCCGGCAAGAACGCCACGCCCTACCTGATCCAGGCGGTGCTCAAGGGCTCCGACGCGGTGGCGATCATGAGCCAGACCAGCAATCCCATCTACAGCCTGATCGCGCGCCCCGAGATCAAGACCTTCGTGGACCTCAAGGGACGCACGCTCGGCCTGTCCACGCCGGGCGACACCATCACCTTGTCGACGCTGCGGCTGCTCGCCCTCGAGCATCTCGGGAAGACCGATTTCGCCACCAAGGTCGTGGTCGGCACCGCTGCCCGTTTCGCCTGCCTCAAATCGGGCGAATGCGCCGCCGTGCCCATGGGCCAGCCGGAGGATCTCGACGCCATCCGGGAGGGCTTTCCGCGGCTCGCCTTCACCTATGAGGCAGGCGCCGATTTGCTGTTCAACGTCGACATGACCCGGCGCGCCTTCGGCGCGCAGAACAAGGACACGCTGGTGCGCTTCGCGCGCGCCATGGCGTCCGCCTATGCCTTCATGAACGATCCGAAGAACCGCGACGAAGTCCTCAAGATCATGGTGGAAACCGGCGGCGTGGCGCCCACAGTCGCGGCCGAGATTTTTGCGCCTTATCTGGAGGCGGCCAAGAACGTGCTGCCGCGCCGGGGCGAATTGGATATGGCGGCGTTCAACCGGGTGATCGAGCTGATGGCCGAGGTCGGCGCCATCCCCTCCCCGGCACCGCCCGCCGAGAAGTTCGTGGACCTGCAATATTTGCAGGCTGCCGGGATTCAGTGACCGCTACGCCAGCGCCTCCTGGAACTTCAGCAGCCGCCCCGCATTGGCCATCACCACCACCGTGCTGACATTGTGCAACAGCGCCGCGATGATGGCGCCGCTGGCGCCGAGCCCACCGGTCGCCGCCATGGCCACGATCACCACCGTCCAGCCGAGCCCGATGCTCACATTGGCGTAGATGGTGCGGCGGCAGCGGCGGCTCAGCCGGATGCAGGTGCCGAGCCGCCGCAGGTCGTTGGTCATCAGGACCAGATCGGCGGAGGCCAGCGCCACGTCGGTTCCGCGCGCCCCCATGGCGATGCCGACGGCGCCGACCTTCAGCGCCAGCGAATCGTTGATCCCATCGCCCACCACCATGGGGCGGTAGCCGGCGCGGATCTCGTCCAGCACATAGGTCATCTTCTGGGCCGGCAGGGCCTCGGCGCGGATGTTCGGCAGCCCTAAGAACGCGGCGATGCGGTTCGCGACCGTCGGACGGTCGCCGGTCAAGAGCACCTGGCGGCGCAGCCCGAGCTCGCGCAGGTCGTCGATGGCCTCGCGCGCCTCTACCCGCGGCTCGTCGGCGAGCAACATCCAGCCGAGGAATTGGGTGCCGCGCGCGACACCCACTATGGGGCCGTCATGGTTGGGCGGCTCCGAGATCGCGATCCCGAGCTCCTTGAACAGCTCGGCGCGGCCGAGCGCGACGGTCTCCTGCCCCTGCAGGCCGACCACGCCCAGGCCGCGTGACTCCTTGATCTCGCGCAGCATCTGCCGGCCGGGCTCGGCGAGCGTCGCGAGCGCGCGGCTGACCGGATGATTGCTCGCGCCCGCCAGATTGCCGGCCAGCGCCCTAAGGTCGCGTTGATCGACGCCGGGCTCGGCGCGCGCCTCCACCAGCTGCAACTGGCCGACCGTGACGGTGCCGGTCTTGTCGAACACCACCGCATCGACGGTCGCGAGGTTTTCCAGGAAGGCGGCCCCTTTGACCAGAATGCCGTGGCGGCTCGCCACCGCGATCGCCGCGATCGAGGTGGCGGGCGCGGCCAGCACCAGGGCGCAGGGACACGAGGCGACCAGAACCGCGAGCGCCGCCACCGTATTGCTGGTCGCGAACCAGGTGCCGGCCGCGATCAGCAGCACCAGCACCATGTAGCGTTCGGCATAGCGCTCGAGCAGCCGGGTGACGGGCGGCTTGGCGCTCTCGGCGTCCTGCAGCAGCGCGATGACGCGGCCGAGGGTGGAATCCTCACCCACGCGCGTAAGCCGCACCACCAGATGGCCGTCGCCGTTGATGGAGCCACTGAGGACCTCGTTGCCGACCTGCACCTCGACCGGAACCGATTCACCAGTGATCGAAGCGGTATCGACGCTGGAGGCGCCCTCATGGACCAAGCCGTCGGCCGGAATGAGATCGCCGGCGCGCAGATCGATCAGATCGCCGACCCGCAGCGCCAGGGTATTCACCTCCTCGACCTCGCCGTTCGGGAGCAGGCGGCGCGTCTTGACCTGGGTCAGCTTGCTCAGCGCCCGGATGGCTTCCTGCGAGCCGAGCAAGGAGCGCTCCTCCAGGATGTGCCCGAGCGTCATGACCAGCGGCAACAGCGCCGCCGTCATCAGGTCGCCGGCCGCCCAGGCCGCGATCAACGCGAGCGCAATGAGCTGGTCTGTGATGCCGTGCAGGTCCGGATAGCGCAGCGACTGCCAGGCGGCCGACAGCGCCGGCACCGCCACCAGCAAGGCCGCGATGCCGGCCACCAGCTCCGCCACGTCACGCTGGCTCGGCACCAGGAACTGCAGCGCGGTTGCCAGGATGAGGCAGCCGCCGGCGACGAGCGAGAGGGTGAGGCGAAGGCCGAGCGAGAGCTGCTCGGCGCGGCTCAAGAGGCCGTCGCCTGCCGCCGGCGGCAGGGCGGCATCAGCGGTCTCGGCAGTCATGGTCATCGGGGCACCGGTCCCGGCAGCATCAGCTGGATGCCGCCATCATTGTCCACGGTATCGACGCGCGCCGCCTTGGCCAGCAGGGCGCCGATGCGGTCGTAATAAATACGGCTGGTGAGCATGTCGCCGGACAGGCCCGGCGATCCGTTCGCCAGCGCCGCGATGGCGGCCGTCCGGGTCTTTGCGTCGGTGGTCTTCTCCTCGGCCTTGGCAACCGCATCGGTAAGGGTCCGGTCGCGGTCCTGGTTTGCCCGCAACGCCGTCATGGCGGCGCCGGTGCGGGCCTCGGCGATGTCCCGGTCGGCCTGCTGCGAGGCGATGAGGACGTAGTCGAAGGCGCTCTTGGCACCGCTCGGGATCGCGGCCGCGAGATCGACCCGGCTCACCTTGATGCCGAGGCTGGCACCCGCGCCGGCCAGATCGTCCAGACGATGATTGATCGCGTTCAGCAGATCCGCGCGCAACTGCTCGCGGCCCGCGCGCGCGGCCGCCGTCGAGCCTGAGTCCAATTCGGGCCGCGCCACCAGAATGGTGTCGAGATCGCGCGACGCACATACCGCCACCGCGCTCGCCACGAACAGCCGCTGCAACGCCGGCCCGACATGCTCCGCCGCCAATATGTAGGCGGCCGGATCGGTGATCTGATAGAGCAACGCGGCCTGCAGATGAACCACGCTGGCATCGCCGGAGAGCAGGAAGGCGGTGTTCTCGCGGGCATAATCGCTGATCATGAAATCGCCCCCGACCGCGGAGTCGGGCTCGAACTGATCGATCTGGAATTCGATCTGGCGATCTTCCGAAGGCAGCAGGACCACCTGCTCGATCGGCCGCGGCCAGGCCATCAGCAGCCCGGCGCCCTGCTGACGCACGATGCTGCCGAAGCGGTAGATGATGGCGCGGCTCTCGGGCGGCACCTGGCGGAAGTTCGACGCCGACCAGCCCAACGCCGCCAGGCAGACCACGAGGAACAAGAAGCGGAACGCGAGCTTGGCCGATTGCGCCCAGGCCCCGGCGGGCTCGGCGCCCTCCTTGGCATCCGGTATCGTCATTGCGATTCCTCCGGGCTCTGGCCATGGGGAGGCGCTGGCGGCGGCGTCGGGACCGGCGCGGACGGGGCGGCGGGCGCGGCCGCCCCGGCGGCTGACGCCGCAGCATGCGCGGGTCCCTCGACCAGCACCCGGAACGGCGCCGCGTCGGTGCGCAGGATCAGCCGCGTATTGGCGCCCACGACCGTGTCGAGCGTGTCGAGCGAACGCAGCAGCATGTAGAGATCGGGAGCGCTGTTATAGGCCTTGCCGTAGATGTCGGCCGCCTCCAGCCGCGATTTGGCGTCAATCCCGGCCGCCTCCGCCTTGGCCTTGGCGCGCAACACCCGGGCATCGCGGTCGGCGTTGGAGGCGATCTCGGCCGCCGCCCTCTGGCCCTCCGCCTGGCGCTCGGCCGCGACGGTTTCGCGCTCGGCCCGCATTCTGGCGACGGTCGCATTGAGGGTTTCGGTCGGCAGGGTCAAACGCTCGATGCCGACCTGGCGGATGCTCACGCCGTAGACCTTGAGGGCCTGCTCGTCGAGGCGCTCGCGCAGGCGGCTCTCCAGCTCGCTCAACTGCACCTTGGTCGGATCGGTGTTGACCAGATTGGCCAGATCGAAGCTCGCCGCCGTGATCTCGAGCGCAGAGCCCACGAAGCTGCGCAATTGCTGCGCCGCCACATCGGGCTGATTGCGCACGGCGCGCAGGAACTGCCTGATGCGCTCGGGCTCCGCCGGCACCTGCCAGGCCACATAGGCCTGGATCAGGATCCGCAGGCCGTCGCGCGTTCCCACATCCTGCAGGCCACTCGAGGTGGTGCGCAGGCGCAGATCGACGTCGATGGTGCTTTCGACCGGGGCCGGCATCTTCCAGGCCAGGCCCGGATCGGTGAAAACGTTGACCGGGTCGCCGAAGCGCGTCACCACGATGGCCCGGCCGGGCCCGACCAGGACCAGGCAGGCACTCAGGACGGCGGCGGCGACGATCAGGAAGGCGACCACGAAACGGCCGTAGCGCGCGAGCAGGCCTTTGCGTCCGTCGTCATGCGCCGCATGGTCGTGATCGTCATGGCCGTGGTGGTGATGACCGTGGTGATGGTGCCCGAGCGTCATCGTTGTGATCCTGCGATGGGTGGAAGAGTGGGTTCGTCGTCGTCCTCTTCGGAGCCGTAGTTTCTGCCGGGCGGGAAGACGACATCGCGTCGCGCCGCCTGCGCTCCGCCGCCGCTGTAGCTGCGAAGATCGATGACCGGCCCGTTCTGGCCCTTCAAGCGGTGATCGACCACGATCGTCTCCGACTTCGCCAGACCCGAGACGAGACGCTCGGAGCGCCGTTCGAACAGGAACGCCTCGCCGTCGCGCCGGCGCGCCTCGCGGTCGGCATCGAACAGCGTGCCTTCGCTGCGGGCCTGCGTGACCAGCTCGGAGGCGGCCGCGGTCGCCTTGTTGCGATCCTCCATGGCGCCTTGCTGGGCCGATTTGATGGAGTGGATCGCGCTCGCGCGCTGCACCGCGATCTGCGAATTGGCGAGGATCTCGGCGGCCTGCACGTTGTGATAGGCCGATGCGGCGCCGGCCGGCGGATGGATCGCCTCGACCACCACCGAGATCGCCTCGATGCCGCTCGACAATCGATCCAATTGATCCTGCAAGGCAGTGCGGAAATCCTTGGTGAAGGCATCGCGGCTTTGGCCGAGCACGTCCGGCAGCGTGTAGCGGGCGAAATACCGCACCAAGAGCTGGCCGGTCGACGCCATGATCAGGGTTTCGGGGTCGGCTACCCGATAGGCGGAACTCATGGCATCGGCATCGGTCAGGCCGACCCGGTAGACCACCCGCAAATCCGCGTCCGCGATCTGGAAGGTCTGCTGGCCGTTGGCTTCGCTGGCAATCAGGTAGCTCTGCTCTGAGGGGTGCGACGTGTCCCACAGCCGGTCGGCCGCGGTCGGCGGATTGGCTTCCGCCCCGGTCAATTGTTGCTGCTGATCGACGCCGGCGCTCTGGCGGGCGGCCTGCCCGGCCTCGCCCAGAGGCGACATCGCGATCGGGATGTCGTGGATCACGCCGAACTCGACCGACCGCATCACCCCCATGGGCCAGGGGAGATGGAGATGCAGGCCGGGCCCGAGCACCGCGACCGGCTTGCCGAACCGCTCATAGACCGCGCGTTCGTTGAGGCCGAGCGCGGTGATGCCGGTGACGCACCAGGCCAATACGCCCATCACCAGGGCGACCGGGAGCAGGGCGCGCTGCACGAAGGCGAGCGCCCAGCTGCGCGACAAATCGATGCCGAACTGCTGGCGCACGGCGGTGTTGAAGGCCTGGAAGCTCGGCAGCGAAAAGCGAAGGAAGCCCGCGATGCTGCTGTCCGCAACGGTGCGGCGCTGCGCGATCGGCGCAAACGGCAGGAAGGCGACCGCCAAGCTGCGGACCATCAGCTCGAGCCCCACGGCCGCGACCAGGATGGCGAGCGCCTGCTCGATCCGGATCGCCCAGGTGAAGCCGAGCGAGCGGAGCACGGCCGCGATGCCGAGACCCAGGCACGCCGTCAGCGGTACGCGCAGGAGCCGGTCGAGCTGCGGCGCGTCGGGGAGCATCTCGGCCGCCACGCCGGCGAGCGAGCGCTCCAGGACCAGGAGCGGAAATGCCGCCACGATCAGGACACCGCCGAGGATTTCCAGGGTGGTCGGATCAGCCGCCGCGAATGGCGTCACGGGCCAGGTGACCGCCACGCCGGCGAGCGCCAAGGCGCCGAACAGCAAGGCGAGGAGCGCCTGCGGCCAGCCCGCCAACGACTCCACACGCCAGACCAGGAGTGCGCGCGAGCGCGCCAGCAATTGCCGCCAGCGGGCGGTCGCGCTCTCGCCGTCCGGCACGCCGACCGGGGCTTCCACCGCTACCGGCTGCAAGGCATCCTGCTCGAGCAGCCGGAGGCGGACGAAGACCACAAGCGCGGCGGACAGAAAGCCGGCGGCCGCGACCAGGAACGAGGCGCCGAGAAAACCGAGCGATCGCGGTATCGGAAGATCGAGGCGCCAATAGGCGTTCGCATGCGCCGATATGGCGCCGGTCAGGCCGAGCCCGAGGGCCGCGAAGATCGCTCCGATGATCAGGAGCGGTGCAACATATCGCCTTGCATTGTTGAAATGCGGCAAGTCGGCCAGCATAGGCGCGCCTCCGAAGCGAAAAGCGATCGACAGCGGTCAAGGACCGCTCCGATAGCCGAATTTCGCCCCCAGGTCGAGCAGCCGGTCAAGTCCGGAATAAAGGCGTGCCGCGGAAGCGAAATACGCCCTCGGCCGACCCGGACCGGCCGTGGTCTTGCACTTATCGCTTGCAGCAGCGACTGCGCAAAGCAGTTGCTGCTGCAAGCAGCCGTCGCCTCGAGCCGCTATTGCTTGAAGCGCACCACGAGCGGAGCCGGATTGGATTCAGCGATCGGCTCGCCGCGGCTCTTGACCGTGACCTTGTACATCCCGGCGTCCGGGATCGCGTCCGCCGGAACAACCGCATCGAGCTCGTTGCGGCTGACGAATTGCGTCTCCAGCTCCTTGCCGTTCAAGAGCACCTGATGGAAGGGCCAGAAGCCCCTGCCCTTCACCTTCAGTAGCGTGGGGCCGCTCGCCTGCGTCACCGCCGCCGGAGACACGTCGATGTGCTCCGACAATTGCTGCCAGGAATTGAACTCCGGAATCGGATTGACGTATTTGTGAAATCCGATGTCGACCTGCTTCCCATTGGTCACCACCATCTTGACGTTGGTGGTCGCCCACATGTCCTGCAGCGGATTGCCCTCGACGATCGAGAGGTCCGCCACCTTGCCGGGCTCAACGCTGCCGTAATCCTTGTCCTTGCGGAAGGTCTTGGCCACGTTGATGGTGGCGGCCTGGATCACCTTCATGGGCGGCACGCCCGCCTCGACGTCCATGGTCATGCCTTCGTGCATCAGAAGGCCGGCCATGCCGCGCGGCGAGTCTGATCCTTCCTTGAGGATGCCGCCGGCCTGCACGAAACGCCGGATGAATTCATTGGCCTTGGCGTAGCCGATCCTGGTTTGCTCGAGCTGCTCGGGCTTGTAGCGCTTGAACAGCTTCTCGGTGGTGTACTCGGTCACGATGCGAACGGCGGCTGGAAAATTGGTATTCGGATCGCCGAGGATCTCCTGCTCCTTCTGCCAGAAGCGCTGCGCGCTCGGAGACAGCGGCCGCAGCCACTTGGCGATGGTCGGCGTCCAGGCCACGTGATGCTCCACCATCGGGGCGATGACCTTGTCGTAGTTCTCGGGCTCGTAGAGCGCGCCCGCCACCTCGGCGTCGATCCTGCCGGCGGTGCGGTCGATGGCGAGCTTGCGCCGGCGATCGAGGTCCATGATCGACGTGTAGCCTACGCCCCAGATGTGCTCAACGCCGTCGACGCCCGCATTGGCCGACGCAATGGCGTCCCAAGTGTGGCCGGTCACGCCCATGCCGATCCGGTGGGCTTCGTCGACCACCACCTTCACCAGATCGGGCGGGAGATACTCGCTGAGCTTGAGCACATCGTAGCCGTCCCGCTTCTTCTGCTGCACCACGGCGCGCGCCTGCTCGGCATTGTCGACCGTGATGTAGCCGCGCCAAGCGCGCGAGCCTTCGGTCTCGAGCTCGCCCATGCGAGCGCCGAGCGCCTGCCCGGAGGGCCAAATGCGGGGCCCGCGAATCTTGCCCATATTGGTCCCGTCCTTCTGGGCGAGCGCCCAAGGACCGTCCTGATTGGTCTCGATCTCCACGCAGGTGGTGATGCCGAGATGGAGATAGAGCTCGCCCCAGAACGCTTCCCAGTGACAATGGCCGTCGATGAAGCCGGGCATGACGGTCTTGCCCTTGACGTCGATAACCTGGGCGCCGGCCGGAATGGCGACCTCGCCGCCGCGGCCGACGGCCTTGAACCGGTCGCCTTCGATGACGATGACGGAATTCTCGATCGGCGGTCGTCCGGTGCCGTCGATCAACAATCCACCCTGGATCACCGTCACGGGCGCCGGTGTCTGGGCCTGCGCGATGCCGGGCGCCAAGGCGCCGGCGGCAATCAACGCTACGGCCGCGAATGCTTTCGTGATCATG
>DASZKX010000230.1:0-25368 GCA_035552735.1 Xanthobacteraceae bacterium
ACGGCGAATCACAGCCGCCGCGCCATCCCGAAAAGGCGCACCGCCCGGATTCACCGATCGAGCGAAAGCCCGACTGGATCCGGGTCAAGGCTCCGGTTTCCAAGGGCTATCTCGAGACCCGGGCGATCGTGCACGCCCACCACCTGCACACCGTCTGCGAAGAGGCCGGTTGTCCCAATATCGGCGAGTGCTGGGAGAAGAAGCACGCGACCTTCATGATCATGGGCGACACCTGCACGCGCGCCTGTGCGTTCTGCAACGTCAAGACCGGCCTGCCGGGACCGCTCGATGCGCAGGAGCCGGCCCGCGTCGCGGCGGCGGTCGGCAAGCTCGGCCTTGCGCATGTGGTCATCACCTCGGTTGATCGCGATGATCTCGCGGATGGCGGGGCCGCGCATTTTGCCGCCGTGATCGCCGCCATCCGGGCGACCTGCCCGCAGACCACGATCGAGGTGCTGACGCCGGATTTCCTGCGCAAGGACGGCGCGGTCGAGACGGTAGTCGAGGCCGGGCCCGATGTCTTCAACCACAACCTGGAGACCGTGCCTTCGAAATATCTGAGCGTGCGGCCGGGCGCCCGCTACTTCGCGTCGATCCGGTTGCTGCAGCGGGTCAAGGAGCTGGCGCCGGCGATGTTCACCAAGTCCGGGATGATGCTGGGCCTCGGCGAGGAGCGCAACGAGGTCCTGCAAGTCATGGACGACCTGCGCGCGGCCGATGTCGACTTCCTCACGATCGGCCAATATCTGCAGCCCTCGCGCAAGCACCACGCCGTCGCCCGCTTCGTGCCGCCCGACGAATTCGAGGCCTATGAGACCATCGCCTTGGCCAAGGGCTTCCACATGGTCTCGGCGAGCCCGCTCACGCGCTCCTCGCACCATGCGGGTGAGGATTTTGCGCGGCTCAAGGCCGCCCGCGATGGCAGGCATCCCCTCCATCCCTGAGGCGCCGATGCGGCGCGCGTGACGGTGATCGGCTGCGTAGGGGCGGGCAGGACGGCCTTCGCTAGTCGGCTCGCGAAACAATTGGGACTGCCGATCATCTGCCTCGACCTCCATTTCTGGGGTCCGGGCTGGCAGGCAACCATTTGCATACGACCCGACTTGTCTGCGATAGCGACGTCGAGGGATTTCTGACCCCGAACCGAGTCTCCTGATGCCGCAATATTCCACCAAGCGCCGGGTGCGGCATACCGCTACCGAGATGTTCGAACTGGTCGCCGATGTGGAGCGCTATCCGGAATTCGTGCCGCTTTGCCGCGCCCTCAAGGTGCGCCAGCGCAAGACCCAGCCGGACGGCACCGAGGTGCTGGTGGCCGATATGACGGCCGCCTACAAGCTGGTCAGCGAGAGGTTCACCAGCCGGGTCACGCTCGACCGCGCCAATCTGCAGATATTGGTCGAATATCTCGATGGACCGTTCAGCCGCCTCGAGAACCGCTGGACCTTTCGGGCGGCCGGGGAGCGCGGCTGCGACGTCGAATTCTTCATCTCCTATGAATTCCGCAGCCGCATGCTGGCCGTGCTGATGGGCTCGATGTTCGACCTCGCGTTTCGCCGCTTCGCGGCCGCCTTCGAGCGGCGCGCCGATGTGGTCTATTCCGGCTGAATCCCACGATCGCCTCAGCGCGGCGGCGGCGCTTCCTGCTCGGCGAGCTCCCGCAGCATGGCGAGCGCCTGGCGCACCGAGTAGCGGCGCACGGCGGCGCGCCCGATATCGCCGAATTCCCGCGCCTGCTGGCTGCGCCGGCCGCCGCGCGACGCCGCGGCAAAATGCACGAGCCCGACCGGCTTGCCCGGCATGGCGCCCCCCGGCCCGGCGATGCCGGTGATCGCTACCGTTAGATCGACGCCCGCGCGCTCGAGCGCGCCGCTTGCCATGGCCTGCGCGGTCTCGCGGCTCACCGCCCCGAAATTCGCCAGGAGATCGGCCGGCACGCCGAGCATGGCGGTCTTGGCGTCGTTGCTGTAGGTGACGAAGCAGCGATCGAAGACGTCGGAGGAGCCGGGGATTTCGGTCAGGGTGGCGGCCAGCAGGCCACCGGTGCAGGATTCGGCCGCCGCGATCGTGAGCGTCTTGGCGCGGCAGAGATCGAGCAACGCGCGCGCCGGCTCGATCAGATCCTGCTCCGCCATTCACCTCGCTCCGCTCTTCAATCTTTCCACGGCAGCCGGATGGTCGCGGTCGCAAAGGCCGCCATGCCTTCGCTGCGCCCGATGAATCCGAGCTTCTCGCTGGTCGTCGCCTTCACGGCCACGCGCGTCACGTCGATTCCCGTTATTTCGGCGATGCGCGCCCGCATAGCGTCGCGATGCGGGCCGATGCGGGGCGCTTCGCAGACCACGTTGACGTCGAGATGCGCGATACGGCCCTTGCGGGCGCGCAAGCGCTCGATCGCGAAGGCGAGGAAACGGTCGGAGGATGCGCCGCGCCATTGCGGATCGCTGGGCGGGAAGTGCACCCCGATATCGCCGTCGGCGAGCGCGCCCAAAATGGCGTCGACCAGCGCATGCAACACCACGTCGGCGTCGGAATGCCCGGACAGGCCCTGCACATGCGCGATGGGTACGCCGCCCAGCGTGACATGATCGCCCGCCCCGAAGGCGTGCACGTCGTAGCCGAAGCCGGTGCGCACATCGGTGAGTGCCGCGAGCTCGGCCGCCTGCGCACGCGCAAAGTCGTCCGGGGTGGTGAGCTTCATGTTACCGGCTTCGCCCTCGAAGGTGCCGACCTTGATGCCGGCCCACTCGGCCAGCGCCGCATCGTCGGTGAAGTCCTCGCGACCGGCGGCGTGCGCCCGCTGATGCGCTGCCAGCAAGGGCGCAAAGGCGAAAGCCTGTGGGGTCTGCACCAGACGCAGCGGCGCGCGATCGATGGTTCCGGTCACGACTCCGGACGGGTCGACGGTCTTCACCGTATCGGCAATCGCGAGCGCCGGAATGGCGGCCCCGCAGATGCGGGCGGCGGCGATGCCACGTGAGATCAGGGCCGCCGACGCGAACGGCCGCGCCGCATCGTGGACGAGCACGAAGTCGGGGTGCCTGGAGCTCAAGGCTTCGAGCCCGGCCCGCACGGAGGCCTGTCGGGTCGCCCCGCCGGGAACCGCCGGCAGCACCTCAAGTCCGGCGGCCGCAGCCCGGAACAGGTCGGCATCGTCCGGGTGAATCACCGGCTGCACCATGGCAATGTCCGGATGGCCCGCCAGCCCCTTCAGGCTGGAACGGACCAGGGGCTCCCCACCGATTTCCCGGTACTGCTTGGGCCCGACTCCACCGGCACGGAACCCCCGCCCGGCGGCCACCACGACGGCTGCGACCACGCCATTCATATTTTTTTTCACGTTCCAGGAGATCTACAGTTGCGAAGCGTCTTAACATTCCAAGAGGCGATCGATGCCCATGGAATTAGCCTGTAACCGCAATGGCGCAAGCCGGATTCTACGCCTCCGCTCGTCAATTGACTAAATCTGGGATTTATTGCACTGCAGCACTTGCGAACCGAGGCGATTTGGCTAAACTCTATGCAGATGTACATGTCGCCTAATTCGTGTGCAGGCCTTATGATGCGTTCTTCATCGGTTTTTCCGGGCCCCCTCGCAATCGGCAGCGCGCTCTTGCCGAACCGGGTGGTGCTCGCGCCGATGACCGGGATCACCGATGTGCCGTTTCGCCGTGCGGCCGCCAGGCTCGGCAGCGGTTTGGTGGTTTCCGAGATGACGGCGAGCGAGGCGCTGGTGCGCGCCCGCCCCGACGCCGTGCTGCGCTCCGAAGGGCAGGGCGTCGGCATCCATGTGATCCAGCTCGCCGGCTGCGAAGCGCGCTGGATGTCGGAGGCCGCGCGGCTTGCGCAAGCCTCCGGCGCCGCGATCATCGATATCAACATGGGTTGCCCGGCCCGCAACGTCACCGGCGGCCAGTCGGGCTCCGCGCTGATGCGCGACCTCGACCACGCCCTGACGCTGATTGATGCGACGGTGGGCGCGGTGTCGGTACCGGTCACGCTCAAGATGCGGCTTGGCTGGGACGATCGCAGCATCAATGCGCCGGAGCTCGCGCAACGCGCCGAGCAGGCCGGGATCAAGCTGGTGACGGTGCATGGGCGCACCCGCTGCCAGTTCTACCAGGGTCGCGCCGATTGGGCGGCCGTGCGCGCCATCAAGGCCAAGGTCACGATCCCGGTGGTGGTCAACGGCGACATCGCTTCGTTTGATGACGCCGACGCGGCGCTGGCGGCGTCGGGAGCCGACGCGGTGATGATCGGGCGCGCCGCGCAAGGCCGTCCGTGGTTGCCTGGACAGATCGGCCGCTACCTGGCGGGCGGGCGGCGGGAAAGCGCGCCGCCGCTGCCGACCCAATTCGCCATCGTCGCGCAGCTCTACGATGAAATTCTCGGGCATCACGGCACGGCGATCGGCGTGCGCTATGCGCGCAAGCATCTCGGCTGGGCGCTCGATGCCGCCGCCGCGGCGGCGGGGGCGGCGGAAACGCTCTGCAAGCTGCAGCGCCAGCGCGTGCTGACGCAGGTCGACCCGCGCGTGGCTCGCGGTCACCTCGCCGATGCCTTCGCGGCCTTCGCTGGCTGCGACAGGAAGGCTGCATGAGCCGGGCGGAATCCATCAACGCGTTTCCGAGCCTGGCGGAGGCCGTGCTCGATGCCCTGCCGCATCCGGTCATCATGGTGGCGCCTGACGGCAGGATCGCCAATGCCAACGCGGCCGCAGAATCGTTCTTCGAGATCTCGCTGCCGCTGTTGCGGCGCTATGCGCTGCAGGACCTGGTTCCGTTCTGCAGCCCGCTCTTGGCCCTCATCGAGCAGGTGCGCGCGCGCGGCGCCGCCGTGAACGAATACAAGGTCGATCTCGGCACGCCGCGCAATCCCGGCGAACGTCTGGTCGACCTGCATGTGGCGCCGGTGCAGGAGAGCCCCGGCCATGTCGTGGTCATGCTGCAGGAGCGCACCATCGCCGACAAGATGGACCGCCAGCTGACCCATCGCAGCGCCGCGCGCTCGGTGATCGCGCTCGCCGCCATGCTGGCCCATGAGATCAAGAATCCGCTGTCCGGCATCCGTGGCGCCGCGCAGCTGCTCGAGCAATCCGTCGGCGACGACGACCGCAGCCTGACACGGCTGATCTGCGACGAGGCCGACCGCATCGTCAAGCTGGTCGACCGCATGGAAGTGTTCAGCGACGAGCGGCCGGTCGAGCGCGAGCCGGTGAACATCCACGTCGTGCTCGAGCACGTGAAGCGGCTCGCCCATTCGGGCTTCGCGCGCCACGTCAAGTTCATCGAGGAATACGATCCCTCGCTGCCGCCGGTCTTCGCCAATCGCGATCAGCTCATCCAGGTGTTCCTCAACCTGGTCAAGAACGCCTCGGAATCGATCGGGGAAGGCTCGATCGACGGCGAGCTCACGCTCTCGACCGCCTTCCGTCCGGGCGTACGCCTGTCATTGCCGGGAAGCAAGACGCGCGTCTCGCTGCCGCTCGAGTTCTGCGTCAAGGACAATGGTCCGGGCGTCCCGGACGATCTGCTGCCGCATCTGTTCGATCCATTCGTGACCACCAAGCCGACCGGATCGGGATTGGGTCTCGCGCTGGTCGCCAAGATCGTGGGCGATCACGGCGGCATCATCGAATGCGAATCTCAACCACGACGAACCATCTTTCGTGTGCTCATGCCCATGTTCCTGGGTGACGACGCCGAGCCGGGCGGCGCTGCCTAGAGAGGAAGAAATGCCGACGGGAAGTATTTTGGTTGCGGACGACGACGCCGCGATCCGGACGGTGATCAATCAGGCGTTGTCGCGCGCGGGCTATGAAGTGCGCTCGACCAGCAATGCGGCGACGCTTTGGCGCTGGATCGGCCAGGGCGACGGCGACCTCGTGATCACCGACGTGGTGATGCCGGACGAGAACGCCTTCGACCTTCTGCCGCGAATCAAGAAGCTGCGGCCGGATCTGCCCGTGATCGTGATGAGCGCGCAGAACACCTTCATGACCGCGATCCGCGCATCCGAGCGCGGCGCCTACGAGTACCTGCCCAAGCCGTTCGATCTCAAGGAGCTGATCGCCATCGTCGGCCGCGCGCTGTCGGAGCCGAAGGAGCGCACGCTCGCCCCCGTCAAGCACGACGAATTCGATTCCATCCCGCTCGTCGGCCGCTCGCCGGCGATGCAGGAAATCTACCGCGTGCTGGCGCGCCTGATGCAGACCGATCTCACCGTGATGATCTCAGGCGAGTCCGGGACCGGCAAGGAGCTGGTGGCGCGCGCGCTGCACGATTACGGCAAGCGCCGCAACGGCCCGTTCGTCGCCATCAACATGGCGGCCATTCCGCGCGATCTCATCGAATCCGACCTGTTCGGCCACGAGAAGGGGGCGTTCACGGGTGCCAATACCCGCAGCGCCGGGCGATTCGAGCAGGCCGAAGGCGGCACGCTGTTCCTGGACGAGATCGGCGACATGCCGATGGATGCGCAAACCCGGCTGCTGCGCGTCCTGCAGCAGGGCGAATACACCACCGTCGGCGGCCGCACCCCGATCAAAACCGACGTGCGCATCATCGCGGCGTCCAACAAGGACCTGCGGATTCTCATCCAGCAGGGGCTGTTCCGCGAGGATCTCTTCTTCCGGCTGAACGTGGTGCCGCTGCGCCTGCCGCCTTTGCGCGAGCGGATCGAGGATGTTCCGGATCTCATCCGGCATTTCTTCACGCAGGCCGAACGGGAAGGCCTGCCGCCCAAGCAGCTCGACCAGGCAGGGCTCGATCGGCTCAAGCGCCACCGCTGGCCCGGCAACGTGCGCGAGCTCGAGAACCTCGCCCGCCGGCTAGCGGCGCTTTATCCGCAAGACACGATCTCGGCCGCGGTGGTCGATGCCGAATTGGCGCAACCCGCCATGATGCCGGTCGCCGAGGAACCGCGGACCGAGGAGGGACTGTCGGCCGCGGTCGAGCGGTATCTCGCCGCCTACTTCGCGGGCTTCGGGGACACGCTGCCGCCGCCCGGCCTCTATCATCGCATCTTGCGCGAGATCGAGCATCCGCTCCTGACCGTGACGCTGGCCGCCACCCGCGGCAACCAGATTCGGGCGGCCGACTTGCTCGGGGTCAACCGCAATACGTTGCGCAAGAAGATCCGCGACCTCGATATCCAGGTCTTTCGCAGCAGCAGCTGATGAATGGTGAGCGGAGGGCGGTTGCCGGGCTCCCCAGGCGCCCCGGAAATGTCGCAATTCGGCAACATTGTTGTAGAAATACATCACTGTGGCCCTGGGGCGGTGCCGTTCCAGTTCCTTGCTTATCCACAAATCCGCTGATCTCAGGACATGACGACCGTCGGCCAAGCCGCCACAGCCGAGATCGTGACCGTCGCCGCCGCCGCACCCGGGTGGCTGGCGCGCACGATCGGCTTTGGGGCGGTTGCGCTGGCGCTGTTGTCGGCCTTTGCGACCTTCGTGGTGCTGGCCGACCTGACGCCGATCCAGCCCAACAACGAGGTGGTGGTCACTCTCCTCCTAACCAACGCCGTCACGGTGGTGTTTCTGGTCGCCACCACGGCCCGCGAGGTCTGGCGTATCGTGCAGTCCCGCCGCCGCGGCCGCGCCGCTGCCCGGCTGCATGTACGCATCGTCGGGCTGTTCTCGGTGGTGGCGGCGGTTCCGGCGATCCTGGTGGCGGTGGTGGCGAGCGTCACGCTCGACCGCGGGCTCGATCGGCTCTTCTCGCGGCAGACCCAATCGCTGATCCAGAATTCGCTGATCGTGTCGGACGCCTATGTGCGCGAGCATGCCCAGTTCCTGCGCGCCGACTGCATCACCACCGCCATCGAGGTGGCGCGCGCCAGGACGCTGTTCGACCAGAACCGCGATCAGTTCCGGCAGTTCCTGACCGCGCAATCCAATATCCGCGGCCTGCCGGCGGTCATGATGATCGACGGCGATCTCAACGTGGTTGAGCAGGCGGGCACCAATGTCAGCCAGACCTTCGTCAAGCCGTCGCGCGAGGTGCTCGCCGCCAGCAACGAGACCGAGCCGCAGATCGCGCTCTTTCTCGACGCCAATTACGTGGCTGCGATCATCAAGCTGCAGACCTACACCAACACCTATCTCTATGTCGCCCGCATCCTCGACCCGCAGGTCGTCGCGCAGTTGCGGGCCACGCAGGCCGGCGTCACCCAATATGCCGCGCTCGAAGCCGGTCGCCTCGGCATCCAGATCGCTTTCGCGTTGATGTACACCGTGATCGCGCTGATCGTTCTCTTGTCGGCGGTCTGGATCGGGCTCAACTTCGCCAATTACCTGGTGGCGCCGATCCGCCGGCTGATCGATGCGGCGCAGATCGTCTCGACCGGTAACCTGTTCGTGCAGGTGCCGATCCGCGCCGGGGAGGGCGACCTCGCCCAGCTCGGCGAGACCTTCAACAAGATGACCCGCGAGCTGCGCACCCAGCACGACGACATCGTGCGGGCCCGCGATTTGATCGACAGCCGCCGCCGTTTCACCGAAGCCGTGCTGGCGGGCGCCAGCGCCGGCGTCATCGGGGTGGATGCCGAGAACCGGATCAGCATCCTCAACCGCTCCGCCGAAGGGCTGATCGGCCATTCCCAGGCCGAAGCCCTGGCACGGCCGCTCGCCGAGGTCGCCCCCGAACTCACCGAGCTGGTCGCCGGCGCGCGCGTCGGCAAGCAGCGCCTGGTGCAGGGGCAGGTGACCATCAACCGCAGCGGCCGCGACCGCAATCTGTCGGTGCGCGTCACCGAGGAGCAATCCGGCGAGGCCGACCACGGCTACGTCATCACGCTCGACGACATCACCGACCTGGTGGCCGCGCAACGCACCTCGGCCTGGGCCGACGTCGCCCGCCGCATCGCCCACGAGATCAAGAACCCGCTCACCCCGATCCAGCTGTCGGCGGAACGGCTGCGCCGCAAATATGGCCCCGTCATCAAGGAGGATGCGGACATCTTCCGGCAGTGCACCGACACGATCGTCCGCCAGGTCGACGACATCAAGCGCATGGTGGACGAATTCTCGCGCTTCGCGCGCATGCCCAAGCCGGTGATGGCGGTGGACGACGTGGCCGATACGGTGCGCCAGGTGGTGTTCCTGCTGCGGGTCGGCCACCCCGATGTCGATATCGAGGCCGGGTTCGCCGAAGACCCCATGTCGGCGCGGTTCGATCGCCGCTTGATCTCCCAGGCGCTCACCAACATCATCAAGAACGCCGCCGAGGCCATCGCGGCCGTATCGGCGGCCGAGCTCGGCCGCGGCCGGATCCAGGTTTCCGCCATCCGCGACGGCGGCGACATCATCATCGACGTGGTGGATAACGGGATCGGGCTGCCGAAAGAAAACCGCAGTCGTTTGCTCGAACCCTATGTCACCACCCGCGAGAAGGGGACCGGCCTCGGCCTGGCGATCGTCGGCCGGATCCTGGAGGATCATGGGGGCAATATCGAGCTCGGCGACGCGGCGAACAGGATACCAGGCCAACGCGGCGCCTGGATGCGGCTACGCTTTGCGGCGGAACCCGTTTCCGGCACCACTTCGGATGAACCTAAACCCAGTCAGGTCGCGACTAACACATAGGATTGGTCTCGGGATTCATGGCGTCAGACATCCTCATCGTTGACGACGAAGCGGATATCCGCGAGCTGGTGGCCGGCATCCTCCAGGATGAAGGCTACCTGACGCGCACCGCGCGCGACAGCGACGACGCGCTGGCAGCCATCGCGGCACGCCGGCCCAACCTGGTGTTTCTCGACATCTGGCTGCAGGGCAGCCGGCTCGACGGCCTGCAGGTGCTCGACGCCATCAAGCGGGAGAACCCCGAGGTCCCGGTGGTGATGATCTCCGGCCACGGCAACATCGAGACCGCGGTCGCCGCCATCAAGCGCGGGGCCTACGATTTCATCGAGAAGCCGTTCAAGGCCGACCGGCTGGTGCTGGTCGCCGACCGTGCGCTCGAGACCTCCCGCCTCAAGCGCGAGGTCAAGGCGCTCAAGCAATTGACGCCTTCGACCCTGGTCGGGCACTCGCCCACGATCAACCAGTTGCGCCAGACCGTAGACAAGGTGGCGCCGACCAACAGCCGAATCCTGATTGTCGGCCCGCCCGGCGCCGGCAAGGAGCTCACCGCCCGCGCCATTCACGGGCAATCGGCTCGCGCCGAGGGTCCGTTCGTGGTCATCAATGCGGCCGCGATGACCCCGGAGCGGATGGAGGTCGAGATGTTCGGGGTCGAGCCGGCCAACAGCGCGGGCGAGCGCAAGGTCGGGGCGCTCGAGGAGGCCCATGGCGGCACGCTCTTCATCGACGAGATCGCCGACATGCCGCGCGAGACGCAGAACAAGATTCTGCGCGTGCTGGTCGATCAGACCTTTCAGCGGGTGGGCGGCAGCAACAAGGTCACGGTCGACGTGCGGATCATTTCGTCGACCGGCCGCAACATCGAGGCCGAGATCGCCGCCGGCCGCTTCCGCGACGACCTCTATCACCGCATGTCGGTGGTGCCGATCCGGGTGCCGCCCTTGGCCGAGCGGCGCGAGGACATCGCCGACCTGGTCTACTATTTCATGGACCAGATCTCGCAGTCGAGCGGGCTGTCCAAGCGGATCATCGGCGAGGACGCCTTGGCGGTTCTGCAGTCGCACGACTGGCCCGGCAACGTTCGGCAGCTGCGCAACAATGTGGAGCGGCTGATGATCCTGGCGAGCGGCGACGCCGATTCCGTGGTCACCGCCAGCATGTTGCCGCAGGATGTCGGCTCGATGGTGCCGAACATGCCGAACGGCAATGGCGGCGAGCACCTCATGGGCCTGCCGCTGCGCGAGGCGCGCGAGGTCTTCGAGCGCGAATATCTGGTCGCCCAGATCAGCCGCTTCGGCGGCAATATTTCGCGCACGGCCGAATTCGTCGGCATGGAGCGCTCGGCCTTGCATCGCAAGCTCAAGGCGCTAGGAATTGACTAGCTAATCGGCTCGGCAGCTGAGGGCGAACGATGACGCGCGCGGAGACGGGCGGCTGCGCGAGGAGCCTCCGGCGGGTTTTGATCGCCACCAGGGAAGCCGCGATGGAAGTCTCGGTGGCAGCCTTGATGGCCGGGCTCCTGGGCACCTCGGCGCCGTTCATCACCGCCGGGCCGCTGGCGGCGCAAACCCCGCAACAGGCTCAACAGGCCGCCGATGACGCCATCCGTCGGCTCGATCTGCAGACCGAGCTGCCGCGCGGAACGGAGCCGTTGAACTGGCATTTCGACCTGCCGCCCGAAACCCTTTGGGTCGTGGTTGCGATCGCGCTCGGGGTCTTGCTTTATGCGTTCCGCGACTTGATCCCGATCTGGCGCTCGGGCGCGGGCGGCACTTGGGCGGAGGACGAGATCGTTCCCGGCGCGGCCGCGCCTGGCGACCAGGCGGTGGTCATCGAGGCCGCCGACGAGCTGGCCGCACGCGGGCGGTTCGTCGAGGCCATGCACATGCTGCTGCTGCACGGCTTGGCGCACATTCGGTTGCGCCTGGACCGGCAGTTCTCCGATTCGCTGACCAGCCGCGAAATCCTCTACAGCACAAACCTTCCCGAGGCGGCTCGCGCCTCGCTGCGCGACGTCGTGACCCGGGTGGAATTGACCTATTTCGGCCAGCAGTCCGCCGAGCTCGCCGATTACACGGCGTGCCGCGAGAGCTTCAATGCGCTGGCGCGATCCCTTTACGGAAGCGTGCCGGCATGAGCGCGGAACCGGTCTTCTCCCGCCGCCTGCTCTTGGCCTGGATCGTGGGCGCCGTCGTGATGTTCGCCATATCGCTCTACTTCATGGGCGGCGGCGAATTAAGCGGCCCCGACAGCGTCGGGCCCAGCACCTTCTCGCGCTCCGCGATCGGGCATGCCGGCATCGCCGACGTGCTGGGTCAGCTCGCGATTCCGGTGGTGAAGAGCCGCTCGAGCTCGCTGGAAAAGCTTTCACCCGGCAGCGTGCTGGTGATCGCCGAGCCGCGCAGGAGCGGTCAGAGCGAAGATGCGATCCGCATGCTCATGCAGGCGAGAACGATCCTGCTGGTGCTGCCGAAATGGACCGGGCAACCGAGCGACCAAAAGACCGGATGGCTGCGCGAGGTCGATGAACGCCCCGCACTCGACGCCAAGTGGGCCTTGAACCTTTTCGCGCCGCGCGGCGAGGTGGTGCGCGAAAAAAGCGTCGTCCAGTGGACCACCAATGCGCTGCAGATCACGCCGGATCTGGATTTGCCCGTTCAGCTCGTGCGCGGCGATCGGCTGCGGCCGATCATCGGTGCCACGCAAGGCATGCTGGTGGGCGAGCTCAGCGACAAGGATCGCAAGATCTGGGTGCTGGCGGATCCCGACGTCATCGCCAATCATGGCCTTGCGCACGAGGGCAATGCGGCCTTGGCGCTCACCCTGATCAAGGCATTGCGCAGCGGCGACGGCAGCGTCGTGTTCGACGAAACCGTGCATGGCTTCGTGGTGCGCCCGGTGAGCCCAATCCTGCTGCTGTTCCGCTTCCCGTTCGTGGTAGCGACCGTGCAAGGGATGCTCGCCATCGCCTTGCTGCTGTGGGCGACGCTGGGCCGGTTCGGCGCGCCGCAAACCGCGCCGCCGGCGCTGCGCGCCGGACGCGAGGGCCTCCTGCAAAACATGGCCAAGCTGGTCGAATTCACCGGTCATCAGGACGTGATGGTCAGACGCTACGTCCAGGAAACCGTCCGCGACGCCGCGGTTCAGCTGCATGCGCCGCGCGAGCTCACCGACGGCGGGCTCGTCGCCTGGCTGCTGCGGGTGGGATTGGCGCGCGGCGTCACCGTCGATTGCGAGGCGGTGCTGCGCCGGGCGGCGGACCTCGGCGGTGCGCGCCGGCGGAACTTCTCGGCGCTGGTGCGGCTGGCGCGCGATATTCACCAGTGGAAGGGAGAGATCGTCGATGGACGTTCACGGCATCCGGGCGATCACTGAGGCGGTGCGGGGCGAGGTTCGCAAGGCCGTCGTCGGCCAGGACGCAATCATCGACCTCATGCTCACCAGCCTCCTGGTCGGCGGTCACATCCTGCTCGAAGGCGTGCCGGGAACCGCGAAGACGCTGCTCACGCGTGCGTTCGCGGCCGGGCTCGCGCTGCAATTCGGCCGCATCCAGTTCACGCCCGACCTGATGCCGGGCGACGTGCTGGGCACGAACCTGTTCAACTTTCAGACCAACAGCTTCATCCTGACCAAGGGGCCCATCTTCACCCAATTGCTGCTCGCCGACGAGATCAACCGCACGCCGCCGAAGACGCAGGCCGCGCTGCTGCAGGCCATGAACGAGCGCGTGGTCACCATCGACGGCAAGGACTATCCGCTGGGCGACGACTTCATGGTGGTGGCGACGCAGAATCCGATCGAGCAGCAGGGCACCTATCCGCTGCCCGAGGCGCAGCTCGATCGATTCCTGTTCAAGATGATCATCGAGCATCCCAGCCGTGACGAGGAACGCGAGATCGTGCGACGGCACGGGCACCGCTCCGCCATGCCACGGGTGGAGGATTTCGGCCTGGTGGCGGTCGCCGACAGCTCCGCGCTGGCGAGCGCGCGCGCGGCGGTGACCCAGATCCGCCTGTCGGATCCGTTGATCGACTATATCGTCGACGTCATCCGTGCCACCCGGGAGCATTCGTCCCTGGAAGTCGGCGCCTCGACGCGGGCCGCGAACATGCTGGCGGCGGCGGCGCGCGCCTTCGCGGTGCTGCAGGGCCGCGATTTCGTCATCCCGGACGACGTGAAGTTCCTGGCTCTGCCGGTGCTGCGGCATCGGCTCACGCTGTCGCCCAGCGCCGAGATCGAGGGCCTGACCGCCGACCGGATTCTGCGCGAGGTGATCGACCAGACCCCGGCGCCGCGATGATCCGACCCACCGCCCGCATGGTTCTGATCTTCGCCGGCGGCATCCCGCTGGCGCTGTTCGCCGTGATCTATGATCCGGCGCTGTGGCCGTTTTCGTTCAACTACGGGGTTCTGGTGGTGCTGGCGGCGGCGAGCGACTTCATGCTGGCGTTGCCGCCGCGCGCCCTCACGGTGCGGATCGCCACCCCCGACCGGCTCTCGATCGGCGAAGGCGGCGCCATCACCGCCACCTTGGCGGCGGCGGGCCATCGCCGGACCGTGCGGTTCGAGCTGATCGCCGAGCAACGCGGCGAGGTCGAGGCCGCCGAGATCGTCGCCGGCGCGCTTTTGCCCGGCCAGGAAGGGCGGATCGCCTTGCCGGTCGTGCCCACGCGCCGCGGACGGATCCATGTCGATCGCGTCTGGATGCGCTGGCGCGGGCCGCTGGCGCTGCTCGAGTTCACCCGACGGATCGGGGTCGAGCGCACGATCGATGTCGTGCCCAATGTGCGCGGCGTGCACGGCACCGCGCTGCAATTTTTCGTGCAGGAGGCGATCTACGGCATCAAGGCGCAGCATCAGAAAGGCGAGGGCGCCGAGTTCGAGGCGTTGCGCGAATACATGCCCGGCCTCGACAGCCGTTTCATCGACTGGAAGCATTCGGCCCGCCACCGCAAGCTCTTGTGCAAGGAGTTCCGCACCGAGCGCAACCACCAGGTGATCATGGCTTTCGACACCGGCTATCTCATGCTGGAGCCGGTCGAGGGGATCACGCGGCTCGATCATGCCATCAATGCGGCGCTGGTGCTGGCCTGGGTTTCGCTGCAAGGCGGCGACCTGGTCGGCACCTACGGGTTCGATGCCAAGGTGCGGCAATTTATCGGACCGCAGCGCGGCATCTCGAGCTTTCCGCGTCTCCAGCGCGCCACCGCCGAGCTCGACTATCAGCACCAGGAGACCAATTTCACGCTCGGCCTCGCCGAGCTCAACGCGCGGCTCAAGCGGCGCGCGCTGGTGATCCTGTTCACCGACTTTGTCGACACGATCACCGCCGAGCTCCTGATCGAAAGCATGCAGCGGGTCGCCAACCGGCATCTGGTCGTCTTCGTCACCCAGCGCGGCTCGATCCTGCAGCGCGCCGTCGATGCGGCACCCAACCAGTTCGTCGATGTCGCCAAGGCGGTCATCGCCCAGGATTTCCTGCGCGACCGCAGCATCGTATTCGAGCGGCTGCAACGCCTCGGCATCCACTGCCTCGACGTGCCGAGCCGAGGCTTGTCGGTCGCGCTCATCAACCGTTATCTCCTGATCAAGCAACGCGGGCTGATATGACCGTGCTGGACGCGCCAGATCCACGCTTGTCGGCGACCGTGATCGCCGGAAAGCCCGCGCTCGTGCTCAAGAGCAGCGAGTTCCGCAAAGGCCGCGAGCAGGGCTGGCGCGAGCTCGAGACACTGGTGGGCCACGTGGAGCGCCGGGGCGCGCGCCTCTTGTCGCTCCACGAGCTGCAACGGCTGCCGATCCTCTACCGTGCCGCGCTTTCATCGCTGTCGGTCGCACGCACCATCGCGCTCGACCGCAATCTGCTTCTCTACCTGGAGAATCTGACGTTGCGGGCGTTCCTGGTCGTCTATGGACCGCGCATCAGCCCGCTGGAAGGCATGCGGACGTTCTTCCGGCTCGATCTGCCGACGGCGGTGCGCGCGGCACGCTGGCATATCGTCCTCGCGACGCTGGCTTTGCTGGTCGGCGTGGTGGCGGGCTTCATGCTGACCCTGCAGGATGAAGCCTGGTTGTCCTCCCTGGTTCCGGCTGGGCTGGCCGGCGGGCGCGGGCCCTCGAGCACCCACGCCGAGCTTTTCGACAAGGAGCTGTTTGCGCCCTGGCCGGGCGCGGTCGAGGCATTCGGCCTGTTCGCCAACGTGCTGTTCAGTCACAACACGCTGATCGGCATCATGACGTTCGGGCTCGGCCTGGCGGCCGGCATCCCCACCCTGATGCTCAACGTCTATCAGGGGCTCACGCTCGGCGCCTTCCTGGCCTTGCATTACAACCGCGACCTGACCGTGGATTTCCTCGGCTGGATCTCGATCCATGGCACGACCGAATTGGGTGCCTTGATCCTGCTCGCGGCCGGCGGTCTCCTGATCGCCGAGAAGGTGCTGTTCCCGGGCCGCTATGGGCGGCTCGACAATCTTGCGCTGCATGGCCGCCAGGCGGCTCAGATCGCGGTCGGCGCCATCCTCATGCTGTTCGTGGCGGCGATCCTGGAGGGCGGCATGCGCCAGCTGGTGGCGAGCACGCCGTTGCGCTTCGGGATCGGATTCGGAATCGGCGCCCTGTGGATCGCGTATTTCAGCCTCTGCGGGAGGACGGCACGGCCATGACCCTGGTCCACGAGCGCACCACGCAATTCTTCGAAGGCACGCGCCGGCGGCGGCGCGAGATCGTCACCCCGGAAGGCGTCTCGCTGCCGGTCGCGCTGGCCGATTATGGCGAGCGAATCAGCGCTTTCCTGCTCGACTGGGTGATCTGGACAGTGGCGACCATCGTCATCTACCTGCCGGTCATATTTTTGATCGGCAAGGCCGGCAGCATCCTGATCGCGGTCTCGGTGGCGCTGTTCATCGGCTTCATCATCCGCAACCTGTACTTCGTCTATTTCGAGATCGCCTGGCGGGGCGCGACACCGGGCAAACGCGTGATCGGGCTGCGCGTGATCGACCGTCACGGCGGCCCTCTGCTGCCCACCGCCGTCATCGCGCGCAATCTCACCCGCGAGGTCGAGATGTTCCTGCCGCTCGGAATTCTCATGTCGTGGGGTCGGCCCGCCGAAGGCGCGGCCGACTGGCAGGAATTGTCGCTCGCGATCTGGATGTTGTTCTTCGCGTTGCTGCCGGCCATCAACCGCGATCGCATGCGCGGCGGCGACATGATCGCCGGCACCATGGTGATCGCGCTGCCCAAGCGGGCGCTGTTGAGCGACCTGGTGGATGGAGCCGTGCAATTCACCTTCACCGAGCAACACTTGCGGGCCTACGGGGCGTTCGAGTTACAGGTGCTCGAGGAATTGCTGCGGCGGCCGGACTCGGCGGAATCCGTGCGGGTGCTCAACGATGTCTGCGACAAGATTTGCCGCAAGATCATCTGGACCGCGCCGGTGCCGCCCAACAAGGCCGCCCGGTTTCTGCGCGATTTCTATACCGCGGAGCGTGCCTTCCTCGAGCGCGAGCAGCTCTACGGCAAGGGCCGCGCCGACAAATTCGCTCAGCCTGGACCGATCGAGTGACGTCATAGGCCTTGCGCCCGCGTAGCAGGCCTATTCAAACACTCCCGCGATATGGGCGGTATCGACACCTTCCTTCGCCACCCGCGGAGCAGGGTGTGACCCGCCCTGATCGGGCGGGTCACCTCAGCAAAGGCTCGCTCCCGCTGGGAGCGGGGGGCTATTCGAACACCGCCGCGATTTGATCGGTATCGATGCCTTCCTTGGCGACACGCAGGTCGTGATAGGTCACCACGATGAGAACGGCGTAGAAGGCACCCCAAGCCGCGCTCCAGATCAGGTTGACGAGCTGGCCGAGCGGACTGGCAAACGCCCCGGGCAAGCCCAGAAGCGAGCCCGTGCCGAGCAGGAACGCCATCACGGCAACGATAATGGTGCCGACGATGAGGGCCGGGACCAGGATCAAAAGGCTCAGTCCGAATATCTTCCAGCGATGGCCCTTGGTCAGCTCACGGCTTCGCCCCAGGCTGCGAAACGGTCCCAGTTGCTCGACCACGCAGACCGGCGTCGCCACGAACCACATCATGTACAGGATGAAGCCCGGAAAGATCAAGAAGATGGAGGCGAGCATCACGCCCACGCCCATGGCGATCGCGAGGCCGATGATGGGAAAGAAGCGGTGCAAGCCGACCCGAAAACAGTCGGCCAGGCTGACCGGCCGGCCACGCATGTCCTGAAAGGCGCCGTAGAGCACGATGGCCTGGCTGAGCGTGCCGAGCACGATCATCAGGAAAAAGGCAAGGAAGGTCATCCCCAGGTTCCCGTAAGGGGCGACAGGCGCGCCCGGCACGGGTTTGGGGATCAGGAGCGGGGGCAGGCTGGCGATGCCGGTCACCACCATGAAGGTCAGGATGTTGCCCGAGAACACCGACCAAGCTCGGCTGAACACGTGGCCGACACGGAATTCTCCCTCGCTAAAGCGCCCGGCGGGCAGCGATGCGTCTGTCATGAGTCACCCCTGGTTGTATTGATATGAGTATCAGAACCTTAGTCGCGACAGCTTGCGGTGCGGTTCACACCACCTTGCAATATCACGCCGCTCCCGGCGACCGGGTGACGAAGCCCTTCCTATCCCCGGTCGTCTGACCGATCGACCACCGGCCCCCGTCTGGCGATGGCAGACGTCCGCGGCCGGCCGCAAAACAAGTGGGGCGCATCCGCATCAGGCCTTTGTCGCGCCCGCACGGGCTGCGGTTTATTTCGCCGGCGTGACCGCCTGCATCGGCGATTGCCTTCGCCGGGAGCGATCTGATATTCGGAGGCCCGCCGCGCAAAGCCTCGGTCGGCATCGGAGATGTCCTTGCCCCGTATTGCCTATGTGAATGGCCGTTATCTGCCGGCCCGTGACGCCTTGGTCAGCATCGAGGATCGCGGCTATCAGTTCTCCGACGGCATCTACGAAGTGTGCGAGGTGAGGGGAGGCGCCATCATCGACGAGCGCCGCCATATCGAGCGGTTACGCCGCTCGCTCGACGAATTGCGCATGCGCATGCCGGTCTCGCAGAGCGCGCTCGCGGTCATCATGCGCGAGACCATCCGCCGCAACCGGGTTCGCGACGGCATCGTCTATGTGCAGATGACGCGCGGCGTGGCGCGCCGCGATTTTTCCTTTCCGGCGCCCGGCACCGCGCCGAGCCTCGTGGTCACCGCCCGCAGTCTCGACATGGGCGGCAACGAGAAGAAGGCCCAGCAAGGCATCGCGGTGATCACCGTGCCGGAAAGCCGCTGGGCGCGGCCCGACATCAAGTCCATTTCGCTCCTGCCCAATGTGCTGGCCAAGCAGGCCGCTCGCGATCGCGGCGCCGGGGAAGCCTGGTTCGTCGACCGGGACGGACGGGTGACCGAGGGCTCATCGAGCAATGCATGGATCGTCACCCGGGATGGCAAGGTCGTCACCAGGCCGGCGGATAACGGAATTTTACGGGGTATCACCAGAACCGTGTTGATCGGCGTCATCAAGGCTCGGAATCTGGTGTTGGAAGAGCGCCCCTTCACGGTCGAAGAGGCCTACGGGGCCGGCGAGGCCTTTGTCACGGCCGCCAGTCAGATCGTCATGCCGGTGGTCCGCATCGACGACCGGGCGGTCGGCGGCGGCACGCCCGGGCCGGTTGCAAAGGCGTTGCGGGAGAGCTTCCACGCTCACGCCGAACGGTCTTGATCGCCTTGACCACAGGCGAGACACACGATCTGCCACCAACTTCTGCTTGCGCGGCGTGGGGCCGTAGCCTGTAATAGCCAAGCCAAAGCCTTGGTCAAATCCGACAGGGGGACAGGGGCTGGCAATTATCTCGCGGGAAGGGGCCCGCGAGCAAATAACGGATAACGACAATGGCGGCAGACCGCTCACAAAACCTGCAAGACACCTTCCTGAATCACGTACGCAAGAGTAAGACCCCGCTGACCATCTTTCTGGTGAATGGGGTAAAGCTACAAGGCGTGGTAACCTGGTTTGATAACTTCTGCGTACTACTGCGGCGCGATGGTCATTCGCAGCTGGTCTACAAGCATGCCATCTCGACCATCATGCCGGGTCATCCGATCCAGTTGTTCGAAGGGGCCGAGGAGCCACCGGCTGTGGATAAACCCTGATTGAAACCCGTCGGCTCGACACGCACACCGATCGCCTGAGCCCACCGGAGGGCGCCGGCAGCGGGCGTGCCATCGTCATCGAACCGGATCTGCGCGGCAGGAAGCCGCGCGGGGGTGGGATTCATGCGCCATCGAGCTTGCGTTCCGCAGAGGCCAAGCTGGACGAAGCGGTCGGCCTCACCCGCGCGATCGATCTCGATGTGCTGGAATCCGGCATCGTGCCGGTGAGCGACATCCGCCCGGCGACCTATGTGGGCTCCGGCAAGGTCGAGGAGATCTCGGGCCTGATCAAGAGCCTCGAGGCCGGATTGGTGGTGATGGATTGCGCCCTCTCGCCGGTGCAGCAGCGCAACCTCGAGAAGGCCTGGAATGCCAAGGTGCTCGACCGCACCGGCCTGATCCTCGAGATCTTCGGACGGCGGGCGCGCACCCGCGAGGGCACGCTGCAGGTCGAGCTCGCCCATCTGACCTATCAAAAGAGCCGGCTGGTCCGCTCCTGGACCCATCTCGAGCGCCAGCGCGGCGGTTTCGGCTTCCTGGGCGGGCCGGGCGAAACCCAGCTCGAAGCCGACCGGCGCCTGATCGAGGAACGGATCGCGCGCCTCGAGACCGAGCTCGACAAGGTCAAGCGCACCCGCAAGCTCCATCGCTTGAGCCGCCAGCGCGTGCCCTATCCGATCGTCGCTTTGGTCGGCTACACCAATGCCGGGAAATCGACCCTGTTCAACCGCATGAGCAAGGCCAAGGTGCTGGCTTCCGACATGCTGTTCGCGACCCTCGACCCGACGCTGCGCGCGATCGATCTGCCGCACGGGGCGCGGGTGATCCTGTCCGACACCGTGGGCTTCATCTCCGACCTGCCGACCATGCTGGTAGCGGCGTTCCGCGCCACCCTCGAGGAGGTCGTGGAAGCCGATGTGATCCTGCATGTGCGCGACATCTCCCATGTCGACGCCGATGCCCAATCGTCCGACGTGCGGGACATTCTCCACCAGCTCGGCATCGAGATTGCCGACGGCGAAGGCGCCGCCAAATTGATCGAGGTCTGGAACAAGGTGGATCTGCTGGACGGCGAGACCCGCGCCACGCTGAGCAACATCGCGGGACGGCAGCACGCGGGACGACAACCGATTCTGATCTCCGCCCTGTCGGGCCAGGGGCTCAATGAGCTCGCCTTTGAGATCGAAGCGCGCATTGCCGCGACCCGTGTGGTGCTGGACCTCAACCTCGATTCCAGCGATGGGGCCGGCATCAGCTGGCTTCACCGCAACGCCGAGGTGCTGAGCAAGCAATTCAGCCCTGACGGACGGCTGGCCGTGACCGTCCGGGTCGATCCCGCCAATGCCGGCGCCGTGCGCGCCAGGTTCGACGCCCCCGATCCAACCAACGACCGGCACCCGTCATGAAGCACGTCATCCCCGCCATCGCAGCCAGTCTTGCCGCCGTCTGTCTCGGGCTTGCCGGCCCGGCGGCCGCGCAGCCGGTGACGCTCCGCTTCGGCCAAGTCCCTTCGACGGTTCGCGCCGTCAGCTCGATCTACCTCTTCATCGCGGAGCACAAAGGCTTCCTGGCGCGCGAAGGCATTCGCCTCGAATTCATCCCCATCGCGGGCGGCACCGACAAGATGGTGGCGGCCCTCGACGAGGGGAGGGTCGATGTCGCGCATACCGCGACCCCCTACCTGATCCAGGCCGAGCTCGCCGGCTCGGATGCGGTGGCGATTGCGGGCGAAGTGGCCAATCCGGTCTACAGCCTTATCGTGCGGCCCGAGATCACCAGCTATGCCGACCTGAAGGGGAAGCAGATCGGCCTCTCGCTCCCGCTCGACACGATCTCGATCTCCATGCGCAAGCTCCTGGCGCAAAACGGACTCGGCGGCGCCGATTACAAGGTCAAGGAGCTGGTCGGAACGCCGGTTCGCTTCGCGTGCCTCAAGGGCGGCGAATGCGCCGGCGTGCCGCTCGGCCAGCCGAACGATCTCGAAGCGCTCCAGCAGGGCTACCGCCGGCTCGGCGACTCCACGCAAGCAGTCAGCGCCTTCCAATTCCAGGTCATTGCGGTGCGCCGCGCCTTCGCGGCGGCGAACAAGGAAACGGTGGTGCATTTCGTGCGAGCGCTGGCCGATGCCTTCCGCTTCATCCGCGACCCCGCCAACCGCGACGAGGTCATCAAGACCGTGGCCGAACGCACCGGTTCGTCCGCGCAGATCGCGCGCGACACGCTCGCACTCTATTTCGAGCCCGAGAAGGGCGTGCTGCCGCGGCAAGCCGAGCTCGATCTCAAGGGCCTGGATCAAGTCATCGCATTCATGGGGGAGGGTGGCGCCCTGAAAGCCCCGCTGCCGGCCGCAGCGCGCTTCGTTGATCTGCAATACCTGCGCGCCGCCGGCGTGGAGTAGGGCACCTCCACGCGTCAAAGCTTCGGCTTGGAGCATTTTCAGGAAAAAGCCCGCCCCCGCGGAGGCGACGCGGAGGCGGGGGTGGAAACCGGTTTTCTGTCCGAAAATGCGACCATGCAAAAATGCTGGAGCGGTTTCTGTCCCCGGTCAACGTGAAACCGCTCTGGCGTGCTCCGCCGCCTTGGCCTCATCCCAAAGGGCATCCATCTCGGCCAAGGACGCCTCCCTGGGCGATTTTCCCCGTTGCGCGAGCGCATGCTCGATGGCCGCGAAGCGCTGCTCGAATTTGAGGTTGGTGGCGCGCAGCATCGCCTCCGGGTCGGCATCCACATGGCGCGCCAGATTGACCACCGCGAACAACAGATCCCCGACCTCATAACCCGCTTTGCTCGAGCTGCCGGCGGCAATCTCCGCTTCGATCTCATCGGCTTCCTCGCGGATCTTCTTGAGCACCGCGCGCGGATCGTTCCAATCGAAGCCGACTTTCGAAGCTTTGGTCTGCAGTTTGAGAGCCCGGGTCAGGGCAGGGAGCGTCGCCGGAACACCGGCGAGCGCGCCTTCTGCTGCCGCACCAGCACCGGCACCCTGCCCAGCACCCGGCCGGCCGGCGCTCCGCTGCGCTTTCTCCTGCGCCTTGATCCGATCCCACAGACCTTCGACGGCCTTGGGGGTGAGCTTGCCGGCATCGCCGAACACGTGCGGATGACGCCGGATGAGCTTCTCGCTGATGGCCTGTACCACGTCGCCGAAATCGAAGGCGTCTTGCTCCTGCGCCATGCGGGCATGAAACACGACCTGCAGCAAAAGATCACCGAGCTCCTCGCGCAGATCGACGAGATCGTTGCGCAGGATCGCATCCGCCACCTCATAGGCCTCTTCGAGCGTGTACGGCGCAATGGTCGCGAAATTCTGCTCGAGGTCCCACGGACAGCCCGAACCGGGCGTGCGCAGCGCAGCCATGATCTCCAGAAGCCGGGAAATTTCGCGTGACGGGATCATTGAGAGGGCCAATCGTTAACGCCGGGGCCGGAACCCTAGCAGAGCCAGCAAGCAGCCGCGATTGGGGCCGCCCATATCCGTGATTCGCATAAGGGATATTATGGAATGTTTTCGATTGTAGCGGTATTTGACGGCTTTGCCGCGCGCCAGCGGCCTGCTCAGCGGGTCTCGGCAGCGGCAAACTCGATTTTGAGGCCATCGTGGGCCGGCTCGACATGGGGCGGCAGCCGGCGGCGCAATTCGTCGTAATCGAGGTCGATGTGCAGGTTGGTGAGGATCGCGCGCGCCGGCGCGATGCGCTTGATCCAATCGAGGGCCTCGTCGACCGAGAAATGGCTCGGGTGCGGCGTGTAGCGCAGCGCATCGACGATCCACAAATCGAGGCCGGACAGCGCGGCGACGCTTTCCGGCGGCAGATCGCGCAAGTCGCTTGAATAGGCCACGTCGCCGAAGCGGAAGCCAAGCGAGGCAATGTCGCCATGATCCTGCAGGAACGGCAGCACGGTGATCGGTCCGCCTTGCCCTTGGATGGTCACCGGACGGCCGGAACTGATCCGATGCTCGTTAAGGATTGCCGGATAATTGCTGCCGAGTGGCGTGACGAAGCAGTAGCCGAAGCGTTCGGAGAGAACCTTATAGGTCGGCTCGTCGAGATAGACGTCGATACGGCGCCGGTGGCGCAGGAACAGCCCACGCAGATCGTCGATGCCGTGGGTGTGGTCGGCGTGCTCGTGGGTAAAAAAGACGCCATCCAGCCAATCCACATCGGCCCCCAAAAGCTGTTCGCGCAGATCCGGCGAGGTGTCGATCAGGACGCGGGTGCACCCGCCATTCAGGCAGCGCCGCTCGACCAGCAGCGAGCAGCGACCACGGCGGTTCCTGGGATTGGCGGGGTCGCAATCGCCCCAGCCAATGGCCGGACGCGGGACCCCTCCCGACGAGCCGCAACCGAGAATCGTGAACGTCAGCGTCATGGTGCAGGCGTCATGGTGCAAGCGTCGGCATCATGCCGCGGCCGCGGCGTGGCGCGGCACCTTACTGAACAGACGGAAGAAGTTCTCGGTGGTCTGCCGTGCGATTTCATCGAAGGTGACGTTGCGGGTTTGCGCCAGCACCTTGGCGGTCTCGACCACATAGGCGGGCTCGTTGCGTTTGCCGCGGTGGCGGCCGGGCGACAGATAAGGCGCATCGGTCTCGACCAATATGCGATCGGCCGGCAGCTCCGCCGCGATGGCGCGCAGCTCGTCTGATTTCTTGAAGGTCAGGATGCCGGTGAACGAGACAAACAGCCCGAGCGCGACCGCCCGTTGCGCCAGGTCGCGTCCGCCGGTGAAGCAATGCAGAACGGCCGGGAAGGCCCCCTTTCCGGTTTCCTCCTCGAGGATCGCCGCCATTTCGGCATCCGCTTCACGCGAATGAATGACGAGCGGCAGCCCGGTCTCGCGCGCAGCCGCGATATGATTGCGGAAGCCGCGCTCCTGGGCTTCGCGCGGGCTCAAATCATAGTGGTAGTCGAGTCCGGCTTCGCCGATCGCCACGGTCTTTGGGTGCCGGGTCAGCGCCACCAGATCCGCGATGGTGAGATCGAGCTCCTCATGGGCGTGATGCGGATGGGTCCCGATCGAGCAATAGACCGCGGGAAAACGGTCCGCGATGGCGACCAGGCCGGCGCGGCGCTTCACCCGGGTCGAGATGCTGACCATGCGGCCGATCCCGACCGCTTGCGCGCGCGCCACGATGCCGTCGAGGTCGCCGGAAAAATCCTCGAAATCGAGATGGCAATGACTGTCGACCAGCATCGGGCTCGTTCGCGCAGGCTCGGCACCGATCGGCGGCGCCGGCAATAACTCTTTTGTGTTCATTGGCTTACGGGCCTCAACTCAAGGCGTCTGTGCGCCGCATTTTGCCGTCATTCCGGCCGCCTTGAGATACCGGCCGGGCGACCGGACGTCATATAGGACCAGGAGCGCCGGGATACCAAGTTCGCCGACCATTTCGGGGCGCGGGCCCCTGCCCCACCCCCGAGCCCTCGAGTCTTGCCGCTGCGACTCGATCCGTGCTTACTTTCCAAACTTCGGTGGCGACCCGGAGCGCTGGGTTAAGTCAAACGGGCGCGCCGCGCCTTTCTCAGAAGAGCCGACACACATTCGACAGCGCGAGCACCGCCGGATGGCCGGCGCGCACCGTCCCTGCTCCCGCCGATCCAGCGTGGAGGCCTCGTACATCGGC
>DASZKX010000231.1:0-8139 GCA_035552735.1 Xanthobacteraceae bacterium
CGGCCAGGCGTTCGTGATCGACAACCGGCCGGGCGCCAGCAACACGACCGCCACCGAGTTCGTCGTACACGCACGCGCGGACGGCTATACGCTGCTTTGGGCCACTTCGAGCAATGTCATCAATGCGACGCTTTACGAGAAGCTCCCTTACGATTTCATCCACGACATCGAGCCGGTCGCGAGCATAAACCGTGTGCCGCTCGTCATGGAGGTGCATCCATCGGTTCCGGTCAAGACCGTTCCCGAGTTCATCGCCTATGCCAAGGCCAATCCGGGCAAGCTCAGCATGGCTTCGGGGGGAATCGGAAATTCGACCCACATGGCCGGCGAGCTGTTCAAGATGATGACCGGCGTGGACATGCTCCACGTCCCGTATCGCGGCTCGGCGCCGGCGCTCACCGATCTGCTCGGCGGTCAGGTCCAGGTGATGTTCGACCTCACGGCCTCCTCCATCGAGCACATCAAGGCCGGCCGGCTGCGGGCCTTGGGGGTCACGACGGCCACGCGCCTGGGGGTGTTGCCGGATGTCCCGACCGTGGGCGATTTCGTGCCAGGCTATGAGGCCGTCGCGCTCAATGGCATCGGGGGGCCGCGCAACACGCCCGCGGAAATCGTGAACAGGCTCAACAAGGAAATCAATGCCGCGCTCGCCGATCCTGCGATGAAGGCGCGGTTCGCCGATCTCGCCACCACGCCATTGCCGGCTTCGCCCGCGGAGTTCAGAACGCTCATTGCCGCCGAAACCGAAAAGTGGGGCAAGGTGATCAAGTTCGCGAACATCAAGCCGGAGTGACTCTCAGTATCGCGACCTATTCCTTGATCGGCTGCCCGGCCTGACCCGGGATGAGCTCGTAGAAGCCGGCCAAGCGCAACCGCACCGTCACCGGGGCGCCGCTCTTGTTCTGCCAATACCAGCCATGGATGCCCTGCCAGGGCCCGATCAAGGCGCCGCTCGCCTTGGCGCCGGCCGCCTTGTCGTAGAACATCAAATCGCCGCCCTGCCCGGGCGCCGCGTCGGTATGGCCGTGAAACTCCGTATGGAAGGCTTGCGGATCGCCGACGTTCAGCGCCTCCCAGGAATAGACGACCGTGTCGCCGGCCTTCATCCGGATCATGTATTCCAAGCCACGCTCGTTGGCCTCGATCGGCACGTCGACCACATCGGTGCGATAGCCCGCCGGATAGACGCGCGACACGGCCTCCTTGCCGGTCGGAGCCGGGATCTCGTTCCATTGCGCCATCACCTGGGCTCCCTGTTCAGGCTCGCCACCACCGGGTCGAGCGAGGTCACTGCACTTTGGTCGCCATCACCTTCTTGATCAGTGGTGTCCAGCGGTCGATCTCGCTCTGCGAGAACTCCGTGACCTCGGCCGCCGTCATCGGCCGGGTCTCGATCGCGTCTTGCTCGATCTGCTTCCTCACCTGCGGCCGATCCATCGCCTTGACGACCTCGCGGTTGATCCGCTCGACGATGTCGGCCGGCAGGCCGGCGGGGCCGGACAGCGAGAACCACGTGGTGGCGACGAAGTCGCCAAACCCAAGCTCGCGCAAAGTCGGCAGGTCGGGAAGGTAGGACACGCGCTGCGCCGACGTGACGGCGAGCGGGACCAGAGCGCCGGCGCGGATCTGCTCCGCCACGCTCGACCAGCTCAGCATCCCGACCTTCACATGGCCGGCGAGGAGATCGAGCAGCGCCGCGGCGCCGCCCTTGTAGGCGACGTGGGTGAGCCGGATGTGCTCTTTCGCCGCCAGATATTCGGCGACCCAATTGCCCATGGTGCCGACGCCGGCCGAGACATAGTCGATGCCGTCGGCGCGGCCGCGCGCCAGCGCCACGAAGTCCCGGTAGGTCCTCACGCCGAGATCGGGGTGGACCACCAGCACATTGGGGGTGCCGCCGAAATAGGCGATGTGGGTGAAGTCCCGCATCGGGTCGTAACCGACATTCTGGTTCATGGCCGGCCCCAGCACCTGGATCGGAATGCCCGATACGATCAGCGTATAGCCGTCGGGGGCCGCGCGCGCGACTGCCTCGGCCGCGATCAGGCCGCCGCCGCCGGTCCGGTTCTCGACGACGAATTGCTTGCCGAAGGCCGCGCTCAAGGCCTCCGCATAGATGCGGCCCTGGTTATCCGCGGCGCCGCCGGCCGCGAACGGAACGATGATGCGCACCGGACGGGTCGGCCAATCCGCCGCCGCTGCGGCTGGCAGCCCCAGGACCCCGACGCTGAGGCACAGCGCCAGGATTCCCTCCATCGATGCTCTGCGGCGCGTGCTCAATCGTCTCCCTTGATGTTCTTCTCGCGCACGACGCGGCCCCAGCGCTCGAGCTCGTCGCGCACGAGCTTGGCAAATTCGGCCGTCGATGTCGCAGCCGGCATGGCGCCGGAGCGGATCAGCTTCTCACGCGTGTCGGGCTCGGCGAGCGCCGCCGCCACGGCATCGTGCAGCTTCGCGATCGCCGGAGCGGGGGTGCGCGCCGGCGCCAACAGCCCGTACCAATTGTCCGCGCTGGTGTCGGCAAAACCTTGCTCCGCCAGCGTCGGCACGTCCGGCAGCACCGTATTGCGGTTGGCCGAGGCGGCGCCGAGCGGGCGAATCTTGCCGCCTTGAATCTGCGACAGCAGCACCGGCACGTCGGCGAACATGCCCTGCACCTGGCCGCCCAGGAGATCGCTCAACGCGGCTGCGGCGCCCCGATAGGGGACATGCAGGAACCTCACGCCGGCGGAAGCCTGGTAGAGCTCGAGCGCCAGATGCGGCATGCTGCCCGAGCCGGTCGACGCGATGGCGATGGCGCCGGGATCGCGCGCCGCCAGCGCGGCCAGCTCCTTGGCGGAGGCGACCGGCATGTCGGGCTTGACCACCAGGATGGTGGTGTTGCGCACCACCAGGGTGATCGGCGCAAAATCCTTGAGCGGATCGTAGGCCACCTTCGCCATCAGGTGCGGCGTGACCGCCACCGCGCCGACCGTGGTGAAGAACAACGTGGTCCCGTCCGGATCGGCATGGGCCACATATTCCGCACCGATCGCGCCGTTGGCGCCGGCACGATTCTCGACGATGACGTTTTGTCCGATCAACGTCCTGAGCCGCTCGGCCAGCACCCGGGCGACGAAATCGGCCGGGCCGCCAGCCGGGAACGCCACCACCATCCTGATGGTGCGGGACGGCAGCTCCTGCGCGCCGCTCTGCGCCGCCGGCGCCAGCAGCGCCGCCAGGGCGACAAGGAGGCGGGCGGGCCGAAGCACACTTGTGCCTCTCACGTTGCGCCCCTCACGTTGCGCCTCTCATTTTGCGCCTGCACTTTGCACCTTACTCGGGCTTGATGCCGATCCGCGCCACCAGCTCCTTCACTGCCGGAATCTCGGCGGCGAGCCGCGCCGAGAGCTGCTCGGGGGTGCCGGCCACCACCTCGAAGCCGGCGCGGTGCGCCTGCTCGAGCGCCTCGGGGGCCCGCAGCGAAGCCTGGCTCGCCTTGACCAGCACCGACACGACCGGGGCCGGCGTGCCGGCGGGCGCGAACAAGGCATTGAACGTGTCGGAGACGAAGCCCGGATAGCCCGACTCGACCATGGTGGGGACCTCGGGCAACGAGAACCAGCGCTGGGCTCCCGTCACCGCCAGCGCCCGCAGCTGACCGCTCTTGACCATCGCTTCCGCCGCCGCCAGCGCGACCGAGCCGACCTGCACGGTGCCGTCGAGCACCGCCAGCGCGGCGGGGCCGGCGCCACGGTAGGGAACGTGCGTCATCTGGATGCCGGCGCGCAGCTTGAGCTCCTCGCCCGACAGATGCGATTTCGTTCCGACTCCCGGGCTCGAATAGTTGAACGTGCCGGGTGCGGCTTTCGCGCGCTTCACCAGATCGCCGAGCGACATGATGCCGGAATCGGCGCGCACCACGATGACGTTGGGGGCGTTGACCAGCTCCGAGATCGGCACGAAATCCTTGAACGGATCGTAGCCCAGATTGTTGAACAGCGCCGGATTGACCGCGATCGCGGTCGAGGTGAGCAGCAGCGTGTAGCCGTCGGGTGTCGCGCGCGCCGCCGCCGACATGCCGATATTGCCGGCGGCACCGCCGCGGTTGTCGACAATGACCGATTGGCCGAGCGACTTCTGGAACGCCGCCGAGATGATGCGCGCGATGATGTCGGTCGGGCCCCCCGGCGCGAACGGAACGATCAGCAGGATGTTGCGGTCCGGATAGGCGGCGGCAGCGCCGGCATTGAAGCACATGAGAGCCGCCGCCACGGCGGCGCTCAGCACGGACCAACGGGCGCGCCGCATGGCACGCGGGGTTTCGTCCCTTGTGGCGATCATTTGTCGTTCTCCCGGCCGCTCGGAGCGTTCACGATACGGTTCACGGCGATCGAAACAAGCCCCCGCCCCGCCCCCGTCTTACCTGTCGCGGCCACGCGCGTCTTTGACGCGCTATGGAGCCGGAACAAGTCAATCCTCGGACCCGCGGCGTCAGCTGTTGAGAATGTGGTTGAAAAGCCTGTGCGCAAACCTGTGAGAAGGCTTGTGGATTGCTTGGGGATTGCATCTTGAGGGCGTGTGCATAAGCCAAGCCGGGCGACACCCAGGCCGGCTGTGAGGTGCGGGAATATCGACGACCCGCGATTTCAACGTCATGACTGGCTCGCGCAATAGGACTCTCGACACGGTTCTCCCAATGTCCACCACCGATGCGAGCTTCGGCGCCAGGGTCTCGGCCAACGAGGCCACGGCCCGGCAGATCCTCGATGCCCTCGCCGAAACCCTCGATTCCACCGAGGTGGTGATCGCGGCCTCCGAAGATCGGGATGGCCTGTGGACCGTGTCCCTCAACTTTCGGGCGGCTCCCAACGAGACCGCGGTGCGCGCGCTCATTGGGCTGGCGGCCGGTGCGCAGGTCGCCAATGCGCTGGTGTTCGAGACCGTTGCGGCCGCCGACTGGGTGCAGGCGAGCCTGGCCGGACTGACCCCGGTCGCGGCCGGGCGCTTCCTGGTGCATGGCGCCCATGACCGCGGGCGCGTGCCTCCGAACCGCATCGGCATCGAGATCGAGGCGGCGCTGGCGTTCGGAACCGGCCATCACGGCACCACCCGCGGCTGCCTCATCGCGCTCGACCGGTTCGCGAAGGGCCAGCCGAACCGCCGGGGCTCGCGCCTGAAGATTCTCGACCTCGGCACCGGCAGCGGCGTGCTCGCCATCGCGGGCGCGCGCGTTTTGCGGCGCCCCGTGCTGGCGAGCGACAACGACGCCAGCGCGGTGCGGGCCGCGCGGGCGAATGCGCGGCTCAACCGGACCGGTGCGGCGGTCGAGGTCATCCGGGCCGATGGCTTTACATCCAGGCGTTTCCGCGCGCGCGGGCCGTTCGATCTCGTGCTCGCCAATATCCTTCTCGGACCCTTGAAGCGGATGGCGACCCCGATGGCGGGACGCTTGGGCTCGAATGGACGCGTCATTCTTTCCGGCTTGCTGGCGGCCCACGCGCGTGCCGCGCTCGCCGCCTACCGGGCCCGCGGACTGGTGCTCGAGCGTCGCATTCCCCTCGACGGCTGGGTCACCTTGGTGCTGCGGGGCCCCACCCATAAGACGCAAGCCCGGAGGGCCGTTGCCGCCTGCCGGCACGGCCAATAGAGTGCCCGCCATGTTCGAGGCTCATTTCCAGTCGTTCGAGGATGCTCCCGCGGGGGCGGCCAGCGCGCCGCGCGTCAAGGCGTTGCGGACCGAGCTTGCCCATCGCGGATTGACGGGTTTCGTCGTGCCGCGCGCCGATCGCCACCAGAACGAATATGTGCCGGCCGCCGACGAGCGGCTGGCGTGGCTGACCGGCTTCACGGGTTCCGCCGGCGCGGCTGTTGTGCTCATGGATCGCGCGGCGCTGTTTGTCGATGGCCGCTATACCCTGCAGGTGCGCCAGCAGGCCGATACAGCGCTGTTCGTGATCGAGCATCTGGTCGAGACCCCGCCGCACCAGTGGCTGGAACGAAACCTCACCAGCCACGACCGGCTCGGCTACGACCCGTGGCTGCACACGGTCGAAAGCGCGGAGCGGCTGGCCAAGGCCTGCGCGGCGAGCGGGGCGGCGCTGGTCGCGGTCGAGCCCGATCTGTTCGATGCGATCTGGACCGATCGTCCGGGCCCGCCGCTCGGCGCCATCCTGCTGCACGATGCCGTCTTCGCGGGCGAGGAGGCGATCACCAAGCTCTCGCGCATCCGCCCCGAGATCGGCAAGCTCAAGGCGGACGCCCTGGTGGTCTCGGATCCCCATTGCGTCGCCTGGACCTTCAATATCCGCGGCTCCGACGTCCCGCACACGCCGCTGCCGCTCGCTTTCGCGATCGTTCCGCGCGAGGGCCGCCCTGCCCTTTATGTGGACGGCCGCAAGCTCGCCAACGACGTGCGCCACAGCCTGGAAGCGCTCGCCGACCTGCGCGAGCCCTCCGGCTTCGCGCCCGATCTCGCCGCGCTAGGTGCGGCCAAGAAGACGGTGCGCATCGATCAGGCCACGGCTGCCGATGCGCTCGCGCGCCTGATCACCGGCCCGGGCGGCAAGCTCTCGCGCGGTCCCGACCCGATCGTGCTGATGAAGGCTGTCAAGAACTCCGTGGAGATCGAAGGCGCCCGCGCGGCGCACCGGCGCGACGGCGCCGCGGTCGTGCGCTTTCTCGCCTGGTTCGAGGGCGCGGCGGCGGGCGGTGCGCTGAGCGAAATCGAGGCGGTCGAAGCGCTCGAAAGCTTTCGCCGCGAGACCGGAATCCTCAAGGACATCTCCTTCCCCACCATCGCGGGCGCCGGCCCCGACGGCGCCATCGTGCATTACCGCGTGACCCGCAAGACCAACCGGTTGATTGCGCCCGGCAGCCTGTTCCTGCTCGATTCGGGCGCGCAATACCAAGACGGCACCACCGACATCACCCGCACGCTGGCGGTCGGGGCACCGACCGCCGAGATGCGCGAGCACTTTACCCGCGTGCTCAAGGGCCACATCGCGATCGCGCGCGCGGTCTTCCCCGACGGCACGACCGGCGCGCAGCTCGATTCCTTCGCGCGACAATTCCTCTGGGAGGTCGGGCTCGATTACGATCACGGCACCGGCCACGGCGTCGGCAGCTATCTTTCGGTGCATGAAGGCCCGGCTCGGATCTCGAAGCTCGGCACCGTGCCGCTCAAGCGCGGCATGATCCTGTCGAACGAGCCCGGCTACTACAAAACCGGCGACTACGGCATCCGCATCGAGAACCTGGTGCTGGTGACCGAGGCCGCAGCGGTCGCCGGCGCCGAGAAGCCGCTCAATGCATTCGAGACCTTGACGCTGGTGCCGATCGACCGGCGGCTGGTCAAACCCGATATGCTGACCGCCGAGGAGAGCCGCTGGCTCGACCGCTACCACGCCCGCGTCGCCGCCGCTTTGGCGCCGCTCCTCGATCCGCCAGCGCGTGCCTGGCTCGAAGCTGCCACCGCTCCGACGGCGGAGCGCTGACGCTGCAGAGCCGACGACCAAACAAAAACGCATGGCTCCCAGGCGGGCGCTATTGTAAACAACAATGCGAGAGTGCTGGATCGGGGGCTGAAGGGACGCGGAGCCATGCAGCCGCCGCACGGCTCGAGCAGGCAGGCTTGTCCTCAACCGGACCGACAAATTTGAATTCAGAAAGCAAACCCGGCGCAGGGTTCCGGCCGGGCGCAGTTCCTGAGTTTCAATTTGACGAATGCACCGATTTGCGCAATCGCGTCAAGCGGCACTTGTAGGGCGCAATCGCTTTATTGCGCCCATCGGTCACATTCGGCTTCGCGGAACGGCGCAATAAAGCGATTGCGCCCTACGATCGATGGCGTCAAGCGCCATTTGCTGAGAACGAACGAGAAGTGGCGCTGTCAGCAGATGTGCTTCACGCCATTCAATTGCACGTGACAGGAGCACTTGTAGGGCGCAATTGCTTTATTGCGCCAATACCGATTCTGACAAAACCCCAGGTGGAGCTCGACCGCGGCGGCATCCGATCCCGCAACGCAACAATTCATTCCGCGAATGCGTCCCGCGACGAGACACTTGCGCACGCCTGAACTCGCGAAATGGTCGTCTGGTCGTCAAACTTTAACTAACATTCCATTCTATGCCTACACGCAAGTCGTGGAGGTCGAAA
>DASZKX010000232.1:0-1828 GCA_035552735.1 Xanthobacteraceae bacterium
AACCTGGGCTTTTATATCGCTCATGACAAAACCTTAGGCCACATCCCCGTCATATCCAAGTGACGGTTTTATGTGGCGGTTGAAGACTTAGTTAGCGCCGCTCGATCCGAAACATCGGCGAGCGCTCGGGCTGTGTTGTGACCACACCGATCGGCATCACCGGCTCGTCGTCGAGCAGCGTGACGCGGAAGGCGCCGATCATCTTCGCGAGAGCCAATGTCGCCTCCACCAGCGCGAAATGCGCGCCGATGCAGACACGCGCGCCAACGCCGAACGGCAGATAAGCGAAGCGATCGGGTGGCGGCGCTGGTGCCATGAAGCGCGACGGAATGAAAGCGTTGGGATTCTGCCAGAGCTTTTCATGCCGGTGCAAAAGCCACGGAGCCATCAGAATCACGTCGCCCTTTTCGATCGCAAGGTCGCCGATCCGGTCCGGACCGGCTGCGGAGCGCGCGATCAAAAATGCCGGCGGATAAAGCCGCATCGTCTCGTCGAGCACCGCGCGGGTGAATTTCAGCCGATCGAGTTCGAGCGTGCCGTCGACGCTGACGCCGCGAACTTCGCTCGCCACTTCTTCCTGGGTAGCCGGATCGAGCGCCAGCAGATACAGCGACCAGAACAAAGCGGTGCCGGTGGTCTCGTGACCGGCGAGTATCATCGTCGCCACCTCGTCGCCGAGCTGCTCGTCGGTGAAGGCCTGTCCGGTCTCGGGATCGCGCGCGGCATCCATCAAGTCGAACAGATCGCGCAACGGCGCGTTGGCGTCCTTGCCGGCGGCGCGACGCTCCGCCATCAACATCGCGACAAAGCGCGTCCAGCGCTTGCGGAAACGGGCGCGGGCAAAATCCTGCGGGCTCGGCCATGACAGCGGCAGCAACATATCGAGGAAATGCGGCCGCGCCAGCCGGGTGCCGTAGTCCATCACGAAATCGCGCAATGCTGCGCCATGGCGCTCCATGCCGAACGAGAACATGGTGCGCCCGGCGATCTCCAGCGTCATCCGCTGCATTGCCTCGCGCAGATCGACCGGCGCGTGGCTATTGGCATCGAGCTTGGCGATGGTCTCGTCGGTCGCCGCGATCATGTGCGGCACCAGGGTCGAGACCGCGCGCGGTGTGAAGGCCGGCGACAGCGTGCGGCGCTGATGTTTCCAGGCGCGCCCCTCGGCGATCAACAGGCCCTCGCCGAGCATCGGCCTCAGCACCCGCAGGCCGACCGGCGTGCGCGTGTAGTTCTCGTAATTGTCGACCAGCACATGCCGGATCGCGTCCGGCGTATTGAGGATGAAGCTGCTGCGTCCGAAGAAGCGGCCCTGAATCACATCCTCTTCATAGGCGCGCTGGCTCCAGGTCTCGATCGCGCTCTTGCGCATCGCCGTCATCCGACCGATCGCGCCCATGGTGAGTGGCGCGCGCGGCGGGCTCGGCGGCACCAGCGGTGCCCGCGCGAGCTGGGTATCACAGGCTTCGGCGATGCTCACGGACGGTCCTCGCTGCGGGGGATCGGGAACGACTGTCGGAAGCAGGTTCTGGGTAGCTAATCAGTCAGTTCCGCGACCGCAATCCGGTTTTCCGAGGCCGGCCACGTCCGCGCCACGATCCGCTCCTGGTTGAACAGGGCCACCACCGGCCGTCCGAGCTCCGCGGCAGAAAGCCGCACGGTCGAGACCGAATCGCCGGGCACGCCCGGCTTCACGTCGGTGGGCTCCTTGCCATCGAACAGCACGATATCGCGAGGCAGGCCGAAATAACCCCGCGGCCGCGACATCAGCACCACCGCGCCGGCGCCGGCATCCGCCGGTCCCAACGGGCGCGCGGCGCGAAGATGC
>DASZKX010000233.1:0-3198 GCA_035552735.1 Xanthobacteraceae bacterium
CCGCGGCCGTCAATTGCGCCGCAGCCGGTGCAGCGTGATCTCGGGACGCGAATTGATGCGCACCGGAACGATGCTCGAGCCGGCGCCGACCGAGGTGTAGCCGATCATGTCGTGGTAGCTCCAGGCGCCGGCTCCCAGGCGCCGCGGCAGCGCGGCATCCAGCGTTATCGGGATCGATCCGGGCAGGCAGATCTGGCCGCCATGGGTGTGGCCGCTCAGCAGCAGTCGAAATCCCGCATGGGCAGCCTGCCGGTAGATCTCCGGCGTATGTGACAGCAGGATGGAGAACGTGCCGGCCGGTATGCCGCCGGCCGCCTTCTCGATGTTGTCGACCCGGTAGAAATGGGCATCGTCGATGCCGGCGAGGTAAATGTACTCATCGCCGCGCGCAATCGCTTCCGCCTCGTTGATCAGGACGCGGACACCCATCCGTTCCAGCCCGGGCACCATCCGAATGGTGTCGTGATTCCCGAGGACCGCGAACAGCGGCCCGGTCAAATGCGATCGCACGCGGGCCACGCCCTCGAGCGTGGCGTCGAACGGGCCGAACGTCTTGCCGCGAAAATCGCCGGTCAGCACGCAAAGGTCGTAGCGTATTCCCTCGACCAGCTCGATCAGGCGGGACATGGCGCCCTGGCTCATGTCCGCGTGCATGTCGCTGATATGGAGAATGCTGAATCCGTCGAACGACGGCGGCAATTGGCCGAACGTGACGTCGTTGTGCCGCAGCTCTACGCGCTGCGCGTTGCGCAATCCGCGCCCGTATAGGCCGGCCAGTCTCAGGACGTTGCGGATGACGGAATGAACCGAGTACCAATTCTCCACATGGAAGAAATTGAGCCCCTGGCCAAAAGCCTGCGCCTCGTGATCGGTTTCGATTCCCAATCGCTGTTTGGCGTGCAGCGGCCCGAGACGGCGCTCCAGCTCGGCCAAGATGTCATCGGATAAGATGTCCTGGGGCAACTCGTCCTGGGTCATGTCGAACCAATGCGCCCCTCGGCCGCCGTCGCGGCGCGCCTCAATACGACATTAGGGTCGGAATCGTCATGCTGGCAAGAATGCCGCGCGTGGCGCCGCCGAGGACGAATTCTCGCAGCCTCGAATGGCCGCACATCTCAATGCGACATCAGCGTGGGGACCGTCATCGTCTCCAGGATGCTGCGAGTGACGCCGCCGAGGACGAGCTCACGCAAGCGCGAGTGGCCGTAACCGCCCAGCACCAAGAGGTCCGCCGAGGAATCGGCCGCATGGGACAGCAGCACGTCCGCGGTCTTGGCATGCGGGGCCACGATTTGCTTGACCTCGACCGCGAGCCCGTGGCGGGCGAGATGCTGGGCGATATCCGCCCCCGGACTCTCGTCGCTCTTGCCGTGCTCGGTGACCATGACCACTTCGACCGTGTTGGCCCGTTTCAGAAACGGCAGGGCGTCGCCGGCGGCGCGGGCCGCGCTGCGGCTGCCGTCCCAACAGACCATGATACGCTCGAGCCTGATGTCGCCCTTCTGGATGTAAGGCACCACCAGGGCCGGCCGTCCGGTCTCGAACAGCGCCGCCTCGATGATGAGGGGGGCCGGGGTGGTCTTGCCGGGTTCGGCCTGCCGTACCACCGACAGATCGAACCGGCGGGCCATGCGTCCAAACAGCTCGGCCGGACCCGCCAGGGTCGCGGACAACCAAGCCGCCTGTGCCGGGATCCCGGCGCGCTTGACCGCCGCCTCGAATCTTTCGACCGCGGCCTGCGCGGCGGTCTGCGCCTCCTTGTAAAACTCCTCGATCCAGGCCGGCGGCACCTCGCCGGCCAGCATGGCGGGCGGTATGGCGTCCGAGGCGAACGCCACCCCATTGAGATGCGCATCGAATGTTTGCGCCAGCGAGATCGCATACGCGATCGTCGCATCATCGCTGATGCCGGTCGCCAGATTGACCAGGAGATCCTTCATGGCCATGTTCCCTCGCCCTTTCGGCCTTCAATCTCGAATTCTTCGCACAAGCCGCCGAAATCCGAAAGCGCGTCTTCCAGAAAGTCGGACAGCTGCGGCATTCCGAGCAGAAGAAGCCGTCTCCGCCAGGTTGCCTGTTGCCGGTGCCGGCGCTACATGCTTGCCCGCATGCGGTCGCCGCAGCGGGTGCGGCGGCGTTCTGGAGAGCTGGATGATCGTCAACAACGGCAAGACTCTCGGGGCACGGCCGGCCACGTCCGTCCGGCGCCGCCTCGTGGCGATCGGGGCCGCAATGGTGACGGTTTGCGGCCTGGCGGTACCGGGGGCGGCGAGCGCGCAGGACTGGCCGCGAAAGCCCGTCCGCATCGTCTCGCCGTTCGCGGCGGGCGGCAGCTCCGATACGATGGGGCGTATCGTCGCCGAGAATCTCAGCCAGCGACTGCACCAGCAATTCTACATCGAGAACCGGGGCGGCGCCGGCGGTCTGATCGGATCGGCCCTGGTGGCGAATGCGGCGCCCGATGGTTACACGTTCTTGATTTCCAGCATCGGGACCCATGTCATCGCGCCCGCCACCAGTGCGAATCCGGGTTACGATCCGATTGCCGGTTTCACCCATGTGGCGTTCGTGGGCGGTCCGCCGACGGTCATCGCGGTCAATCCCGCCCTCGGCGTGCACTCGCTCCAGGGGCTGCTCGCGCTTCTCAAGGGCCGAAGCGAGGCCTTGCCGTATGTCTCTCCCGGTCCCGGCACGATCGGAAACTTGATTGCCGAGTACTGGGCCGAGAAGGAATCCGTCAAGCTCGCGCATGTCGCCTACAAGGGCTCCGGCCAGGCCATCACCGATCTGGTGGCCGGCCACGTGCAGATGGGCTCGATGACCTGGACGGCGGCGCTCGGCCAGATGCAGGCCAAGACCATCATTCCGCTGGCGGTGTCCTCGACGCGACGAATGCCGGAATTCCCCGACGTCCCGACCCTGAAGGAATTGGGTTATCCCGACCTTGCGGTCACCACATGGTTTGGATTTGCGGCGCCGGCCGGGCTGCCTTCGGCCATCACGCTGCGGATGAACCAGGAAGTCGGCAACGCTCTCGATGATCCGCCGGTCAAGGATCGCCTGATGGCGGAAGGATTCGAGCTGGAGAAAATGTCGCCCGAGGAGGTTTCTGCCTATATCCGAGGCGGGCTCGCCAAATGGGGGCCGCTGGCGAAGAGGCTCATGTCGGCCGACGCGGCCAAGTGATCGGACCGTGAT
>DASZKX010000234.1:0-19075 GCA_035552735.1 Xanthobacteraceae bacterium
CAAATCCGACCGCCATGGCGGAGAGCCGGATCGTGAGCGGCACGCCCGCCAATCCACCCGGCGGGAACAGGATGATCTTGGCGATCACGCCGGCCAGCACGGCGGTGGCGACCGCCCGCACCCAGACCACGAGCTCCGAGCCTTCGTCGAGGCCGTGCGCCACCACGAGGCCGAGCATCCGCCAGATCTCATTGGGCAGGAAGCCCGCCGCTATCAGCACCAGATAGGGCGCCAGATCGCCCAGCGCCGTCATCGCAACGCCCCACGCCAGCGATGAATGCCGTAGGCGCAGGTGCCGCCGATGATCCCGGTCCACAACACGTCGAGCCCGACCTGCCCATAGGCCAGCAGCGGACCGAGCATCAGGCCCAGGGCCAGCGCCAGCCGATCGACCAGGACCCGGGCATTGCGGGCGGTCGAGACCAGGAACGACATGGGTGTCAGGAACAACAAGCCTGCGGTGAGCAGCGCCGGCAACGAAGCCGCAAGATAGAAACCCATCAATCCCCCACCCTGCGCCGCCACCATGAAGGCGATGCCGAGGCCGTTGCAGAAGGTGATGCGCTGTGCACGCGGCAGCGTCGGGACCAGGCGTAGCGCTTCCACCCACATGCTCACCGCGGTGAGGTGAGCCGGCAGGATGAGCTCGCGCGGCTTCGTGTCGGGCCGCTTGATGAGCGCCAGCAACGTAACCACCATGGGGAGAAGGCGCACGCCGCTGAGACTGACCGCCAACGCGGCTTCGAATGGCGTGGCGCCGGCGCCCAGCGCCGAGAGCAGGATCACCTGCGCGGGAGCCGCCCAAATCAGCAAGGTCGAGAGCAGCACCCACCCCACGCTGAAGCCGTATTCGTGCGCGAGCGCCCCGACCCCCACAAAGGTGCCGATCAAGACCAGGCCAAACACGGAGGTCCACGCCGCCCGCCATCCGGCGAAGAAGATCGCGGCACGCGATGGCGGAGGCGGATCGTTGGGTGGGTTCGACGACATGGCGGGGACCGGCCTCCCTGCTTTCCACGGCGCCAGACGCTAAGCAATGGGACCGCGGCGTCGCCGGCCCGGCCCGCGGGAGACCATGTGGAAATGCATGGCTCCGGTCGCCCGATCCATTGAAAAACAATCCGGAAACAATGGATCGCCGTTACGGTTGCCGCGGAGCCATGCAGCACCGGCAGAGCTGACCGTGTCTCGTACGGCGCAATCGCCTTATTGCGCCAATCGGCCGCGCCCCACCCCAAACCTCTAGGTTCGGGCGCAAGCGGCGGCGCCAAGCGGCGCAATAAAACGATTGCGCCCTGCGGCCCACACCTCGCCAGTTTCAATTTCCTGAGTCCACTGATTTGCGTGGTCGCGTCAAGCTCGGCGGCGTCAAGCATAACGACGATCATTTCGAGCCGGGTGTCGGAAGCCGAGAAACTGGTTTATTGAGCGTTTGTGGCGACCCGCTGTAAATGGGGCAACATTGGGCGCACGGTGAGGCGACACCTTCAGGGCAACAGCAAGGCAGCGGAACGCGAACGGCCTCAAGAAGCCGGCGGTCGTGCTGCGGAGGGAGCACAACAAAATGATGTCATTGTCGGTAGAGTCATTGTCGGTAGAGATGTCCGCGGCGGCCGTGCGGGCGAGTTGCGCCCGCGGTGTCCGGTGGATCGGCACATTTGCCATTGCGGCCTGCATCGCGGTTGGTGCCGGCGGCGGCGCCTTCGCCCAAACCAGCGGAAAGATCCCGGAGCTGACCTCGAACCCGTCGGTCTGGGCCTGGGTCCGGATACGGGCGGACGGCCGCAACGCCCTTTTCGGCGACGGCTGGCTCGATCCGCCGGCGGGGCTGCGCGGGCCGATCAGGAACGACCCCGACCATCCGCTGCGCGGCAATGCGGATCGGGCTGGGGGGCAAGTGACGCTCGCCATGGGCAACTATAGAGACCCGATCCTCAAGCCCTGGGCGGCCGAGCAAATGCGGATATCGAACGAGGAGGTGCTCACCGGCAAACGCGGGATGCCGTTCCTGGCCACGTCGCGCTGCTATCCGGGCGGCGTTCCGGGACAACTGCTGTGGACCACGGAGCGGCTCTTCTTCATCCAGGAACCGAAGATCGTGCACATGATGTGGGAGCGCGATTCCCTCTCGCGCCGCATCTACATGACCGACGCGCACTCCGCGCATGTGAAGCCGTCGTGGTTCGGCGAATCGATCGGCCACTACGAGAATGGCGAGCTGGTCGTCGATACCGTCGGCTTGTCCACGAAGCTGAGCTTCATCGACATGTTCCGCACGCCGCACAGCGAAAAGCTCCATGTGACGGAGCGCTTCAAGCTGACGGCGGACGGAAAATTCCTCGAAGCCTCGGTCAAGGTCGAGGACCAGGATACTTTCAACGAGCCCATGTACATGACGATGCGCTGGCGCAAGCAGGAGGGCCCCTGGCAGGAGTTCATCTGCTCCGAGAACAATGGCGACCGCTTCGAGCACAATCTGTTCCCGATCCCGGAAGCGAAGCAGCCGGATTTTTAGCGCACAAGACCTCTCGTAGTGGTCGGCCCGAGTTGTTGAATACTCACAGCGACCCGCGCCCACGCCCGGCCCCATGGCGACGGTGGCAGGCTCATATCCATGAAATCGCCGAACTGCCTCGCCCAGGCGCCGAAATCGATCTCCAGCTGGGCTGCCTTCGGGTCGGAATAACCGGCGCCAAGGACGTCATGTTGCCCTGCCGGCCCCACAGCAATACACCACCTGAACGTTTGATTTTCTCAAAAGCAACCGTACAATGAACGGCGTGGGGGCACGAAGCGGGTTTATTTGCAGCCCGACATGGTGCCGGTCTCGGCGGAAATTGTTATGCCTACGGTCGTTTGTTCTTGTCGGTCCAAACGCGTGACAACTCAGCCCTACACCTTCACCAGCGGCACCTTCGGCACCGAGCCGCGGTGGGGCGGCTTGTCGCCGCCGCCTTTGGGGCCGGAGGACTTGCTGCGCCGGGGCGCGCCGGGGCGGCGCTTGGACTTGGCGTGCGGTTGCGGGATCTTCTCCGGCTTGGGCGTCACCGGCCCCTCGAGATATTCGAAGCCGAGCTTCCTGCCGCCGGTCTCCTCGTCCGCAACCACGATCACGCGCACATGGCCGCCGGACTTGAGCTTGCCGAACAGGACCTCGTCGGCGAGCGGCTTCTTGATGGTCTCCTGAATGGTGCGGGCCATCGGCCGCGCTCCCATGTGCTCGTCGTAGCCGTGCTCGATCAGCCACTTGGCGGCGTCCTCGGAGAGCTCGATGGTGACGTCGCGGTCGCTCAACTGCGCTTCCAGCTGCAGGACGAACTTCTCCACCACCTGGGCGATGATCTCGGGGCTGAGATGCGCGAAGGTGATGATGGCGTCCAAGCGGTTGCGGAACTCAGGCGCGAACATGCGATTGATCGCCTCGGTGTCGTCGCCCTCGCGCTTGATCCGCGTAAAGCCGTAGGCCTGCTTTGCCAGATCGGCGGCGCCCGCATTGGTGGTCATGATCAGGATCACGTTGCGGAAATCGACCTGCTTGCCGTTATGGTCGGTCAGCTTGCCGTGATCCATGATCTGCAGGAGCACGTTGAACAGATCGGGATGCGCCTTCTCGATCTCGTCGAGCAGCAGCACGCAATGGGGGTGCTGGTCGACTCCGTCGGTCAGCAGGCCGCCCTGGTCGAAGCCCACATAGCCGGGCGGCGCGCCGATCAGGCGCGAGATCGTGTGCCGCTCCATGTATTCTGACATGTCGAAGCGGATCAGCTCGACGCCGAGCGACGCCGCCAGCTGCTTGGCGACCTCGGTCTTGCCGACGCCGGTCGGGCCTGAGAATAGGTAGCAGCCGATCGGCTTCTCGGGCTCGCGCAATCCGGCGCGCGCCAGCTTGATCGAGGCCGAAAGCGCCGAGATCGCCTTGTCCTGGCCGTAGACCACCGTCTTGAGGGTCTGCTCGAGGTGCTGGAGCACGGCCGCATCGTCCTTCGACACGGTCTTTGGCGGAATCCGCGCCATGGTGGCGATGGTGGTCTCGATCTCCTTGATGCCGATGGTCTTCTTGCGCCGGCTCTCGGGCAGCAGCATCTGGGCGGCGCCCGATTCGTCGATCACGTCGATCGCCTTGTCGGGCAGCTTGCGGTCGTGGATGTAGCGCGCCGACAGCTCCACCGCCGCCTTGATGGCCTCACCGGTATATTTGAGCTTGTGATAGTCCTCGAAATACGGCTTGAGCCCCTTGAGGATGTCGATCGCGTCCTCGACCGAGGGCTCGTTGATGTCGATCTTCTGGAACCGGCGGACCAGCGCGCGATCCTTCTCGAAATACTGCCGGTATTCCTTGTAGGTGGTCGAGCCGATGCAGCGCACGGTGCCGGAGGCGAGCGCCGGCTTGAGCAGGTTGGAGGCATCCATGGCGCCACCCGAGGTGGCGCCGGCGCCGATCACAGTGTGGATCTCGTCGATGAACATGATGGCGCCCGGATAGGCCTCGAGCTCCTTGATCACCTGCTTGAGGCGCTCCTCGAAATCGCCGCGGTAGCGCGTGCCGGCCAAGAGCGTGCCCATGTCGAGGGCGAACACGGTCGCGCCCTTGAGGACGTCGGGCACCTCGCCGTGCACGATGCGGCGCGCCAGACCCTCCGCGATCGCGGTCTTGCCGACGCCGGCATCGCCGACGAACAGCGGGTTGTTCTTCTGCCGGCGGCACAGCACCTGGATGGTGCGGCTGATCTCGGACTCGCGCCCGATCAGCGGATCGATCTTGCCCTCGCGCGCTTTCTTGTTGAGGTTGACGCAATAGGCGTCGAGCGCATCGCCCTTCTTCTTGGGCTCGTCACCGGTTTTGGTGTCGGTCTCCTCGTCGACCCCGCGCACGGGCCGCGATTCCGACATGCCCGGGCGCTTGGCGATGCCATGGCTGATATAATTGACCGCATCGTAGCGGGTCATATCCTGCTCCTGCAGGAAATAGGCGGCGTGGCTCTCGCGCTCGGCGAAGATGGCCACCAGCACATTGGCCCCGGTGACCTCCTCGCGGCCGGACGACTGCACATGGATCACGGCGCGCTGGATGACGCGCTGGAAGCCGGCGGTCGGCTTGGAATCCTCGTTGCCGTCGCTGACCAGGTTCTCCAGCTCGGATTCGAGATAGGCGGTGAGGCTGCGGCGCAGCTTGTCGAGGTCGACATTGCAGGCCCGCATGACCGCGGCGGCGTCCTGGTCATCGATCAGCGCGAGCAGGAGATGCTCGAGCGTGGCATATTCGTGGTGCCGTTCGTTGGCGAGTGCCAAGGCCCGGTGGAGGGATTGCTCTAGGCTGCGCGAAAAAGTGGGCATTATCGGGGTTCTCGTGTGTCTTCGTTATATGGGCCCGGCGCTAGTTCTTTTCCATGGCGTGGCTTCTTCCCCCAGACGATCTTTTCCGGTCCCTTTTTTCCAGTCGCTACTATTTTTCCAGCCGTTACTTCTTTTCCAGTCCTTACTTCCAGGCCTTACTTCTTCTCCATGACGCATTGCAGAGGATGCTGGTGTTTGCGGGCAAAGTCCATAACCTGCGTCACCTTGGTCTCCGCCACCTCATAGGTGTAGATGCCGCACTCCCCGATCCCGTGCTGGTGCACATGCATCATAATGCGGTAGGCGGCCTCCTGGTTCTTATTGAAAAAGCGCTCCAGCACGTGCACCACGAACTCCATCGGGGTGTAGTCGTCGTTGAGCAAAAGCACCCGGTAGAGGCTCGGCCGCTTGGTCTGCGGCTTGGTCTTGCTGATGACCGAGGTTCCGGGCGATCCAGGATCGCCGCGGCGCTTACGGTCGTCGTCAGCCAGACGGGGCGCCGGCGGTTGCGGCTTGGCTGCTTGTGGCAGCTTGGCTGCTTGTGGCAGCTGCGCCAGCTGGGCTGCTTGCGGCAGCTGGGCCGCCTTCGGCAGCTGGGCCGCCTTCGGCAGCTTGCCTGCCTGAGGCAGGGCGCCTATTGCCGCCATCCTATCGCGATTTCTCGGTCTCATGGCTTATCGACGGGTCGGCTGTCCTCTGACACGGGGTAAGGAGCGGATCGCTTGTCTTCGTGGCCTTCATTATCATAGGGATCACACGCGCACCGTTCCAGATGGCCTGAGGTTATCCCCCGATCGGTGATGAATCCGAGCCCCGATCGGCCCATTCCGGGGCCAAGTCCGCCCAAATCGCACCGAGGATCATTCCGCATTGCGGACAATTCGCGGCAGATCGACCGAAATGCTCGATTTTGTCGCAGCTGCGGGATTGCGGCCTGTCGTGGACGGCGGACCGGATTCACTTGGCCGCGGGCGCCCTTAAGGCTCGGGCCCGCCGGACGCAAGACCCGCAAGAATGCATGGCACCCAAGAAAACATTGGCACCCAAGAAAACATTGGCACCCAAAAGAGCATTGGCGCCCGAGCCGCGCCTCGCCCCATGACGCCGCGACCCACTCAACCGCGGCGGCCGCCGCGGCTGAGATCATGCATCAGCTCGAGCTGCATCTGTTGAATCTCGGCCAGGCGCTGCCACTGGCGCGAGAGCAGATGATCGACCTTTTCGTGAAGATGCCGGATCTCGAGCTCGGCCTTCAAGTTCACCTGGTAGTCGTTCTGCGACCGCAGCCGGTCCTTTGCCTCTTGCCGCTTCTGGCTCATCATGATGATCGGCGCCTGGATGGCGGCGAGCGTCGACAAAACCAGATTGAGCAGGATGTAGGGATAGGGGTCGAACCTGATCGCATCCATGGCGGCGATGTTGAACCCCATCCAGACCACCAGGACGACGCCGAACATGCTGATGAAGGTCCAGCTGCCGCCGAAGCTCGCCAAGTGGTCGGACAAACGCTCGGCCAGCGTCCACTGCTCCTCGAATTCCTCGTCGGTGTTCTCGGCCAGGGTCTCATGGGTCGCAATGCTTTCGGCGACCTGACGATCGAGCTCGGTGAGCTCGCCGTTCTCCGCCAGCAGCAGCTCCTCCACATACAAGGTGCGGAACCGCGCCAGCTCGGCCAAGCTGATGAGCGCGTCGGGCGCAAGATCGGGGCGATCGCGCCGAATGCGTTCGGCGAGGCTGGGTCGAACCGCATCAAGCGAGATCAGGTCGCGGCGCGGCCGCTCCTTTCCGGAGATCGCACAAACGATCTTGGCTGGCTTTTTTGCGGTGACCGGCGCCTCGGCGCCCTCTCCCAACTCGGTCATGCAGGCGTCTCCGGCAGCGAGGGACCTCAATGACGGCAAATATGACGGCAAACCATGACGGCAACCGCCGTTTGCAAACGTTCGGCGAAGCTTTCGACAGACGTTCGGCGCAGCACCCGGGCCGGCCAAACACCGCGCACGTCCGCGCACGAACGCAGGCCGACTTAGTCGCGCCGGCCCCGCATCAAGTCAAGTCGGGACCACTGCTTGGCGTTGCACCGGCAGCCTCGGCGCATGAAAAAAGAAGCCCGACAGTGGATCGGGCTTTCGGTCGGGCTTTTCAACAACCTGAAGGGGCCGCGATGAATGGCCGGTTACTTCACCACCGACGCCTTGCTCACGTAGCTTTCGAAGGGCTTGTAGGTCTCCTGCGCCAGATCGGAATAGAGCTGCCCGAGCTTGGCACTCTGCGACACAAAACCTTCATAGGCGGTCTTGAAGTAATCGCTCTGCACCTCGACGGCCTTCTCGAGCGACTTGGCGCCCATCAGCTTCTCGGTCGCCGCGGCGCCATCCTCGAATGCCTTTTTCGAGTAGTCCGTCAGTTCCACCGCGATGGCCTGAACGCTTTTCGAGAAAGCCCCCAGGGTCTTCATGGTGGCCTCGGCATTTTCCTTGCCGAACTTTTGCATGTCCTCGAAGCTCTTCATGATAGTCCTGCCTTTCCCGGCTTGGCCGGATGTCTGCAGCCCATTTCGGCCGGCGCGAGGTTCGCCTGGATCGCGCACCGAATGCCCGCCAACCGCCTCTTTATTTATATTGCACTGCACAAAAAGTCAATGTCCGTTTTGCGCCGCAACATGGGGCGGGGGCCTCCCCGGCCGATTAACGCTTTGGCAATTGCCCTCCCTTAGCGTTGCTGGCGGTGCCGAGACGCCCACGCTCGGCGCCTATCGCTGAACAAAGGCCCAGGGCATTCCGAATTTTGCCTTTTTTGGCCCGTCTTTTAAGGGCCACGGGAAGACAGCCAGGGGGTTCGGTGCTCGGCCAGAGCGCCGGAAGCGGCAAAAGGACGGGGGACGCATGTTGTCTAGGGGGGTCGGAGCCCTGCGTGGGCTTCGTTGGGGAATTTTCAGCCTCGCCACGGCGGTGTCCATTCTCGCGGTATCGAGCGGGACGTCCGACGCGCGTTCTCGCCGCAAGCATGTCGAGCCCAGCGAAACCAGCAACAGCAACAGCGAGGCCGTCAGCGACGAGCCGCGCTATTCGGACATCGTGGTCGACGGCAATACTGGCGCGATCCTGCACGCATCCAATCCGGACGCGTTGCGTCATCCGGCGTCGCTCACCAAGGTCATGACGCTCTATCTTCTGTTCGAGCAGCTCGAAGCCGGCAAGCTCAAGCTCGACAGCTCGCTCGATGTTTCAGAGCACGCCGCCATCCAGTCGCCGACCAAGCTCGGCTTGCGCGACGGCCAGACCATCAAGGTCGAGGACGCCATCAAAGGCATCGTGACCCGCTCGGCCAATGATGCCGCGGTGGTGGTGGCCGAGAACATCGGCGGCGATGAAGAATCCTTCGCCAAGCTCATGACCCGCAAGGCCCAGGCGCTCGGCATGGCGCACACGGTCTATCGGAACGCGTCGGGCCTGCCGGAGAACGAGCAAGTCACCACGGCGCGCGACCAGGCCCTGCTGGGCCGCGCCATCCAGGAGCGCTTTCCGCGCTACTACAAGTTTTTCTCCACGCGTTCCTTCGAGTTCCGCGGCGAATCGATCGGCAACCACAATCACCTGCTCGGCAGCGTCGATGGCGTCGACGGCATCAAGACCGGCTATATCAGCGCCTCCGGCTTCAACATCGTGACCTCGGTGCACCGCGACAACCGCTATCTGCTCGCGGTCGTGTTCGGCGGCAGCAGCGCCGGCAGTCGCGACGAGCGCATGCGCGAGCTGATCCACGATCACATCGCGGAAGCTTCCGTGCAGCACAGCGCGCCGATGGTCGCCGAGGGCGACTCCAAGCCGGAGACCAAGCCGGCGGCCAAATCCGCGCCGAGCTACGCGGTGGCCTCCGCCGCCAACATGCCGGTCACCAAGGCCGAGCCGAAGCCCAAGCCGGAAACCAGGCCGGAAACCAAATCCGTGCCGCAGGCCCCGCAGGCTTACGCGCTCGCTTCTGCCAGCAGCGTGCCGTTCACGCTGACGTCCGCCAAGCCCGAGCCGAAACCCGAGGCCAAGCCGGCGCAAACCTATTCGGTCGCCTCCGCCACCAGCGTGCCGGTGACCCTGACCTCGAAGTCCGACCCGAGCGCCTCCACGACGGTCCAGGTTCCGCGCTGGGCCGCGACCAACGCGGCTGCGGTGCCGCGCGGCGCGCCCGCCGTCGGCTCGGAAGATCCGATCCATCCGGTTCTGGTCAAGACCGTCATGGTGAGGCCCGGCAGCCCAGTGCAAACCGCCTCACTCGGGCCGCTGCAGATGCCAGCGGAGTCACCGGCGCCATCCGCCGCGCCGGCACCAGCGCCGATGAAAGCCGCGATGTTGCCCTTCCCGCCGCCCGGAACGCGCCCGGGCGCGATCGGCGGCCTGCCATCCCGCGTCACCACCGGGTCGGTCGTGGAAGCGCCGCCGGCCGCAACCGTGGCCGCGCCGCACGTTTCCGCGCCGGCCACCACCCCGCAGGCTCCGGCCCCGCAGCCCCAGGCCCATGCCGGCTGGATGATCCAAGTCGGCGCCTTTCCGGCGGAGGGCGAAGCCAAGCAGCGCCTGAGCTCGGTACAGACCAAAGCCTCGAAGTTCCTGGCGAGCGCCGATGCGTTCACCGAAAGCGTGAGCAAGGGTGACGCCACTTTGTACCGCGCCCGCTTCGCCGGGCTCGGCAAGGACCAGGCGGAAGCGGCCTGCACCTACCTCAAGCACAACGACGTCGACTGCATGACCATCAAGAATTGATGGCAGCTCGTACAGGGGGCCGCATCGGAGCCGGGGGGCCAGGCAGGTTTCAAGTTTGTAGAGTTTTGGCTTGTAGAGTTTGGTTGAGTACGGGAGTGATCAGCGATGGCGGCGCAGAAGGACATCCTTGGCTTCATTGACGCGGGCCGCGAGATACGTCGACCCCCCTTGGTCGGGGTGGAGTTTCTTCATGAGCGCGCGGTGCGCGCGCCCGATCTCCGCGGCGCTCGCCCCCGGCTGCACGCCAAGGATCTGATAAGCCTCCTCTTCAGTCATTTTGCCGCTCCCGCGCGGGCTCCCGTGCCCCGCTGCCGTGTCACCCTGAGCGTGTTCACGCCAGCGGGGCTCCCGGCGGTCCAGATACGCGACCAGTAGGGCGCGGCTCTCCTCGTCGATCTCGGGGAGGAAGCCGACCACGGTCGCGACATCGAGGATGTCGAGGGTGACGCCCTCGTGCGGGCCGGCGAGAATGCGTCCGCGCATCGCCCCGGTATCGTGATCGAGCTCCATCTCCACGAAAGCGGATCGCACCTGCGACGTCTGACCAGGGGTCTTGTGCGTGCGCGCGCCGAAGCCGGCGAAACTCCGCGGCAACCAGCCCAGCAGTCCCAATCCGGCAAAGCCGAGCGGGACCGCCAGCTGGAACTGCCCGCGTGCCGCCAAGAAGGCCGCGCCGCCGAGCGCCCCAAAGCCGCCGGCGAATTTCATCACCGGGGCCAGCTTGCGCGGGTCGACGTTGGCAAAGCTATGGCTCGCCCACAGCAGCAGCGCCAGCACCAGGATGCCGAAGATGATTTCAGGCATCGCCAAAGCCCTTCGGCTTCCATCGCAGCCTTCGCGCGTTCGCGGGGACCATGCCTATCTCATCTGCTGGATCAGCTTTATGGCGCCGGCGTCGCGGCGGGCCGACAGATCGGCGAGCGCGCTCATGCCGCCCGCCGCATAGGCGGCGGCCGCGCGCAACAGGGCGGCGAGCTCGTGGGCGGCGCCCGGATCGAAGCGGCAATAGGCGCCGCGCGTCAGGCGGGCGATCTCGCGGAAGGCCTGCTCGGCAACCGGATCACCACCCTCCTGAAACATGAAGGCCGGAACCGACAGGAGGCCGAGCTCGCCTGAAACATGGCAGAGATCGTCCAGATTCTCCTCCATGGCGTCGCCCACGAAGACCAGCGCCTGCACCTTGGTCCCGCGGGTCTCGCGCGCCGCATGGGCGATGATCTTGCCGATCTGGGTGCGACCGCCGCGGCAATCGATGGCCGACATCAGGTGAGCCAACCGCTCGGCCTGGCCGACCCAGCCGGAAACCCGGCATTCGGTCAAGCCGCGATAGTAACCGAGCTGGATATCGAGGCCGCCGATTGACGCGGCTTCGCGAAACATGTCGGCCTGCAGCCGGCACGCCGTGTCCCAGGTCGGCTGCCGGCTCATGGTGGCGTCGAGCGCGAAGATCAGCCGGCCGCGCTTGCCGGGCTCGGCGCTGCGCGAAAGCTTGCGGACCTGGGCGAGAAAAGCATCGATATCCTGGCGCGAGGATGCGTCAATCGGATCACCGCTTCGGCCCGCCGGGGCCGGGGTCCGGTCGCTGCGGTCTTGCGCCATGGAGCAGCCACCCGTTGCTTTATTCGACACTTCGGACGGGATTCCCTCGTTCCGAATAATTCCCGATTATTCCGAATTGGCCCGCGCGAATTGTCGGAAATAGAGGGCCAGTCCGCCGGCCCCTAAAATGGCGATGTCCGAAGCCGGGCGCAATGCCCGGCGCCAGCGCCCCTCAGGCGCGGGCGCCCTTAGGCACCGATGAAGTCGTGCATCTCGAGGGGGCGGCCCCGGGCCGCGAACCATTCCCGCCGGGCCGCAGCCCGCCGTCGCCCATCATCGTTGAGCGGCAGATTCAGGCCTTCGACCAGGGCCAAGACTTCCTGTTGCACGCTCAACTGCAGCGGGCCCGGCGCGGCGCCGGGCGCGCTGTCAGCGGCCGGGTCGAGGGCGGTCAGGCCGCGTGGAAACAGCTCGCGATAGATGAGCCGCTCGGCAAATCCCTCGAGGCAGCGAAAGCCGAGCCGGGCCGCCAGCTGCTCGAGACCCTCGCCGACCAGACCATCCCGGCGCGAACCGACCTGCGACATACGATTGCGCACCACGACCCAATCCATCCGCACGAAGTCGATCTCCCGCCGCCGCCGGCGCGCATCCCGCACCATCTGGGCATAGGGGCCCTCGCCGGTGACCACCATGTTGATCGGATCGAGCGTGCCAAGCACATCGAAGTCGACGAAGCTGTCGTTGAGCGGCGTGATCAGCGTGTCGGCGAGCGAGTGCGCCAGCCGGGCCAGATGGGTGTCGGCTCCCGGCGTATCGATGACGACAAAATCGTGGTTTTGCTCGATCCCGGAAATCGCATCGGCGAACTGGACGGCTTCGATCGCCTCGTTGTCGTCGAGCTTGAGCGTCGATCCGCGCGCGATACAGGCGTGGGTGGGGATTTTCAGATCGAGGCCGGTGCGCTTGGCCCAATCGCGCCGAAACTCGACGTAACGGGTGAAGCTCTTCTGGCGCGAGTCGAGATCGATGGTCGCGACCCGCTGCCCCACGCTCATGAGGGCGGCCGCCACATGCATCGCGAGCGTCGATTTGCCGGAGCCGCCTTTTTCGTTGCCGAGCACGATCACGTGCGCGGAGACCGGCCGCCTCGTACTCGCTGGCACGGACATGACGCCACCTCGCTGCCATCACTCCTATCCGGGCATGGTGCGCGGTCAAGGGTCGGACGCGGATCGGTTGGTTTAACTATTAATGCGGCGGGCATCCAACACATCCACGTAGTCCCGACCTTCGCACCGGAATGCAGACATCTTCAAAAGTTGATATTCCAGGGACGCAGGGCCTCTCACTCCTTCTCCCCGCGGGGGCCCGTGGGGGAGAAGGGTCCACTTTTCCTGCAAATGCTCTAAATTCCGCGCCCCATCACGGTCAGGCGGCATCATGGCTCGGCAACCGCGCGTCGTGCGCACGCTTCCGGCACTCCATCGGGCGGTGGCGCGGCTTCGTCAGGCGCGCCAGACCATCGCGCTCGTGCCGACCATGGGAGCGCTGCATCCAGGCCATCTCGCGCTGGTGCGATTGGCGCGCGCCCGCGCCCGCAAGGTGATGGTCTCGATATTCGTCAATCCGGCCCAATTCGCGCCGACCGAGGACTTGGCCTCCTATCCGCGCACGCTCGACGCCGACCTTGCGGCGCTCGCCGGAGCCGGCGTCGATCTCATCTGGATTCCGGCGACCGAGACGATGTATCCGCCGGGCTTCGCCACCCGGATCGTGCCGGAGGGACCCGCACGGGTCGAGCTCGAGGACAAATTCCGTCCGCATTTCTTCGCCGGGGTCGCGACCGTCGTCGCCAAGCTCTTCCTGCAATGCCGGCCGGATATCGCGATCTTCGGCGAGAAGGACTACCAGCAGCTCAAGGTCATCACCGCGCTCGCACGCGACCTCGATCTGCCGATCGAGATTCTGGGCGCCCCGATCGTGCGCGAAGCAGACGGGCTCGCCATGTCGTCGCGCAACGCCTATCTGTCGGCGACCGAGCGCGCCGTTGCCCCGACGCTGCATCGAGTGCTCGCGGACTGCGCCGGGAAGATTGCGCGCGGTGCCGAACCCGCACGCGCCATCGCGCAAGGCCGCGCCGCAATCGAGCAAGCGGGTTTCGTCCTCGACTATCTCGAAGCCCGCGACGCCGACACCTTGCGCCCGATCGCATCGGCGCCGGACGGCCCCCTCCGCCTGCTGGTCGCGGCCCGGCTCGGCCGCACCCGCTTGATCGACAATGTCGCGGCGTAGTTGAAGCCCCGCGCAAGGGAGGCCATTCTGGCGCGGCGAATGACAGTCGGGTGAAGCAACATCGCCGGTTGAACGGCGCGCGGCTCAGGGAGGCAACGGCATGCAACGCAAGGTCATGATCTCGTGCGCGGTCACCGGCTCGGCGGATTCGCCGGGCAAGAATCCGGCGGTGCCGGTGACGCCCGAGCAGATCGCGCGCTCCTCGATCGAGGCCGCCAAGGCCGGCGCCGCCATCGTCCATATCCATGTCCGCGACCCGCAGACCACCCGCCCCAGCATGGACGGCGCGCTTTATCGCGAAACGGTCGAGCGCATCCGCGCCAGCGGCTGCGATGTGCTGATCAACCTGACGACCGGCCCGGGCGCGCGCTTCGTGCCGGGCGCGGACGATCCGCTCGCGCCCGGTCCCGCCACAAACCTCAAGCGGCCGCAGGAGCGCGTGCGCCACGTGCTCGAGCTGCGGCCCGACATCTGCAGCCTCGACATGGGCAGCCTGAACATGGGCTCCTACGTCTTCATCAACACGCCCGAGCATCTGCAGGCCATGGCGGTCGCGATCCGCGATGCCGGCGTGCTGCCGGAGCTGGAGGTGTTCGAGACCGGCCACCTGCTGCTCGCCAAGCGCCTGATCGAGACCGGCCACATCAAGGGGCCCGGCATGTTCCAGATCTGTCTCGGCATCGCCTGGGGGCAGCCGGCCACGCCCGAGGCCATGAGCTATATGCGCAACCTGCTGCCGCCCGAATCGCCCTGGTTCGCGTTCGGGATCTCGCTCCACCAGTTTCCCATGGTGGCGCAGGCGGTGCTGCTCGGCGGCCATGTGCGGGTCGGCCTCGAGGACAATCTCTATCTGGAGAAAGGCAAGCTCGCGCCCAGCAATGCGGCACTGGTCGAGAAGGCGGCCCGCATCATCGAGATCCTCGGCGACCAGGTCGCCACGCCGGCCGAGGCGCGCGAGATCATCGGATCGTTTGCTCGAGCGCGCGCGGGGGGCGCGACCGCGTAGCAAATGGCACAAGTCAAGCGAAAACATTACAGTCTGGTTCACAGCGCACCCAAGATGCCTGTGCCAGTCGCTGTTCTGGTCTGATAGTATGTTCAGCCAAACAAGTTGCTGATGAGACGCCGGGGTCTGCGGTCCAATGGTGCAGAGGATCGATTACTACACACTCCTGTCGCGCGCCGTCGAGTCGCTGGAACGCGACGCCTACGCGGCGCGCGGCGTGGTCTATGATCGGGAGCACAAGGCCCTGCTCAAGCGCCTGATCTCTTCGAGCGCGCCGTGCTCCGACGCCGATATCGCCCGCGAGGAACAGGCCTTCCGGGACGCCATGGGGCGCATCGAGTTTCCGGGCCAAGGCGTTCCGGCAGGGCGCGGGCCGCAGCGCGAGCCGAAGGCCGCCTGGCCCAGTTCCGCGCGCGAGAAGGCGCGTGCGCTCAGGCGCGAATTTCCGCAGGTGCCGGCCAACGATCCTCAACGCACGGCCCCGACGGAGGCGAATCGCGAGCCGCAGCGTGCGGCACGGCGACGCTGGGATGCCTCCTATGCGGAGGCCGGCCGGCAGCCTCTCAGCCAGCCGGTCGACCCGCGGCCAGGGGACCTTGAGGACGCGGAGACGGATTGGAACGCAGAGGAGCTAAAGTCCCGCCCCTTTCTCCGGCTTGCCATCGTCTGCGTGCTGGTCGCCGCCGCGGTGATCGGCGTGGGGGCGCTCGGATATTCCTATGTGGTGGGCACGCTCGACTTTGGCTGGCTGGGCTGGGCGCCGGGCGAGGCCGCCTCCCAATCGGAACGGGCGGTTCTCTACGAGGGAGGTCAATCGGGCCGGACCGGGACGCCGGTCGAGGGCAAGGCCGTCTGGCGGACCCGCATGGAGCCCAATGGCGGCAAATCGGACATGGTCGTGACGCTGGATGCTGAAATTCCGGATCCGCACGTCACGCTGGCAATGACACTGAGCCGCGTCGCGGATTCGGGCGGCATGAGTCATCTGCTCGAATTGCGGTTCGCGAAGCCGGAGGACCTGCCGTTCGGCGGCATCGCCAGAGTCTCGAACATCGCCATGAAGGCGGCGGAGACCGACGCCGGTGAATCCCTGGTCGGAACCAGCATCAACATCGCGCCGGGCCAGTTCATGTTCGGGCTGCTGGGGGTGGAGGACGTCGTAAAGCAGAACGTGCAGCGACTGCGGACGCAGAGCTGGCTCGAATTCACCATCATCTTCGGGAACGGCGCCGCCTACACGCTCAGCGTCGAGAAAGGCGCCTCCGGCCAAAAGGCCATCGACGAAGCCCTGGCCAAGTGGGGGCAATAGCGGCAGCGGGCGTCACAACAAGCCGAGATCGCGCAGCTCCCGCCGCAGCGCTTCCGGCATCATCTTGGCTCCCGGCGCGGCGCGGTCGAGGTCGCGGGGCGCGTCCTCCCCGGGCAGGTAGCGCCAACCCTGGAAGGCGCGCCAGGGACGCGGCTCGACCAGGGTCAACTTCGGCTCGAGCGCCAAGCGGCAGCGGCCGACACCATCCTTGTCGGTGAAGGGGCGCACCGCGAGGATCCGTTGCCGGCACGTGACCTGGCCCCGGATGACCCAATAGAGCGAGCCGCCATCCGTGAGCTCAGCGGCGCGTTTCGGAACCATGCGGGTCGTATGCAAGTGCTCGCGGGTGAGGCCGCGGCGCTTGCGCTCCTTGAGCCGCGTGCGAATCCAGTCCTCCAGATCCTTTACCGAGTCGCAGCCGACGCAGAGCTTGATGAGATGAAGCGGCACGATGGGAAATCTACCGACCTGGATGTCCATGAAACGGGATTTGCACAGAGCCGGAACGCCGTGATGTGCCCGGCAGGGATTTGAAGGACCGGCGTCAGCGTTCGCGAATCATTGATCGCTGGCTTGCTCCGGCGCTGGCGGCCGCGCGGACGGAGCCGGATTGGCCGGTCGGCGCGCCTGCTGGCTCGCGGGGGCCGGCTTGCGCGCGCCGACCGTCGGCGGCTTGGCGGGCGCATCGGCCGGAGCAGCAGCCTGCGGGGCCGGTCCGGTCGGCTCGGCATTCATGATGCTCACCGGCGGAATAGACGCCGACGACGGGAAGAAGAGGCCGTTGGGCGCCGTCTTGGGCAAAGGCGCGGCGGCTGAAGCCATGGCGGCCGAATTCGGCGCCGGCGCGGGCGGCGGAGCCAGCGGCGGCGACGCAACCGTGTTGGACGCCACCATGGAGAGCGCCGACTGCAGCCACTCGCTGGCGTGATGCAGGACGGTGGACTCGTATCTGTGCTCGCTCAGATTTTCGCTCACCTGGCTGGTATCCCGCAGCAGCCCGAAGCCGACGCATCGGTCGACCGTGCAGCCATCGCGCTCCGCCAGCACATGCGCAACGATGCCGAAACGGTCGGTCTCGATCGCGTGGCGCAAGTTGCTCAGCGCCGATTCATAGTTCGCGCCGCTGCGACGCTCGTATTCGCTGCCGTCAGCGAGGAACGAAAGCTGGGCGGACACATAAGCCACCGATGCCGCAACGGCCTCGGGGCTGGCGAACAGGGCCCTCTCGCAGGACGCCTCGACCAATTCGCCGGCGGTCGCATCGAGACAGGCCAGCGGCGAGCCCGGCATGAGCGCGCGCGTGGTCATTTCCAGCAAGCGCGCATCGAGCACGCGGCGCTGGGCCGCGAAGGTGCCGGCGGACGTCGCGTCCAATACGATCCAGGCCACCGCACCGCCGACCAACAGCAAGCCGGCGCGTGAGAACGCCTCGCCGATGCCGTCGCGTCCGGCGCGGGCCAGAACAAACACGCAGTAGGCAGCAAAGAGTGCCGCGGTGACCGCCGCCGACCACAGGGGCAGCACCAATATTCCATGCGCCGGGTCGAAGCCCGGACTCCACGAGTCGGCCAAACCGGACATGTGTCCCATTCCTGCCACCACCAGGACGGAATTCGGCCGCGTATCGTCGGCCGTCGCCCGTCACCCGATCGCGCGTCCCCACTCCTGATCAATAGCGGTCGAGCTGGCTTTCCTTGGCCACGCGCTCGAAGGCTTCGTTCGCGCTCTTGATGCGGTATTGATAATCGTCGCCGTCGGACGGAAGCAGCTTCACAATCTGATAGGTATCGTTCACGGCCATATGCCCAATCGGCCGCGACGTGAAACACACGGTCTGTCCGATCTGGAACTTGTGCGTTTTCAACATGGAAGTCTCGAACTCAAACACCCGGATCACCTTCTTGCTTTGTGCGATGCATCAGCGAATTTCCGCGCAGGCGTCGAATATAGCAGCCAAATCGCCCGGCGGGCGCAAAAAAGTTCAGCCCCGCAGCGCCTCGGAACCCGCGGAGCTGCGGCAGCGATTACTCGATGATTTCAAAGGCTTGAAAAGCTCTGTTGAAGCGCCGTCTCGCCCTTGGCCGGAGCCCCGTTGAGTGCCCTTTTCGGGCTCGCAAACAAAACCCGCATTAGCCCCCATAATTGATGCAATCGCGGGCGACGGCGTTGCCGGCCAGCGCGGGTCGTAGTATTGCGCAGAGGTGCCGCCGGCGGTCGCAATCGAAGGGCTACCGGTGGCGGGCGCTTCCGGGTCGCGGGCAAACGTCATAGTGGTCGGTGAACGATCTTCCGGGGCAATCACATTCGTGCCGCGGCCCGGCGGCTGGCACGGTAACTTATGGGAAAGTCGCATGCGTCTCATTCTCGGCATCATCATTGGTGGCGCGCTGACCATCGGGGGCGCCTATGTGGCGGATAAGACGGCGGGGACCCAGCCCATGGTGAATTGGGACGTGGTTGGCAAGAACGTGAACAACCTGACCGGAATGGCACGCGACGGTTGGAAGAAGATCACCGGCTGACGCGTCTTATTTATTGGCTTTGTGCAATTCCACGGTGTCAGCGCCGCTGTCGGCACCGCGCGGACGAATGCCGGCACGCAGGGCAGCCAGCTCGACGCCTTGTGCTTGACTACGCCTTTTGATCGATCGCGGCTGGCCCGGCTGCGGCGTGTCCGGCGTGCGCGAGCGCAGCCGCGACGTCCTGCTTGTCGAGCCTGGTGCCGTCGTCGCCCTCGATCATGAGCGGCACCCGGCCGGTGCCGGTCAGATGCCGCGCCCAGTCGAACGCCGCATCGAGCGTGTCGAATTCCTTGAACAGCATCCGTTCCTGGTC
>DASZKX010000235.1:0-4465 GCA_035552735.1 Xanthobacteraceae bacterium
GCCTTGTTGACGCTTTCCTTGACCGGCTCGACCGTCTCGGTCGCCACCTTCTGGGCCAAAGCCGCGAGCTCCTTGCTTTGGGCGGTCAGCGTCTCGAACTGCTTGCGGCTATGCGCGGTCGAAAGCTCGACGAAGTCGGAGAACGACTTCGCGTTCATCAATTCGCTGGCGAAATCGAAGGCCGCATTGGTGTTGATGCGCGCCGCCTCGATCACCTTGAACCCGTATTCGGAGGCGCCCTTGCTGGCGGTCGCGTAGGTGCCTTCCATCAAGCCGGTGCACTCTTCGGCGGCGGTCTTCATCTTCTCGTAGTGCTCCTTCGCCTGCGAGACGCCCTTTTCGGCGAACTCGCGGAAGGCGGCGGGGATCTCCATCTTCGGCATCTCGAAGTTCGGCATGCCGAACTTCGGAAACTCGAACGCCGATCCGCTGAACCCGCTCATGGGCTTTGTCGATGACATTGTTTTGGTCGTCGTTTTGGTCGTCGCTTCTTCCATGGCTCTCATCCTTGCGGTGGGGGCGGCGAAACGGCATATCCCGGATCCGCCGCCCGAAGCCGATCCGTGCCCGATTTGATAACAGTGCCCATAACCGCGATTCCGAAGAGCCGCGGTCGCTCGATCTATTAAAATGTGGCACAATTATTAGTGCGGCGCAATATAAATTATTGCGCCGCACAATCGACACAAACGGACCGCGCCGCCTGGACGGCCGGGGGTCTTGGGGATTGCCCCACGAGACCTAATGCGAGGATTTCAGCGGATCAGCAGCCGTCTTGCCGGAGCTCTGGCCGAGCTCCTTGGCCTGCTCCGTCAGCGCCTGCATTTGAGTCTTGATGTACGCAGCCTGCAGCTCGAGCATTTCCTGGACATCCTTGGCGCGCACCAACTTCTGCGCGAACTCGAACGAGGTCGCGATGTTCTGCTCGGCGAAACCCATGGCCTTTCCGCCCACGTCCTTGGCGCCTTTGCGGGCCGTTTCGGCCTGCCCTTCCAGCGCGCTGACCGTGCGCTGAGCGGCCGAGATGAAGCCTTCGACGGCTTGCTTGGCCTGCTCCACGCTCTTCTCGGCGAAGGCGCGCATCTCGGGAGGAATCTGAAACTGCTCGGCTCGGTTCGTCGCCATGGTCGTCTCCTGCTCTTGCTCGATTCTTGCTCGATTCTTGCTCGATCGTTCAGCCGCCGGCGCCGATGGATCCCCTCAACGATCCGTCGAGGCTATCATTCCCCCATCAGGCCTGGAACCGCCGTCACGATCGATTTACCGATGAATTCGACCCCGGCTCCGGCAGCGCCCGGATGTGAGTTTTCCAGTGTTTTCGGACCGTAAACCGGGCGGCGCCGTGGACGCAGGCGGCGGCGTCGGATTACCTGGAAATCCAGATCGAGAATCCAACGCCCGCATGACAACAAGATCCTGATGAGCGAGCCCGCCGGCAATCTGGTTTGGCTGAGCCATCCACGCCTGGCCGAGAGCGCGATGAGCGCATTACCGGCTTGGCTGTGGTCGATCGACGCGACCCGGCTGCTGTGGGCCAATCCCGCCGGTGCGGCGATTTTCAACGCCCCGGCTTCGGCGGCCATCAGAGCGAGCACATTCGGATCGCGCGGGCCCGCCGCCATTGCGGTCGCCCGCCTTGCCACGACCCTGCCGCCCGACGGCGCCATGCGCTTCGAGCGGCTGCGCGGCCTCGGCGCCGGCACCGACGGCTTGCTCACATGCGCTTGCTCCTGCATCACGCTTTCCGATCAGACCCGCGCCATCCTGGTGGCCGCGACCGAGCGCGCGGGCGACAACTTTCCGCTGAGCGAGCGTGTGCGCCGCCTGCTCGCCGAATGCGCGGAGCCGATTGCCGCCTTCTCGTCGGAGGGGAACCTCATCCACGCCTCTGCGGCGGCCGGGCGGCGGCTTGGCGGCGCGACCTCACTCGCGGCCCTCGGCGCCGAGATGCCGGGCACCGATGCGCTTGGCGCCGATGCGCGCCAAGTTGGCGCCGCCATTACGGCGAGCAGCGCTGGTCCGCTGACGATCGAGCGCGTCGACGTGGAGGCCGCGACGATCTTGATCGCCATCTTCGGGACGCCATGGCAAACCGGGCCGGCCGCCGCAGCGCGAGCCGCCGCGCGCCCGCCGGCGGAGAGCGATCCGGCGCGATCCGCTCCCGCCAAGACCGCCGCGAGCGGGCGAAGCCCGCCGTTGCGTTTTGTATGGCAAGTGGATGCCGAGCATCGCTTCACGGTCGATTCCGAGGAATTCGTGGCCCTGACGGGTAAGGCGACAGCGGCCGCGCTCGGCCGCCCCTGGCCGCAGCTGGCGGCCGCGCTTGCTCTCGATCCCGAGGGCCAGATCGCGCTCGCGCTCGCCAGCCGTGACACCTGGAGCGGGCTCAGCATCGCCTGGCCGGTGGGCGATGGCTGCGGACGGCTCGTGGTCGAGCTTTCCGGACTCCCGGTCTTCGACCGCGAGCGCATCTTCCGCGGCTACCGCGGTTTCGGGATCTGCCGGGCCCGCCACCCTGCGCCCGCAGGGCCAGCGGGGACACCTGTCTCCGAGAACGTCGTGCCGTTGCGCCCGACGGACGAGCCGATCGCTCCGGCCCTGAGCCCGGTCGAGCGCAACGCCTTTCATGAGCTCACGCGCAAGCTGCACGAGCGTCTGGCCGCGACGGGTCCGCGGCCCCCATTGCTGGCCGTCAACGCGGGCTTGACGGAGGCGGCCGAGGAACCGCCTCCGGATCAGTCGTCAAAGGATCAACTGACACGGGACCACGCGCTTGAAGCGGGCGTGGCCGAACCGCCTTCGGCCCTCGCGCGCACGCAAGCCGAGATTCTCGAGCTCAAGTCGGCCAAGCGCCAAGCCGAGAAGGCGTCTTCGGCCAAGTCCGACTTCCTGGCCAGGATCAGCCACGAGATCCGAACGCCGCTCAACGCCATCATCGGCTTTTCCGAAATCATGGCGCAGGAAAAGTTCGGTCCCGTCGGCAACGAGCGCTACCGGCAATATCTCGTCGACATCCAGAGCTCCAGCGAGCATTTGCTGTCGCTCATCAACGATCTGCTCGATTTATCCAAGATCGAGGCCGGCAAGCTCGAGCTCGACTTGGCCGCCGTATCGCTCAATGCCCTCACCCAGCGATGCGTCGCGATCATGCAGCCGCAGGCCAATCGCGAGCGCATCATCGTCCGCACCTCGCTGTCGCCCCGGCTGCCGTCAGTGGTCGCCGACGCGCGCTCGGTCAGGCAGATCGTGCTCAACCTGATCTCCAATTCGATCAGGTTCACCGGCACTGGCGGACAGGTGATCGTCTCGACCACCCTCACGGATGCGGGCGCGGTGGCGTTGCGGGTGCGCGACAACGGCATCGGCATGAGCGAGCAGGAGATCGCGCTCGCCCTGCAGCCGTTCCGGCAGGTCGCCAGCACGCTCCGCCCGGGCCCGGCCGGCAGCGGTATCGGCCTGCCGCTCACCAAGGCGCTGGCCGAGGCCAATCATGCGATCTTCAGCATCAAGAGCGTGCCCCGGGCCGGCACGCTGATCGAGGTGACTTTCCCGCCGAGCCGCGTCGTAACGGAAGAATGCCGGTGATGTGACCCGATCTCCGGTACGCAAGGCGGCCGAAGTCGGCTAATCTGGCCGTCAGGGCGACCTTTCGCAAACATGCCCCATCGCTACCCGATCGCACCGGCAGGCGATAGGTACGAAAGTGCAGCCATGATGCGGATACTTCGCTGTCTGCTGGCGCTCTCCGCGCTGATCCTGGCGGAGGTTCCGTTCGCGCGTGCCGACGAGGACGTCGATCTGCTGCTGGTTCTCGCGGTCGACGTCTCGCGCAGCATCGATCAGGCCAAATTCATGCTGCAGCGTGACGGCTACGTGGCCGCGATCTCCAATCGCGGCGTGCTGGACGCCATCAAGTCCGGCCCCAATCAGAAGATCGCGCTCAACTTCGTGGAATGGTCGGGCTTCGGGGCGCAGAAGGTGGTGATCGACTGGACGGTCATCGACGGCGCCGGCAGCGCGCGTCGTTTCGGCGACCAGATCGTCGAAGCCCCGCGATCCTTCGCCGACCGCACCTCGATCAGCGGCGGCATCGAGTTCGCGCAAGCCCAGCTCGAGCACTCGCCGTTCCGCGCTCCCCGCCACATCATCGATGTTTCCGGCGACGGCACCAACAATGCGGGCCGCGACGTCGGTGCCTCCCGGGACGATGTGGTCGCCAAGGGGACGATCGTCAACGGCCTGGTGATCCTGAGCGACAGCCGGCTGCTCTTCAATGCCGAGCACACCAATCCGCCCGGGGGCCTGGAGAAATACTACCGGGACAACGTCATCGCCGGTCCCGGCGCGTTCGTGATGGTGGCCGAGGATTTCAATGCGTTCGGCAAGGCCATCGTCAAGAAGCTGATCGCCGAGATCGCGGCCGTACCCTCGCGGCGGCAGCAAACCGCCGCGGCCCGATGAACGA
>DASZKX010000236.1:0-11112 GCA_035552735.1 Xanthobacteraceae bacterium
GGGGCGGCGAGGAGCTGGTCGCCGAGCAGATCCGGCTCGCCACGCGGGCGCTCGAACGGTTGACCGGGCGCATCGGGGTCGAGGATGTGCTGGACGTGATCTTCCGAGATTTCTGCATCGGCAAGTGACCCGGCCGCAAACCGTCTCAGCCGGAAGCCGAACTCGAATGGCCGACTGAGCCAGTGACCGCGCGGGCCGGTGGCCCACCCTGGTCGGGTGCCTCGACTGCGAAACGAACTGTCAACGATGTTTCACGTGAAACGCTCCGGCTCGCTCGGATCCGGGCATGCCTTTTGACCTCTGTGGTCCGCTTGAATACAAACACGCTGCGTGGAGACGATTTGCGATGGATGCCGAATTTGACGTGATTGTCGTAGGCGGTGGCCACGCCGGCTGCGAAGCGGCGGCGGCAGCGGCCCGCATGGGCGCGGTGACGGCTCTGGTCACGCACCGCTTCGCCACTATCGGTGCCATGTCGTGCAATCCGGCGATCGGGGGCCTCGGCAAGGGTCATCTGGTGCGGGAGATCGATGCGCTCGATGGCCTCATGGGCCGCGTGGCCGATCGCGGCGGCATTCAATTCCGGGTGCTCAATCGCCGTAAGGGGCCGGCGGTGCGCGGGCCGCGCGCCCAAGCGGATCGCGCCCGCTACGCGGCTGCCATGCAGCAGGCCGTCGCGGAGACCCCAAATCTCACTGTGATCGAGGCCGAGGCCGACGATCTGATGATCGCGGACTGCAGCGTCACGGGTTTGCGGCTCCGCGACGGCCGGGAGATCGGCGGGGCCGCGGTCGTGCTCACGACCGGAACCTTCCTGCGCGGGCTCATCCATATCGGGGAGCAGAAGATCGCGGCCGGACGGGTGGGCGAGGCGCCCGCGATCGGACTTGCGCTCACCCTCGAGCGGCTGGGATTTGCGCTGGGCCGGCTCAAGACCGGCACCCCGCCACGGCTCGACGGGCGCAGCATCGATTGGGGGGCGGTCGAGATGCAGCCCGGCGATGAGCCGCCGGAGCCGTTTTCAACCCTGACAGAGCGGATCGAAAACCGCCAGGTGGAGTGCGGCATCACCCGCACCAATCCCGCCACCCACCAGATCATTCGCGACAATGTCCACCGCTCGCCCATGTATTCCGGGCAGATCTCGAGCCGTGGTCCGCGCTACTGCCCCTCGGTCGAGGACAAGATCGTGCGTTTCGGCGAGCGCGATGGTCACCAGATCTTTTTGGAGCCCGAGGGGCTCGACGATCCGACCGTCTACCCCAACGGCATTTCGACCGCTTTGCCCGAGGAGGTCCAGCGTGCCCTGGTCGCCACCATTGCGGGCCTGGAAAAGGCCATCGTGCTCCGGCCCGGCTATGCGATCGAATACGACTATGTGGATCCGCGCGAGCTTGAGCCCACCTTGCAGACAAAGCGCCTGCGCGGGCTTTTCCTGGCCGGACAGATCAATGGCACCACCGGCTATGAGGAAGCGGCCGCCCAGGGATTGCTGGCGGGCCTCAACGCTGCGGCTCGGGCAGGCGAGGGGCGCGAGATCACCTTCGACCGCGCCGAAGCCTATCTGGCGGTGATGATCGACGATCTGGTGACCCGTGGGGTCACCGAGCCCTACCGCATGTTCACCTCGCGGGCGGAGTATCGACTGACGCTGCGGGCCGACAATGCGGACCAACGCCTGACCCACAAGGGCATCGCGATCGGCTGCGTCGGGCCCGACCGTCAACACCGGTATGCCGAGAAAATGACGGCGCTCGCGCGGGCCCACGCCTATGCGACCTCCGTTTCGCTCACCCCGACGCAAGCCAAGCGGCACGGACTTGCCCTCAACCAGGACGGCCAGCGGCGCAGCGGTTTCGAGCTGCTGTCCCATCCGAACATCGGGGTGCCGGAGCTGGCCCGCGTCTGGCCGGACTTCCATGCGATTGCGCCCAAGATCGCAGAGCAGCTGGAGACCGATGCCAAATATGCGGTCTATCTGGACCGCCAGGCCACCGACATCGTTGCGTTCCGTCGCGACGAAGGGCTCGAGCTTCCCGAAGCAATCGATTACGCGCAGCTCGGTGGGCTTTCCAATGAGATCAAGCAAAAGCTGCAGGCCGTGCGGCCGCGCACGATCGGACAAGCCGGTCGCATCGACGGCATGACACCAGTCGCGCTCGGCTTGCTGCTGGCACATATTCGGCGGAATCGACGCAGTCCGAAGGCTTCGGCACAATCATCAGCCTCATCCTGAGGAAGCCTCATCCTGACGAGCATCGCGCAGCGATGCGTCTCGAGGATGGATGTACCGTACGCACTCGCAGCCCATCCTTCGAGACGCGCGCCTCCTTCGACAAGCTCAGGAGCGCGCTCCTTCAGGATGAAGTCGGTCAAATACGTCGACTGTTTCGAACCCGTGTGAATCGTTTCCATGTCCCTCCCCGACCTCAGCTCCGATCGCGACCGCGCGCTGGCGCTCACGCCTGTTTCACGTGAAACAGTGGCGCGGCTCGATCGCTTCGTGGCGCTGCTGTTGAAATGGCAGCAGATCACGCATTTGATCGCGCCCTCGACGGTGCCGACGCTTTGGACGCGGCATATCGCCGATTCGCTGCAGCTTCTCGTTCTGGCGCCGGAGGCGAAACTCTGGGTCGACCTCGGCACCGGCGGCGGATTTCCGGGCCTGGTGATCGCGTGTGCGCTATATGGAAAGAGCGGTCGGCTGGTTCACTTGGTCGAGGGCAGCACCAAAAAGGCTGGATTCCTACGTGAGGCCGTGGCGGCGACCGAAGCGCCGGCTGTGGTGCACGCGGTGCGGATGGAGAATTTCGTGGAAAGTTTTGCCGGCAGGCCCGACATTGTGACCGCCCGGGCGGTTTCTCCCTTAAGCTCGCTGCTCGGCCAGTGCCTGCCTCTGTTGAAGCGGGGAGCGCTGGGTCTGTTTCCGAAGGGACAAGATGTAGAGGTTGAATTGACTGAAGCCTCTAGATGTTGGAATATGACGGTTGATCTCGTCCCCAGCAGGACCGATCCCAAAGCCCGCATCGTGATGGTCCGTGCATTGGAACCGCGGGTTACTGTGCCATAAGTCTTGAACGGGCGAGGTCTCTGCGGGGCGGATTTGGGTCCATGACACAAACGAGGGATGCTCCTGCGACTGAACGGGCCGGGAACGCTTCACCGGCGGGTTTGGGTGCGGCCCCCAAGCTGCCGCGTGTGCTGGCTGTGGCCAACCAAAAGGGCGGCGTCGGCAAGACCACGACGGCGATCAATCTCGGCACCGCGCTCGCCGCCATCGGGGAGCAGGTGCTGATCGTCGATCTCGATCCGCAGGGCAATGCCTCGACCGGGCTCGGCATCGACCGCCGCAGCCGCCGCCACTCCACCTATGATGTGCTCATCGGCGAGGCGACGTTGCGCGATGCGGTGCTGCCGACCGCGGTTCCGCGCCTCTTCATTGCACCTTCCACCCTCGATCTGTCCGGACTCGAGCTGCAAATCGGGCAGGCACGCGACCGCGCGTTCCGGCTGCGCAACGCGCTCGCGCCGCTGAACACGGGCCGGCCCGATTGGGTCGACTTCACCTATGTGCTGGTCGACTGCCCGCCTTCGCTCAATCTGCTCACCGTCAACGCCATGGCGTCCGCCAACGCCATCCTGGTCCCGCTGCAATGCGAGTTCTTCGCGCTGGAAGGCTTGTCGCAGCTCATCAAGACGGTCGAGCAGGTCAGAGAGACGCTCAATCCCGGCCTCACCATTCATGGCATCGTGCTCACCATGTACGATGCACGCAACAATCTCGCCAATCAGGTGGTGGCGGACGTTCGCGAATTCATGGGCCGCAAGGTCTACGACACCATCATCCCGCGCAATGTGCGGGTGTCGGAAGCCCCATCCTATGGCAAGCCGGTGCTGGTTTATGATTTGAAATGCGTCGGCAGCGAAGCCTATCTGCGGCTCGCCACCGAGGTCATTCAGCGCGAGAAGGAGCTGCGCGCGGAAGCCGCGAGCGGCCTGCCGCCGCCACCGCCGCAACAAGCGTCTTGAGGCCGGATCGGAAGATACCGCCAAGCAGTTTCGCTCCACCCTTCCGGGCCGCCGGCGGTCCCCAAGTTCGAAACAGTACCAAACAGTAAGAGATTTGTTGAAAGCCGCGTGATGACGAGCTCGGGAGACGCCAACATGGCAGACGAGGCCGGGAGATCGCGATTGGGACGCGGCCTTGCCGCGCTCATGGGCGATGTCGGCGACGAAACCAAGAAGGTCGAGCAGGGACGCAATCAACGTCGCGTTCCGATCGAGTTCCTGCGGCCCAATCCGCGCAATCCGCGCCGCAATTTTCCCGAGACCGAGCTCGACGAGCTCGCCGCCTCCATGCGCGAGCGCGGCATCATTCAGCCGATCGTGGTGCGCCCGGTGCCCGGCGCCCCCGATTCCTACGAGATCATCGCGGGCGAGCGGCGCTGGCGGGCCGCGCAGCGCGCCGGCCTGCACGCGGTGCCGATCGTTCCGCTCGATGTCAGCGACGACGAAGCCCTGCAGCTCGCCATCATCGAGAACGTGCAGCGCTCGGACCTCAATCCGCTCGAGGAGGCGGCCGGCTACCAGGCGCTGGTGAACGAGTTCCAGCACAGCCAGGACGCCATCGCCAAGATGGTGGGCAAGAGCCGCAGCCACGTGGCCAATACGCTACGTCTGCTCAAGCTGCCGCAATCCGTGCAAGACTATATTGGGGCCGGCAAGATCTCGGCCGGCCATGCCCGCATGCTGGTCGGCCAGCCCGATCCGGAGCGGCTCGCGCGCGAGATCATGGAGCGCGGCCTCAACGTGCGCCAGGTCGAGGCGTTGGCACAGGAGCGCGCGCAGGCCTCCGGCAAGTCGATCAAATCGCGCCAGCGCATCACCAAGGATGCCGACACGGCGGCGCTCGAACGGCGGCTGTCGGACGCGCTCGGCCTCGCGGTGGCGATCGATCACCGCGGCCAAGGCGGCGTGCTCACCATTCGGTATCGCGACGTCGAGCAGCTCGACGAAGTGATCCGGCGGCTGGAAACGCCGTGAAGGCATTCCCAGGGGCCGCAGGGCTTTCCCGATAGCACGCGCCAACTCATGCGCGCCGCTTAATTAACCCGCTGACAACGAATACATTCACGACCTTCGTCCTGTGTCGATTCGTTCCCCGGGAACAGACCGGGACGTTAGCGGAACAGACGGCATCGAATCGCGGGATGGAAGCTGCGTTCGCTACTTGATGCCGTGAAACCGCCACAACGCAACAAAGTCAGCTCACCCCTTGCGCCGGGCTGTCACCGCGAGCGACAGCAGCACGCGCTGCGCGATGGTATCGGCGAGATCCGCCATGCGGCGCGCTTCGAACGACGCGTCGGCAAATTGCATCATGGCGCGCTCCAGGCGGGCCGCCGTCCAGCTCTTGAGCGCGACCTCGACCGCGGCCTTGCGGCTGAAATGGACCGGCGGCACCATGGTGTCGAGCGTTGCCGTGATGCTCTTGCCCTCTTCGATGGCGAGCCGTGCTTTGTGCAGCGTGCTGATCTGACGCAGCCCCGCCGAGATGATGCTGGCGGGCGATGTGCCGGCGGTTTGGGCCTTGTTGAATTGAATCTCGACATCGCCGGAGCGGCCCGCGAAAGCCGCATCGATCAGCGTGTCGAGCGCGAGCGTGGAGGCGTCGGTCACCACCGCGATCACGTCGTCGAGCTCGACCCGCGCCTGGCCGCGCGCGTACAGCGCGAGCTTGCGCACTTCGCCGCGGGACGCCAGCCGGTCGCCGCCCAGGAGCGGCACCAGCGCGGCGCGGGCGTCCGGCGTGATCGCAAGACCGGCCTCGCGCATCTCGTCGTCGACCAGGCGCTGGATATCGCGATCGCCGTCCGCATAGCAGGGCAACGCCACCGCATTGGGGGCGCGCTCGCAGAGGACGCGCAGCGGCGCGTTGCGCTTGAGGTCGCCGGCCTCGATCACCACCCGGCATTCGGGCGGGGCGGCCGCCACCAGGGCCTCGACGGCGGGCACAAAATTTCGGCTGCCGGCCTTGACCCAGACGGCGCGGCGGCCCCCGAACATCGGTATCGTGTTGGCCTCCTCGACCAGCCGCATCGGCTCGGCCGCGAGCTCGTCGCCGCCCAGCCGCGCCAGTGCAAACGGGTCGCGCGGATCGTCGACCGCGCCATGGATCAGGGCTTCCGCGCGCTCGCGCACCAGCCCGGCATCGGGACCGAAAACCAGCACGACCGGTCGCGCCCGATCAGGACGCGCCACGAATGCATCGACCTGTCCGGCCTTGAGTGCCGTCATGGCGATTCCGAGGTTGGCGGTTCCGAGGTGACGAGATGAAAGGGCCGAAACACCAAGTGCGGCGGCGGCTTCAGGTGCCGGCCGCGAAATAGGACGCCAGCCGGGACCGGATATTGTCCGCGATCACCTTGGCGGCGCGGGTCTCGGCGTCGCGCAGGCCGCGCATGCGGGCGAAGCGCTGCTCCTGGCCCGGAATGTCGTAGGACACACGTGCGAAGGTCTGGCCAGTGACCACCGCCTTTTGGGATGCGATCTCGGTGAGCGTGAAGGAGGCGTTGATGCCGTAATTCTCGATCGACGGCCGCGTGGTGGTGGTATCGACGATGATGTCGGCGACCGTCGAGGTCGTGCGGATGACCAGGTTGTAGGCTGGTCGCGGCGGCGGGCCGCCGCCGGTGAGATCGAAGATCAGAGCGTTGCGAATTTCCACGGCCAAGCGCGCCTCGTCGCTGGCCTTGCCGGCCTCGATCTGCTTGACGTCGACGGCGCCGAGCGCGCCACGCAGGCCCGGGCCCGCGCTGCCGTCCAAGGTCCGGTCGGCGTAGAGCGGCTGGAAGCATCCGCCCGCGCTTGCCGCCACCCCCAAGGTCGCAACCAAGCGGGCGATCCGGTTACCAGTGCTGCGTCGATCAGGCCACCACATTGACGATCCTATGCGGGACAACGATCACCTTCTTGGGCACCTTGCCGTCAAGCGCCCGTTTTACAGCATCGAGGTCCAGAACGGCAGCCTCAATCTCGGGAATTGTGGCATCCCGCCCCACCGTGACATCGGCCCGCTTCCTACCATTGATTTGGACCGGAAGTGTGACCGTGTCCTCCTGGAGCAGATCCGGCTCGAGCACCGGCCAGGTCTCGGCCGCCAGCAGGGCGGTGTAGCCCAGTACCGACCAACATTCCTCGGCCAGATGCGGCATCATGGGGTGGAACAGCCGCACCAGGATGCCGGCGGCTTCCCGCACCGTCCAGCGATAGTCGGCCGTTGGCGGAGCTTCGAGTTCGGCCAGCGAGGTTTGGAACGCATTGGCGAATTCGTGGATGTGGGCGACACAGACATTGAAGCGCAGGCGCTCGATGTCCTCCGAGACGTGCGCCAGCGCACGGTGCGCGGCCTTGCGTAACCCCAGGGCGGGGGGACTGAACTCCGGCGGGCGCGGCATGTCCTTGTCTGCCGCCACCAGCGCGGCGTCGGCCACCAGACGCCACAGCCGCTGCACGAAACGCCAGGCTCCCTGCACCCCCTTGTCGCTCCAGATCACATCGCCTTCGGGCGGCGAATCCGACAGCACGAACCAGCGTGCCACATCCGCCCCATAGGTCCCCATGATGTCGTCGGGATCGACCGTGTTGCGCTTGGACTTCGACATCTTCTCGATCGGGCCGATCTCGATCGCCTCGCCGGTCCCGGTCAGCTTGGCGACGCGCTGGTCGCCCTTGGTTTCGATCGTCACCTCGGAGGGCAGCACATGTTCGCCATTCGCCCGGCGATAGGTTTCGTGCACCACCATGCCCTGGGTGAACAGCCCGGCGAACGGCTCGTCGAGCCCGACCAGGCCGGTCGCCTTCATGGCGCGGGTGAAGAAGCGGCTGTACAGCAGATGCAGGATCGCATGCTCGATGCCGCCGATATATTGATCGACCGGCAGCCAGGCATCGGCCGCGGCCCTTTCGGTCGGCGCGGTCGTGAGCCAGGGATCGGTGAAGCGCGCGAAGTACCACGACGAGTCCACGAACGTATCCATGGTGTCGGTCTCGCGCCGCGCCGGCCCGCCGCAGCTCGGGCAGGCGACCTGCTTCCAGCTCGGATGCCGGTCGAGCGGGTTGCCGGGCCGATCGAACTCCACATCGTCCGGCAGCCGTACCGGCAGGTCCGCCTGCGGCACCGGCACGACCCCGCAAGCCTCGCAATGGATGACCGGAATCGGGCAGCCCCAATAGCGCTGCCGCGAGATGCCCCAGTCGCGCAGCCGGAAGTTCACTTGGCGGACCGCGACCGGGCGGTTGCCGCGCGTCTGAGCCTCAAGCCGGCGGGCGACTTCCTCCTTGGCCTGCGCGATCGTCATGCCGTCGAGGAAGCGCGAGTTGATCATGCGGCCGTCGCCGTCGTACGCGATGTCGGTGATGACAAAGGCATGAGGATCCTGGCCGGGCGGACACACCACTGGCGTGTTGCCGAGGCCATATTTGTTGACGAAGTCGAGGTCGCGCTGGTCATGCGCCGGGCAACCGAAAATGGCGCCGGTGCCGTAGTCCATCAGAACGAAATTTGCGACATAGACCGGCAACTGCCAGTTCGGATCGAAGGGATGAATGGCTTTCATCCCGGTGTCGAAGCCACGCTTCTCGGCCTTGTCGATCAGCTCCTGGGCGGTGCCGGTCAGCCTGCACTCGGCGATGAAGGCGGCGAGCGCCGGATTCTTCGCCGCGGCTTCGAGCGCGAGCGGATGGTCCGGCGCCAGCGCCAGGAACTTCGCCCCGAACAGCGTGTCGGGCCGCGTGGTGAAGACATCGAGCTCGCTCGCGCCATTGGGCGTGGTCGCGGCCGCGAGCGCGAAACGGATCAAGAGGCCCTCGGAGCGGCCGATCCAGTTGCGCTGCATGATGCGCACCTTCTCGGGCCAGCGCTCGAGGCGGTCGATGGAATCCAGCAGATCCTGCGCGAAGGCCGTGATCTTGAAGAACCATTGGGTCAGCTCGCGCTGCTCCACCAGGGCGCCGGAGCGCCAGCCGCGGCCCTCGATCACCTGCTCGTTGGCGAGCACGGTCTGGTCGACCGGATCCCAGTTCACCTTCGACTTCCTGCGCTCCACCAGGCCGGCCCGCCAGAAATCGAGGAACATCCTCTGCTGGTGCTGGTAGTAGCTTGGATCGCAGGTGGCGATCTCGCGCTTCCAGTCGAGCGACAGGCCCATCGACTTGAGCTGCGCCTTCATGGCGGCGATGTTTTCGTAGGTCCAGGTCTTGGGATGAATCTTGTTGGCCATGGCGGCGTTCTCGGCCGGCATGCCGAAAGCATCCCAGCCCATGGGATGCAGCACGTTGAAGCCCATGGCGCGCTTGTAGCGCGCCACCACGTCGCCCATCGTGTAGTTGCGCACATGGCCCATGTGGATGCGTCCCGACGGGTACGGGAACATTTCCAGCACGTAGTATTTCGGGCCCGGCGCGCCGTTGCGGGTGGCGAAGATGTCCTGGTCGTCCCAGATCTTCTGCCAACGGGTTTCGGCGTCGCGGGCGTTGTAGCGCTCGGTGGTCATATTGAGGGATCGATCCGGCTGTCAGAAATGCGGGCCGAGTTAGGCCACGAAAGGCGCGGACTGGTCAACGCCCGGGCGCTTGGCGAGCACCTGGCGCCCGGCACCCGGGCGCTTCGCGCCGGGCGCCCGCAGCTGTGCTATCTGGAAGCGAAAGCGATGGTGAAATGACGGCCATGGTTCGCACGCAAGATCAGTCTCAGGACAAGGCCGACGCCCCATCCCGGCTCGCGGCCGTGCGCCAGGACATCGCGGAGGCCTGCGCCAAGGCGCAGCGCGACCCGGCCGAGGTGACCCTGGTGGCGGTCTCGAAGACCTTTGAGGCAGACGCAATCGCCCCGATGCTGGCGGCGGGTCAGCGCGTCTTCGGCGAGAACCGGGTGCAGGAGGCGATGGGAAAGTGGCCAGCCTTGAAGGCGCAATATCCGGGCACCGAGCTGCATCTCGTGGGGCCGCTGCAGTCCAACAAGGCCAAGGAGGCGGTGGCCTTGTTCGAGGCCATTCATTCGGTCGACCGGCCCTCGCTGTGCGAGGCTTTGGCCCGCGAGATCGCCCGGCAGGGCCGCACCCCGCTCCTGTTCGCCGAGATCAATACCGGCGGCGAGCCGCAGAAGTCGGGCGTGCTGCCGCAGGAGGCCGACGACTTCCTGGAGCGCTGCCGCTCCACCTACGGGTTGCCGGTCGGCGGCCTGATGTGCCTGCCGCCCATGGGCGAACCCCCGGCGCCCCATTTCGCCCTCACCGCCAAGATCGCGCGCCGCAACGGCTTGCGCCTCCTCTCCATGGGAATGAGCGCCGATTTCGCCTTGGCGATCACGTTCGGGGCCACCCATGTGCGGATCGGCACGGCCATTTTCGGGGAGCGGGCGTAGCCCCTACGGCCCGATGTCGATCCGCGTATGTGGCCCCAGCCGGCGCAGGAGGCGCTGCAAATCCTTCGCATCGAGCGCCACGCAACCGGCAGTGGCGGACCGGTCGGGCCGCGCCATGTGCACGAACACGGCGCTGCCGCGACCCGCGACCCGCGGCCGCGTATTGTGCGAGATCTCGATCACCAGGTCGTAGAGGTGGTCATCGCGCCAGAGGTGGTCGCCTGGTTCATTGGCCGACCGGCTGAACGGGCGGTTGTAGCGGCGGTCGGCGGGATCTTCGCACCAGGCCATCGCCCCATCGATGCGCCGGACCGGCAGGTGGGTAGAGGGCCGCGGCAGCCGATCGGCACGCCACCACAGGCGCAGGAGCCGGAACCGTCCGCGCGGCGTCGAACCGTCGCCCTCGCGCTTGCCGGCCGCGACGCCCGCCCGGCCGAGCACCACCGGGATGGGGCGCCCGCCGGCCAACAACACGCCGCGGCTCACCCCGGCCGCCCCCCGGCGCACGCGGATCAGAGAAAAGACCAATTGCCGCATCAGCTTCCTTAGCGGGTCGCAGGCGCCGGGGCGATTCATCTCAAGGCCAAGTCCTGCTTGCTCTTTTGGCCCCGAATGTTCTACTTCGCCGCATGATGAATGCTCCAGGCTGCCAATAATGTCGAATACCCGCAAGATTCTGATCGTGGACG
>DASZKX010000237.1:0-13199 GCA_035552735.1 Xanthobacteraceae bacterium
ATCGAGCTGATCTTGCTGGCGGTCAACATCAACCTGGTGGCGTTCTCGACGTTCCTCGGCGACATCGTCGGGCAGGTTTACGCGCTGATCGTACTGACCGTGGCGGCTGCGGAGGCCGCCATCGGGCTCGCGATCCTCGTCGCCTATTTCCGCAATCGCGGCTCGATCGCGGTTGAGGACATTAATCTCATGAAGGGCTGAGGGGTATGTACGAGGCTATCGTTGTCCTGCCGCTCCTCGGCGCCATCATCGCGGGGGCGATCGCGCTGGTCGGCGCGCGCAATCGTTTTCCCGGCGCAAATCCGCCGCCGCCGCATGACGATCACGCCGCGCCGCTCGTGCCGGAGGCCCAGCCGCACGCCGCGCCGTCGCCCTACGTGTCGCACGCCACGGTTCCCAGTACCCATGAAGAAGAATCTGATACCGCGCCAGCCGCCGGTTCTCGGGTCGCCGAGCTGATCACCTCGACGCTCCTCGTGATCGCGTGCGTGATGTCCTGGTACGCCTTCTTCGACGTCGGCATTGCCGGGCACGAAGCCCGCATTCCGTTGTTCTCGTTCATCACCTTCGGCGACCTGCATTCCGAATGGGCGCTGCGCATCGATTCGCTGACCGCCGTCATGCTGGTGGTGGTGACGACCGTCTCGTCGCTCGTGCACATCTATTCGATCGGCTACATGGCCGATGACCCCTACCGCCCGCGGTTCTTCTGCTACCTGTCGTTCTTCACCTTCGCCATGCTGATGCTGGTGACGGCGGACAATCTGTTGCAGATGTTCTTCGGCTGGGAAGGCGTGGGGCTGGCGAGCTATCTCCTGATCGGCTTCTGGTACCACAAGCCGGAAGCGAACGCCGCGGCGATCAAAGCATTCATCATCAACAGGGTCGGCGATTTCGGATTTTCGCTCGGCATTTTCGCGGTGTTCTATCTGACCGGCGCGATCGATTTCGACACCGTCTTCGCGCAGGCGCCGGGCCTGGTCGGCAAGAGCTTTCACTTCCTCAGTTGGGATGTCGATGCGCTGACGGTGGCCTGCCTGCTCCTGTTCATGGGCGCCATGGGAAAATCCGCGCAGTTTTTGCTGCACACCTGGCTGCCGGACGCCATGGAAGGCCCGACGCCGGTCTCGGCTTTGATCCATGCCGCGACCATGGTGACCGCCGGCGTCTTCATGGTGGCGCGGCTGTCGCCGCTGTTCGAGCTCGCGCCGCATGCCGCAGCCTTCGTGACCTTCATCGGCGCAACAACGTGCATGTTCGCCGCTACGATCGGCCTCGTGCAGAACGACATCAAGCGGATCATCGCCTATTCGACCTGCTCGCAGCTCGGCTACATGTTCGTCGCCATGGGCGTGGGCGCCTATTCGGTCGGCATGTTTCACCTCTTCACGCACGCCTTCTTCAAGGCGCTTCTGTTCCTGGGCTCCGGCTCGGTGATCACCGCCATGCATCACGAGCAGGACATCCGCCACATGGGCGGGCTCAAGGATCGCATTCCGCTCACCTATTGGGCGATGGTGATCGGGACGCTGGCGCTCACCGGCTTTCCGCTCACCGCCGGCTATTTCTCCAAGGACGCCATCATCGAGGCGGCCTATGCGGGCACCAACCCGATGGCGATCTACGGCTTCTTGTGCACGGTGGCCGCCGCCGCCCTGACGTCGTTCTATTCCTGGCGGCTGATCTTCAAGACCTTCCACGGCAGGCCGCACGACCAGCACCATTACGATGAGGCGCACGAGAGCCCGATTGCCATGCTGGTGCCGCTCGCGGTCCTGGCCGCCGGCTCGCTGCTCGCCGGCTATCCGTTCAAGGAGCTGTTCGCCGGGCCAAGGGTCACGGAATTCTTCCGCCAGTCGCTCAAATTCGCCGAAGGCAACCACGTGCTCGAGGACATGGAGCGGCTTCCCTACCTCGTCAGCCTGCTGCCGACCCTGATGATGGTGATCGGTTTCGCGGTGGCCTGGCAGTTCTACATCCGCAAGCCGCAGCTGCCGGTCGAGCTGGCGCGCCAGCACGCGTCGCTCTACAAGTTCCTGCTCAACAAGTGGTACTTCGACGAGCTCTACGACATCATCTTCGTCAAGCCGGCGTTCTGGCTCGGCCGCCTGTTGTGGAAGGGCGGCGACGGCTGGCTGATCGACGGCTTCGGGCCCGACGGCGTCTCGGCGCGCGTGCTCGATGTCACCCGCAGCGTGGTGCGGCTGCAGACCGGCTACCTGTATCACTATGCCTTCGCCATGCTGATCGGCGTCGCCGCGCTGATCACCTGGTTCATGTTCGCGGGAGGCATGCATTGATGCTCACGTGGCCGATCCTCTCCGTCATCGCCTTCCTGCCGCTGGCCGGGGCCTTGCTCATCGCCGCACTGCCCAGCCACGGCGAGGCCGAAGAGCGCAACGTGCGCTGGATCGCATTGTGGGTCACGCTGGTGACGTTCGCGATCGCGCTCTACTTGACCTCGCGGTTCGATCCCCAATCGGCCGACTTCCAGTTCGAGGAGAAGTACCGCTGGCTCGAGGGCACGATCATCTATCACATGGGGGTCGACGGCATCTCGCTGCCGTTCGTGGTCCTCACCACCGGCTTGATGCCGATCTGCATCGTCGCGAGCTGGACCACGATCCAGAGGCGCGTCAAGGAATACATGATTGCCTTCCTGGTGCTGGAGACCCTGATGGTCGGCACCTTCACGGCGCTCGATCTGGTGCTGTTCTATCTGTTCTTCGAAGGCGGCCTCATTCCGATGTTCCTGATCATCGGCGTGTGGGGCGGACCGCGGCGGGTTTATGCGAGCTTCAAGTTCTTTCTGTACACCTTGCTCGGCTCGGTGCTGATGCTGCTCGCCATCATGTCGCTCTACTGGGACGCGGGCACCACCGACATTCCCACCCTCCTGCATCACGGCTTCCCGCTCGGCCTGCAGAAATGGGCCTGGCTCGCCTTCTTCGCCTCCTTCGCGGTGAAGATGCCGATGTGGCCGGTGCACACCTGGCTGCCCGACGCCCATGTGGAAGCGCCGACCGCGGGCTCGGTGATCCTCGCCGCCATCCTCTTGAAAATGGGCGGTTACGGTTTCCTGCGCTTCTCGCTGCCGATGTTTCCGGCCGCCTCGCATGATTTCGCGCCGCTCGTATTCGCGCTCTCCGTGGTCGCCATCGTCTACACCTCGCTGGTGGCGCTGGTGCAGGAGGATATGAAGAAGCTGATCGCCTATTCGTCGGTAGCCCATATGGGCTTCGTGACCATGGGGATCTTCGCCGCCACCACCCAGGGCGTGGCCGGCGGCATCTTTCAGATGATCTCCCACGGCGTGGTCTCGGGCGCGCTGTTCCTGTGCGTCGGGGTCGTCTACGACCGCATGCATACGCGCGAGATCGCGGCCTATGGCGGGCTCGTCAACCGCATGCCGTTCTATGCGGTGGCCTTCATGATCTTCACACTCGCCAATGTGGCGCTGCCCGGCACGTCGGGCTTCATCGGCGAGTTCCTGACGTTGATCGGTACCTTCCGGATCAACACGGCGGTTGCGACCTTCGCCACCATCGGCACCATCCTGTCGGCCGCCTACGCGTTGTGGCTCTATCGCCGGGTCATCTACGGCGTGCTCGACAAGCGCGCGCTCGCCGCCATCATGGATCTCAACTACCGCGAAATGATCACGCTGGGGCCGCTCGCCGTATTGGCGATCCTGCTCGGCATCTTCCCGCAGCCGGTGCTCGATCTGTCCGCCGCATCGGTGGCCCAACTGCTCGACAGCTACACGCATGCGCTCGACACCGCGCACACCGCCGCGTTGCTGCTGAGGTAATGCCGATGAACGACGTCGCCGCATTTCCCGCCCTGCTGCCGGCTTTGCCCGAAATCGTGCTCGCGGTCGGCGCCATGGCGCTCTTGATGCTGGGGGCCTTCCGCGGCGAGCACACGGCGGTCGCGGTCAATTGGCTGGCGATCGCGCTGCTGGTGGCGGCCGGCGCGATCACGCTGTGGCTGCCCGGCGGGACGCTCACGACCTTCGGGGGCAGCTTCATCGTCGATCCGTTCGCGCGCTTTCTCAAGCTTTTGGCGCTGACCGGCTCGGCCGGCGCCATCCTGATGTCGTTCGACTATCTGGCGGTCGAGAAGCAGCAGCGGTTCGAATACCCGATCCTGATCCTGCTCTCGACCACCGGCATGCTGATGCTGATCTCGGCCGCCGACCTCATTGCCCTCTATCTCGGCCTCGAATTGATGAGTCTCGCGCTCTACGTGGTGGCCGCCATCAATCGCGATTCCGCGCGCTCCTCGGAGGCCGGCCTCAAATACTTCATCCTGGGCGCGCTTTCCTCGGGCATGCTCCTGTACGGCGCCTCGCTGGTCTACGGGTTCACCGGCACGGTGAGTTTCGTCGGCATCGCCAAGGCGGCGAGCCCGGACAGCATCGGCCTGGTCATGGGCCTGGTGTTCCTGTTCGCGGGCTTCTGCTTCAAGGTCTCGGCGGTGCCGTTCCACATGTGGACGCCGGACGTCTACGAAGGCGCCCCGACCCCGATCACCGCGTTCTTCGCCGCCGCCCCCAAGGTCGCCGGCATCGCCATCTTCGTGCGCACCACCATCACGGCGTTTCCCGGAATTGTACCGGAATGGCAGCAGATCGTGGTGTTCGTCTCCATCGCCTCGATGGCGCTCGGCGCCTTCGCAGCCATCGGCCAGCGCAATATCAAGCGGCTGATGGCCTATTCGTCGATCGGGCACATGGGCTTCGCGCTGATCGGCCTCGCCGCCGCCACCTCCGACGGCGTCGAGGGCGTGCTGGTCTACATGGCGATCTATCTGGCGATGACGCTCGGCACCTTCGCGGTCATCCTTTCGATGCGGCGCGACGGCCAGATGGTCGAGGGGATCGGCGATCTGGCGGGGCTCGCGCGCACCAATCCCACCATGGCGTTCTTCCTGGCGATGCTGCTGTTCTCGCTCGCCGGCATCCCGCCGCTCGCCGGCTTTTTTGCGAAGTTCTACGTATTCCTGGCCGCCATCAAGGCCGGGCTGTTCGTGCTCGCCGTCATCGGGGTGGTGACCAGCGTGGTGGGCGCTTATTATTATCTTACCATCGTGAAGATCATGTATTTCGACGAGCCCGCCAAGGCATTCGCACCGATGGCCTACGAGCTCAAGATCGTTCTGGCCGTCAGCGGACTGTTCAATCTATTGTTCTTCGTCTATCCCGGGCCGCTGATCGCGGCCGCGACCGCGGCGGCCAAATCGCTGTTTTAAATGATCGAGCTCTTGAATTAGATGATGGCGCTGGATCCCAAAGCGTCCGCTGCCGGGGTGCGGCTTGTGACCTATCATGAGATCGACTCGACCAATGCGGAGGCCCTACGGCTGATGCTGCAGGGCGAGCGCGGGCCGCTCTGGATCGCCGCGGCGCGGCAAAGCGCCGGCCGCGGCCGACGCGGACGCACCTGGATTTCGGTTCCCGGCAACCTGCACGCCAGCCTGTTGCTGACGAATCCGGGGCCGGCGGAATATTGGCCGCAGCTTTCGTTCGTGGCGGCGCTTGCGGTTCACGACGCCGTCGTCGAGTGTGCTCCGGAAATCAGGCCGATGCTCGGGCTGAAATGGCCGAACGATCTATTGCTGGCGGCCGCCAAGTTCGCCGGCATCCTGATCGAAGGCGAAGGCAGGGAAGAGGAGGGAGCCGTGGCCATCGGCATCGGCGTCAATTGCACCGCTCATCCGGCGCAGGCCGCCTATCCGGCGACCGATCTCGCCGCCTCTGGGGCGCCCGTCTCGGCCGACGCGCTGTTGGCGTCCCTCTCGGTCAAGATGCCGGGGCGGCTGGCGCAATGGAACAGCGGCCACGGCTTCGCGACCATCCGCGCCGACTGGCTTGCTCGCGCGATCAGTCTCGGCGAGACCATCCGGGTCGCTCTCCCCGATCGCGAGCTCGCCGGCCGCTTTGAAGGCCTCGACGAGGACGGCTGCCTGATGCTGACCGGCCCCGACGGCGCCAAGACGGTCGTCGCAGCCGGCGATGTCGTTTCATTTGGAGGCTCGCGATGACGTTCGATGCGACCGCGAAGCGGTAGGGGCTGATGGCCGGACGGGGCGAGGAACTGGTGTTTGCGCCGCTCGGGGGGGTCGGCGAGATCGGCATGAATTTGGCGGTCTACGGCTTCGGCGACGCGCAGCGCCGGAAATGGATCGCGGTCGATCTCGGCGTCTCGTTCGGGGGCGACGACCTGCCCGGCATCGATCTCATCATGCCGGACATCCGCTTCCTGTTGGCGGAGCGGCGCAATCTGCTCGGCCTCGTGCTCACCCACGCGCACGAAGATCATTTCGGCGCCGTGCTCGATCTGTGGCCGCGGCTCAAGATCCCGGTTTATGCCACGCCGTTCACCGCGGCGCTGCTCGAGGCCAAGCGGCAGAGCGAGCCGGGCGCCCCCGAAATTCCGGTGACCATCGTGCCGCTGGGCGGGCGTTTCTCGCTCGGTCCCTTCGACATCGAGCTGGTCTCCATGGCGCATTCGATCCCGGAATCGAACGGCCTCATCATCCGCACCGCCCTCGGCACCGTGCTCCATACCGGGGACTGGAAGATCGATCCGATGCCCGTGCTCGGGCCGCCGACCGACGAGGCCAAGTTGCGCGCGCTCGGCAACGAGGGCTGCCTGGCACTGGTCGGCGATTCGACCAATGCGGTGCGCGAAGGTCGCTCGCCGTCCGAGACCGAGGTGGCCAAGACGCTGGCCGAGCTGATCAGGACCGCACCCAGGCGCGTCGGGGTCACGACCTTCGCGTCCCACGTAGGCCGCCTGCGCTCGGTCGCCAAAGCGGCGGCCGCCTGCGAGCGCGAGGTCGTCCTGGTCGGCCGCTCCATGGAGCGGATCGCGCAAGTCGCGCGCGAGACCGGCTATCTGGAGGACATCCGCGAGTTCCGCTCGGTCGATGTCTACGGCTATCTGCCGCCCGAGAAGGTCGTGGCCTTGTGCACCGGCAGCCAAGGCGAGGCGCGCGCGGCGCTGTCGCGCATCGCCGAGGACGATCATCCCGAGGTGAGCTTCTCGGCCGGCGACCGCGTGATCTTCTCCTCGCGGGCCATTCCGGGCAACGAGAAAGCCGTGATGCGGGTGATCAACGGCCTGGTGGCGCGCGGCGTCGAGGTCATCACCGATCGCGATCACCTGGTGCATGTATCCGGTCACCCGCGCCGCGCGGAGCTGCAGGACATGATCGGCTGGGTGCGTCCGCGCATCCTGATCCCGGCGCATGGCGAGACCCTGCACATGGCCGCGCATGCGGCGCTGGCGCGCCACGCCGGGGTGCCCAAGGTGATCACCTGCCGGGATGGCGATCTGGTGCGGCTGGCACCGCAACCCGGCATCATCGACGAGGTGCCGGCGGGACGGCTCTACAAGGACGGCTCGCTGCTGATCGGAGCCCAGGAGCGCACGGTCGCGGACCGGCGCCGGCTCGGATTCGCCGGCATCATCTCGGTGGCGGTTACGCTTTCGGACAAAGGCGAGCTCTTGAGTGGCCCGCGCCTCGAGCTGACCGGTATTCCCGACGTCAACGCGGCCGGCGCCGCCATGCTGCAGGTCGCCCACGATGCCGCACTGGAGGCCCTCAACTCGATGCCGAAGGCGCGCCGGCGCGACCCCGATGCGGTGGCGGAGTCACTGCGGCGCGCGGTGCGCTCCGCCATGGGCTCGGCCTGGAAGAAGAAGCCCATATGCCACGTCCATGTGCTGACGGTATGATGGCGGAAGCGATATCGGTGCCGGGCCATGACCAAGAGGAAGCTCGCAAAATGCAAATCGGACGGCTCAATCATGTGGCGATCGCGGTCAAGGACATCGCGAAAGCCGCGGGCGTCTATCGTGATACGCTCGGTGCCGAAATCTCCGCCGCGGTCGCGCAGCCCGAGCACGGCGTGACCACCGTGTTCGTAATGCTTCCCAACACCAAGATCGAGCTTTTGGAACCGCTCGGAGAGGGGTCACCGATTGCGAAATTTCTCGAGCGCAGCCCGGACGGCGGCATCCACCACCTCTGTTACGAGGTCGACGACATCAGGTCCGCGCGCGACCGCCTGATGGCGCAGGGCGTCCGCGTGCTCGGCGACGGCGAGCCGAAGATCGGCGCCCACGGCAAGCCCGTGCTGTTCCTCCATCCCAAGGATCTGTGCGGCACGCTGATCGAGATCGAGCAGGCGTGAGCGCGCCCTGATGTCGATCCTCACGGCGCTGGCGATCTATTTCGTGATCTGGTGGATCGTCTTGTTCGCCGTGTTGCCATGGGGCGTGCACAGCCAGCACGAATCCGGCGAGATGACGCCCGGCACCGACCCGGGCGCGCCGGTGCTGACCAATCTCAAGCTCAAGTTGATATGGACCACCATTGTGGCGACCGTGGTTTTCGCGGCCTGGTTCATGGTGTACATCTATCGGCTGGTCACGCTTGATCAGCTGGCCGCCTGGTTCGGCACGAGTCACGGAGAGCAGTGAGAAGCGGTATCGAAGTAGGGCGGTCGCCGCGCCAGCGACCCGCCCCAAACAAAAGAGCAGGGCCGAGGCCCTGCTCAAACGAAACGATTCCCATCCGACCGAATTTGTTTGAGTTTGTTCGACCGTGATTTCCAGCGACTTGAAGCGCCTTTTGGGGAGGTCCTCCCACGACTTGGACCGCGTGGCGGCACGGGACCATGCCGAGCGCCTTCCGCGGATACTACGCTATTTGATATCGCGGCATTTTGCCACTACAATTTCGAACTGCGGTTATCGAATATTTGACTGGCCGAGCTGAATCCACCCGCTCCCGCGCTCCCGAAAGCCTTGATGGCCCTTGTGTTTTCGCCAATGATCCGGCTTCACTCCGGAACCAGCTCTTCTCCGATTCTCAAAGCTCGCCATGCGATTATCGCGGTACTTTTTGCCACTGTTGCGTGAAACCCCCAAGGAAGCGGAAATCGCCTCCCATCGCCTGATGCTGCGGGCCGGCATGGTGCGGCAGGAGGCCGCCGGCATATATGCCTGGCTGCCGCTCGGCTTGCGGGTGTTGCGGAAGATCGAGGGGATCGTTCGCCAGGAGCAAGATCGCGCCGGCGCCATCGAGCTCCTGATGCCGACGCTGCAGCTCGCCGATCTGTGGCGCGAGAGCGGGCGCTACGACGCCTACGGCCCGGAAATGCTGCGCATCACCGACCGTCACGAACGGGACATGCTCTATGGCCCGACCAACGAGGAGATGATCACGGAAATCTTCCGGGCCGCGGTTCGCTCCTACAAGGATTTGCCGCTCAATCTCTATCACATCCAATGGAAGTTCCGCGACGAGCAGCGGCCCCGTTTCGGCGTCATGCGGGGGCGGGAGTTCTTGATGAAGGACGCCTACTCGTTCGACCTCGACGAGGCCGCCGCGCGGCGATCCTACGACAAGATGTTCGTCGCCTATCTACGTACATTTGCCCGCATGGGGCTCAAGGCCATTCCCATGGCGGCGGAGACCGGTCCCATCGGCGGCGATCTGTCGCACGAGTTCATCATCCTGGCCGAGACCGGGGAGTCCGGGGTCTATTGCAATCGCGACGTCCTCGATCTGGCAGCGCCCGCCGACGACATCGACTACGGCGCAGATCTCACGCCCATCATCCGGCAATGGACCGGCCTCTATGCGGCGACCCAGGACGTGCACGATCCGGTGCGCTTCGAGCGCGAGGTACCGGCCGACAAGCGCGTTCACACCCGCGGGATCGAGGTCGGACAGGTCTTCTATTTCGGCACTAAATATTCCACCCCCATGAAGGCCCTGGTGGCGGGGCCCGATGGCGTCGAACGGCCGGTCCATGCCGGTTCCTACGGGGTCGGCGTCTCCCGGCTGGTGGGCGCCATCATCGAGGCCTTCCACGACGACGCCGGCATCAAATGGCCGGAACCGGTGGCACCGTTCCGGGCCGTCATCCTCAATCTCAAGCAGGGCGCCGCCGACACGGATGCGGCTTGCGAGCAGCTCTATGGCGCGCTCAGCGCCCGCGGGGTCGACGTGCTCTACGACGATCTCGACCAGCGGCCGGGAGCGAAATTCGCCGCCGCCGACCTCATCGGCATTCCTTATCAGGTCCTGATCGGGCCGAAGGGGCTCGCCGAGAGCAAGATCGAGATCAAGCGGCGCGCCGACGGCAGCCGCGAGCTCATGAGCCCGGCCGACGCACTGGAACGGCTAGCCCCATTGCGGCCGCCGGCCCCATGAGCTTTGTGCCTACATGAGCTTTGAGCCTACATGAGCTCTGTGCGCAGATAAGTTCTGCACGGATCTGCCCTTGTGTGCGTAAATGCCTTTGCGGCCGTCCAGAATGGCGCGAAACGGCCTAAATCATGTGAAAATCGGCTCAGGGGAGAATTGCATGGCTGAGTCGACCCGAACCCGCCCGTTTGCGCCGTTCGAATGGATGCTGTCGCTGCGCTACCTGCGGGCGCGGCGCAAGGAAGGATTCATCTCGGTCATCGCCGGCTTCTCGTTTCTGGGAATCATGCTCGGGGTCGCCACCCTCATCATCGTCATGGCGGTGATGAACGGGTTCCGCACCGAGCTGCTCGACAAGATTCTCGGCCTCAACGGGCATCTCCTGATCCAGCCCCTCGAATCGCCGCTCACCGACTGGGAGGCGGTCTCCGATCGCATCTCCCAGATCCCCGGCATCCGGCTGGCGGCGCCCATCGTCGAGGGCCAGGCGCTCGCCTCCTCGCCGTTCAATTCCGCCGGGGTGCTGGTGCGCGGGATGCGCTCGCGCGACCTCGTCAAGCTCGGCTCGATCGACAAGAACATCAAGCAGGGAACGCTCGAAGGCTTCGACGAAGGGCAGGGGGTGGCGATCGGCCGCCGGTTGGCCGATCAGCTGTCGCTGCGCGCCGGCGACAACGTGACCCTGGTGGCGCCGCGCGGGGCGGTGACCCCGATGGGCACGACCCCGCGCATCAAATCCTACAAAGTCGCCGCCGTGTTCGAGATCGGGATGTCGGAGTACGACTCCTCGCTCCTCTACATGCCGCTCGCCGAATCGCAGGCCTATTTCAACCGGGCCGGCGACGTAACCGCGATCGAGGTCTATATCGACAATCCGGACCGCGTCGATCGCTTCAAGGACCTCGTCACAACGGCCGCCCAGCGCCCGATCTTCATGATCGATTGGCACCAGCGCAACGCCACCTTCTTCAATGCGCTGCAGGTCGAGCGCAACGTGATGTTCATCATCCTCAGCCTGATCGTGCTGGTGGCCGCCTTCAACATCGTCTCCGGCCTGACGATGCTGGTGAAGGACAAGGGATCCGATATCGGCATTCTGCGCACCATGGGGGCGACGCAGGGCTCGATCATGCGGGTCTTCATGATCACCGGCGCGTCGATCGGCGTGAACGGCACCCTGATCGGCTTCCTGCTGGCGGTTCTGGTCTGCCTGAACATCGAGTCGATCCGCCGCTTCCTGTCCTGGCTCACCAACACCGATCTGTTCTCGCCGGAGCTTTATTTCCTGTCGCGCCTGCCGGCCGAGCTGGATTGGGGCGAGACCTCAGCCGTAGTGGTGATGGCGCTGGCGCTGTCGTTCTTGGCGACGCTCTATCCGGCGTGGCGTGCCGCACGGCTCGATCCGGTCGAGGCGCTGCGCTATGAGTGAGACGCTGCGCCATGAATGACGCGCCGGCGAGCGGCGAGCCGCCCCCCATCCTCTTTCTGCATGCGATCGATCGCCGTTACCGGCAGGGCGGCAACACGCTCGAGATCCTGAAGAACGCCGAGCTGGCGGTCTGGCCGGGCCAATCGGTGGCGCTGGTGGCGCCCTCGGGCGCCGGCAAATCGACCTTGCTGCATATCGCCGGCCTGCTCGAGCATGCCGATGCCGGCGAGGTCTATATCGACCAGGTGGCGACCTCGCGCATGTCGGATGCGGCGCGCACCCAGATCCGCCGCACCGATATCGGCTTCATCTACCAGGCCCATCATCTGCTGCCGGAATTTTCCGCCCTCGAGAACGTGATCCTGCCGCAGATGATCCGCGGGCTGACCCGCAAGGAGGCGGTCAAGCGGGCCGCCGAGCTGCTCTCCTATCTGGGCCTCAAGGACCGTCTCGAGCATCGGCCGGCGGAGCTTTCGGGCGGGGAGCAGCAGCGGGTTGCGATCGCGCGCGCGGTCTCCAATGCGCCGCGCATCCTGCTCGCCGACGAGCCGACCGGAAACCTCGACCCGCGCACCTCCGACCAGGTCTTCGGCGCGCTCAGCCAATTGGTGCAGGCCTCCGGCCTCGCCGCCATCATCGCCACCCATAACCGGGAAATTGCGGCGCGCATGGACCGGCGGGTCACGCTCAAGGACGGGCAGGTGATGGAGATGGAGTAAAGGCTGCGCTGCGGTCGCCTTATGCCCTTGCGGCGATTTGGCATGGCGACAAGCGTTTATGCAGAATTTATATTAACCCCAAGGGCGACGTTTCTCATGTGCCTCCTTGACCGAGTCTCCGCGTGCCCCCGCGGAGACTCGGTCTCTTTGAGCCCCGCCCAGCCGGCGGGCACGATTTGCGCAAATCGGCTGTCGCGGGGCGTCGATCGGGCGCATATTCATCGCATGAGCCGTTACGTGGACTATTGGGTCGCCGTGCGGCGTCGCACCCGGTTACCCAAGCCTTACACCTGGGAGATCCGCTCGCGCCGCCGCGCCGTGGCGGTCGTGCGTTGCTACGTGCCCTTCAAGAACAAGGTCATGGCGCGCATCGGCGGCAAGCGCGCCCTCAAGCGGCTCCTGCGCAAGCTCAATGTCTGAGAAGCCGTCTTGATGTCAGGCGGAGACCCTCCAGCATGGCCGTTTTTGTCGCTCTGCTTCGCGCCGTCAATGTCGGGGGCACCGGCAAATTGCCGATGCAGGATCTCAAGGCCGCCTGTGAGAAGGCCGGGCTGGAGCGCGTGTCGACCTATATCGCCAGCGGCAATCTGGTGCTCGAGACCGACAAATCGGCGCCGGCGGTGAAGGCCTTGATCACGCAGCTGCTGCGCGATCGCTTCGGCCTCACCAAGAACCACACGCTCATTCGCACACCGCGCAGCCTGGCGAGCGTGATCGCCGGGAACCCGTTCGCGGCCGCCGCCACGCAGCGGCCCAACCGGCTCATGGTCAATTTCCTCGATGGGCCCCCACCCGCCGGCTTTGCCGACGCGCTCGCGGCCTAT
>DASZKX010000238.1:0-5051 GCA_035552735.1 Xanthobacteraceae bacterium
TCAAGCTGCAAGGAATCAGGCTTCGTGGTAATGCTCGTCATGGCGTGGTCTCCAGTCCGACGCGCTAACGCCGGATGATTCGAGGTTGATCACCCCGGAGACTACGCCACCCTCAATTCCTACCAACCCCGCGACGGGACCGTTGTTTGAGGCATTCATTGTCACCGACCACGACACAAATTGAATTTGTGGAAGACCACCTCGGCGTCCGGAGTTTTTTGCCAATAGGTGAGAACTTCATAGATTCCCGGCAAGACATCAATCTCAAGACGGTCTCCAATGATTTCCAAGCCAGGGGAAGCAGAGTCGAAAACAATCGCCTGGCTACAGGAAACCACGATTTCAAACTCTTTCGTAAAGCAATTTGGATTTTCCTCGGCGAACCTAACGTGATCCTCGAGATTATCAATCTCATAATACGGCCGCACAGCGAAGAACCCTTTCGCGCTCTCTCTCACCAGAGCAAGACCTAGGTGGTCGCCCCAAAAGACGACCCCTGCTCGATCATGAACTTGCAACGGAGCGATCCATCCCAGTATCTCGCATCCCCGATCATAGTCAGAGGGCCCCTCGAAAGGCATTCTATTTCGATGCGGATTCGCAACCCCTCCTATATTGTCGATTCCGCCCCAATAGGGCAAAAGGTCTCGCTGCAGCAGCAGCAAAGGCCCGCCATTCGAGTCAATAAACTTCAGCATCTCGTCACCTCAGCTAGAATTTATTTCAACGGCCCATAGGAACATGCGAAGAATTTCATTGAAATCCCAACAATTGCAAGATCTGGTTGACCAAAACTCCTTGCCGACTGCTGCACGTCGCACAGTGCGGATAACCCTCAGCGGGTGCGCCAGGACGCGGATTGAGAGCCTTAGACAGTTGGTGATCCAAAATAGGATTCCCACTTGGCGTCCCAAAGTATTTTGTCCCACAAGTGTGACACCCGAACTTGGCACCGTTTGCATTGTTTTGTGCGCGCTCCGCGATCGTCCCACGTCCATAGGGACTTGATAGCGGCACGCCACCGTTTGGTGGTGCGTAGGGTCCAGGCCCCACTCTCCGGAAGAGTTCCTGGAGAAGGTCTGCCTTAGGATCACTTAAAGTTGCCGCCGAGTTTGCGGGGGAGGCACTTGGCCCCGGCTTCGGGGGCGAAGTTGGTTGTAGAAGCGACGGGCGTAGAGGCGGCCGTGGGGCTGACGCCCGCGGCGGCAGCGGGCGAGGAAAGAACGGCAGTGCGAGTGGAAGTGTCGGCAACGCCTTCGGCGAAGCCGCTAGTCCCTTATCGGTTAGCCCGCTGAGTACCGCTGGATCGAGCTTGCCGTGCTCCTTTTCCTCCTCCTCATCGCCGGCGACCAGAAAATAGTGTGGCCGCCGGTTCCCCTCGGCCGTGTCGCCCGCACCAAAGGCTTGGTCAGTCGGCGGTTGATCGGGAATAAGTCCCGTTGGGTCCGCGCGAGCCGGCAGGTAATTTCGGAGTAAGGCATACGAAAGGTTGCTCGCCTGAAACCCGCCCGTATCGGACGGCGGGAACGGTCCCGAATAGGGCGCGAGCGGCGTAGCCTGCGCGCTCGGGGGCAAGGGAAGGTTTGCCAGCGATCCGAGGAAGCCGCGCGAGCCGGAAAGCGACATTGGGTCTGGTGCCGCGGAGGCGGCTATCATTCTTGCGAAGCCGCCGAGCATGCCGTGCGCGGCACTTGGCGGCCCGAGATCGGATGGCGCAGGCGCCGCCGACATCCTTGCAATGCTGCCGAGCAAGCCGTAGGCGGGCAGCGAATAGTCGAGCGAGGCGGGTGCGGGGGATGGAGGTTGCCCGGGAGAGTTCAGAAAGAATGGAGGCGGCGTGACCCAGGCCGAGGCCGGGATGTTGTCGTGAGAGAGCGGATCGGGAGACAGGAAGATCGGCGGATGCCAGGCCATCGCGCCGGCGCGGCTCGCCGGGATGAGCGCCCAGTAGGCTGCGAGGGGATCCGGGCGCGGCGGCGCGGGTTGATTGGAAGGGCCGGGAGCGGCGGCGCTCGGCTGCGGGTTTGGGGCGGGCGGCGCTGGGTTCGGCGCTGCGGCCGGTGCCGGTACGTTCGCATTGTTGGGACTGCTCGGGTCGCCGGGAGAAGATGCGACACCTCCTGCATTCCCGGGGACGAACCAATCATCCGGAAAGCCGTCCTGCTCCAGTGCCGGTGTGGGAACAAACCAATCGTCGATGCCGTCCGAGCCGGCCGGATTTGTTGATCCTGCATTTGCAGGCGCGTTTGGTTGGACCAGGATGTGCGGCAGGCCGCGCGCCTGCCACCATTGCGAAGGATCCGAGGGCACGAACGGGAAATCAGGATCAAATGGCATGACGTTCACCGACTTGTGCTGAAAATGAAAAAGGCCCCCGGTTGGGGTGCTTCGGATCGCGATCTGGGTGGGGTGGGTTAGCGCCGTCGATGATGGTTCAAACAAATGCGGCGCTGAGCGGCGCGTAACCCATCGCCTGAGTTTGTTGCGATGTGAGTCGGCGGGTTACGGCGCGAAGAGCGCCTAACCCACCCTACGGACCAGCGCCTAATGAAAAGCCCGGCGCGGTTTCTCGGCCGGGAGCGGTTCGTGAGTTTCAATTTCACGAATAGTCTGATTTGCAGAATCGTTTCAATGAGGCGCGCTGCGCCCCTACTGCGCCCCTCACACCACCCCGTGCTGCGGATAGTCGATGCGCCGGTGGAAGCCGCTGGTCCCGCTCTGGCGATCGAGCGTCATGGCGAGATAGCGGAAGGCATCGGCGGGATGCGAGCACCAGTCGTGCACCGGGTGCGGACGCAGCACCGCGTGCTTGTCGTCGTGCTCGGCGCGGTAGAGCCGCAGCGCATCGAGGCCGCGCGCGCATTTTTTCGCTTCAAACCAGCAGCGCGGGATGATGAGACGCACCGCGTTGATGCCGTCCTCGATGCGATGCTTGGGGGCGACCGTGATGCCCTTGAGGCCGAGCGCCGCCAGCACCTCGAGGCGGCTCTTGCCGGTGCCGAGCTCCTTGGCCTGCGCGTCGTGCGGCACGATGTGGCCCGCATAGGCATAGGGCTTGGCCATCAGCTCGCGCGCATAATGGCCGAGATCGACGCCGCTCGCCTCGTAATAGTCGATGATCCTGATCTCGCGGCCGACGATCTGGGCGAACCAGATCGCGGTGGCGTCGCGGATGCCGAGGTCCCAGGCGGTCCACACCAAAGCGGCCGGATCATACGGCACGCCGGCGATGCGGCCGTCCGCCTGCGCCTGCCGCATCAGCGCGCCGTAATAGGCGCCGACCACGGCGGCGTCGAAGGAGCATTCGAACTCCTGCGCATATTGCGCTTCCGACAGATCGCGCCGCGCCAGCATGAGCTCCTCCTGCGCGATGAGCCCGGTCTCGCTCGCCTTGAGCATCAGGGAGAACCAGCCGGGCTCGGTTTGGGCGCGCCGCCACAGCTCGAAGAAAGCGTTGCGGCCCTTGGGGGTGCCGATGAACACCGCCCAGCCCTGCCGGTCGGCGAGCGCCGGACGGATGATCTCGGACCAGACGCGCGGGTCCATGTCGGCGTATTCGTCGAGCACCACGCCGTCCAGATAGATGCCGCGCAGCGCGTCCGGATTGTCGGCGCCGAACAGCCGCACCTGCCCGCCATTGGGATAATCGACCCGCAGCTCGGTCTCGTGCACGCTCGCCCCGAAGGCGCGCGACGGCGCCATGGCGGCGCGCAGATAGTCCCAGGCCACCTGCTTGGATTGGCGCAGGAACGGCGACAGATAGGCGAAGCGCGGACGCTCCTTCTTGCTCGTGACCGCGCCGCGCTGCAGATCGTGCACGCAGGCGACCGTCTTGCCGGCACGGCGATGGGCGACGATACAGGCGAAGCGCTCGTTGCGGGCGTGAAACGCGTGGAATTGCGGGCGCGCATTATAGTTGACGCGGAACGTGGAATTCGGCGGCTTCTCTTCCTCCACGTCGGTCGGCCGCGGGTCCGGCGGATGCACTACTGCTCGCCCTTCCATTCGAACAAGACTTTCTTGGGCTCCGCGGCGCCGGCGCCGGCGGGGCTGACCGCAGCCGTGGGCGCCTTGCCGTCGATGCGATCGAAGATTTCCCTGATGGCGGAAAGATCGCCGTCGATCGCCTTGCCGATGAGATTGTCGACGATGCGGCGCAGGTTCGGCACATCGGCGCCGGGCGCGGACTCTTCCAGCGCGGCCAACAGCGCGCGCGTGAACGGCTTGCCGCCGGTGGTGCGGGCAGGAGTGGTCATGGATTTCATCCGGCTGGTTGGTGTGGGGCAACAAAAAGCCCGGCGCGGAGAATTCCGCCCGGGCGTATTTCGCGAGTTTCAATTTCAGGAATTACGCTGATTTGGGTGGAGCGGTCAAGCGCATGCCACAACGCCAGCTCGGAGCCACTTTTGCTTTCACTCGCGGCGTGCCAGAATGCAGCCATGCCGCGCGTCGATCGCTACGACATCATCGGGATGGCCCTGCTCGCCTTCGTGCTGGCGCTGTGGGTGCTGCATCTCGCGCTGCCCGCCCCGCCGCCGCCACCGGATATCATCGTGCCGTGATGAGCTACGCCTCACCCTCGGGCGGCTCGATCTTGTGCGGAGGCTCGTCGTAGCCTTTGCGGCTGCTGTAGAAGATGAGCGCCATCAGGCCGCCGCCGACCAGGATCGAAAGAAAGGCGCCGAACGCCAGCGATATCCAAGCCCAGGCCGGCACGTCGACGTCCACCAGCATCCATTGCCGGTAGGCGGCCCAGAGCGCGAGCCCGAGCAGCCCCATGAGGGCGGCGATGACCAGCCATCGGTCGATCGGGAATGTCCGCTGCGGCGGAGAGAGCATCGCCCACACCTCGTTATGCCACCCACGTTACATAAGGGCTTGGCGCCGCGGCGCAACATACCGTGCTCGCGCATTCGTGAGCCCCTGCCCCGGCATCAGCCGGTGGCGGTCAGCACGCGGCCGGCGCGCTCGACCGGCTGGGCGGCGATCAGCACGAAGGCGATGATGCAGGGCTGCGTGCCGCGGTTGTTCCAATTGTGGATGGTGCCGCG
>DASZKX010000239.1:0-20054 GCA_035552735.1 Xanthobacteraceae bacterium
AAGACGCCAGCCGCCAAGGCGGATGACTTCCATGTGGAAGATGTCGCTGCGCTCGCGGACTCGCCGATTGCGCAGCTGAAGCCGAAGACCATCGTCTTTGCCGACCATCCGCCCGAGAATCTCGTCGATCCGGGGACCGGGTTCATGCGCTATGAGGATTGGGCGAAGGCGCGGCCGCTCGAGCAGAAATATCTCGGCCTCTATCCGGGCTACGCCGAACCCAACACCGACCTCGTCGTGGACGGGGTCAAGAAGCGGTTCAAGGAGAAGCTCCACATGTATGTGGGGGCGGCACGCTTCGTGCTGTCGCGACCACCGGAATCCCTCGATCTGGCGCGCCTCATCTCGCTGCCGTTCGTCGAGCAGATCGATCCGGCCATCAAGCACCGCCTGATCACCTCGAGCGAGGTGACGGCGACCCAGGACCCCAAGGTCATCTACAACCAGAATCCGAACAGGCGATGGTGCGAGGGCCGCCCGACGGTGATCTGCGTGCGCTCCCATTATCAGCTCGAGGGGCGGTTCCCGCTCGGCATCCAGCTCGCCAACAAGATCAGGGATTCCGCCAAGCCGGTCGCTCCCTATCTTGATTTCGAGAGCGAGTTCACGGTGCGCTCGCCGGCCGAGGTCGAGCAGTCCGGATTGACCCAGCTGACCGCGCTCGACACGCCCTCGAGCGGGGCCATCGAGCAAAGCATTTTCTACGTGAATCAGGTGATGCAGTTCGGCAAGCTCCTGGCCGTCTTCCAGCAATTCCCGAACGATCCCAGCAAGACCGTGGTGACGGTCTTCATGGCGCTCGGGATCGAGTCGAATGTGCTCGACAAAAGGAAGGAGTTCGCGCTCGTCCCGGTGCTGCGGAATCTCGTTCCGGCCCAAGTGCTTGCGGGCAAGAGCTCGTTCAATACCGGCAACTCGCTGAGCGCTGGCCTGCCGGTCTATGCGCGCAGCAGTGTCAAGGCGATCGCCGGCCTGATCGAGCGCCAATGAGCCGAATTGTCGGCGATGGTACCGACCTGCTGGCGCGAAATTCGCTCCCCAAAACCCATTGATGCAAAACAGTTGAAGGCCATTGAAATTTCGTCGATTGCGCGCCATTTGTGATGGCTAGCACCACAGCCGGTGCGGACGGCAAGAAATCGCCGAACCGCAGACATTCCGGGTGCTGGCGCCTTGACTTCGCCCTGCGCCACCGATACATAGCGCGCACTTTGCGGCAGGCGGTGAGCTTCGCTTGCTCGGAACGGCGTGCCCGAATCCCGCTAAACCACTGAGATTTCAGGTCTCTTTCGGCTGCGGGTGGGCGTCACCAGCCTCGAGGAATGAAGCTCAAACGCTGCTTCTGACATCGACGGTCAGATTTTAGGTGATGATCGCGCAGCGCTTGCGTTGCGTGCTCGTCTGGAACGGGTGAGCGCCCACCGCACCGGGAGCGGACGGCGTTCCTCCGTTTTGCGCGTTTGGCCGGTCCGGAGAAGGTCGGTCGAAGGCGGCGGCTGTGGGCTGCTGGCCCGCCGGGTCGGGACCGATCAGGTCGGACGTGAAGACGAAAGCCGAAGGCCGAAGCCGAAGACGAAGACGAAAAGTGGAAGAGTGACGGAACGATGCTTGCGGAACGCGACTCTCGAACGAAGGGTGACTAAAGGCGATGCCGACGATCAATCAGTTGATCCGCAAGCCGCGGATGCGGGTGAAGGCGCGCAATACCGTGCCGGCCCTGCAGTCTTCACCGCAAAAGCGCGGCGTGTGCACGCGCGTCTATACGACCACCCCGAAGAAGCCGAACTCGGCGCTGCGCAAGGTCGCGAAGGTGCGTTTGACCAATGGTTTCGAAGTCATCGGCTACATTCCGGGTGAGGGCCACAATCTGCAGGAGCATTCGGTGGTGATGATCCGCGGCGGTCGCGTCAAGGACCTGCCGGGCGTGCGCTACCACATCCTGCGCGGCGTGCTCGACACCCAGGGCGTGAAGAACCGCAAGCAGCGCCGTTCGAAATACGGTGCCAAGAGACCGAAGTAGAGACCGAAGTTAAAGACCGAGATACCGGCCGAGATGGCCCGCAAGCCAGGCCGGCCGAACCGCAAGATCAGAGAAAGCATCAAGGATCGATCCGATGTCCCGCCGTCACAGTGCAGAGAAGCGCGAGATCCAACCCGATCCGAAGTTCGGGAACTTCGTGGTCTCGAAATTCATGAATTCGATCATGCGACAGGGCAAAAAGTCGGTCGCCGAGAATATCGTTTATGGCGCGCTCGACATCATCGAAGGCAAGACCAAGCAGAGTCCCGTTACGGTGTTCGAGCAGGCGCTCGACAACGTCATGCCGTCGATCGAGGTGCGATCGAGGCGCGTCGGCGGCGCCACCTATCAGGTGCCGGTCGAGGTACGCACCGTGCGCCGGCAGGCGCTCGGTATCCGCTGGATCATCTCGGCCGCGCGCGATCGCAACGAAAAGACGATGACGGAGCGGCTCTCGGCCGAGCTGCTGGATGCATCCAACAACAGGGGAAATGCCGTCAAGAAGCGCGAAGATACCCACCGCATGGCGGAAGCCAATCGCGCCTTCTCGCACTATCGCTGGTGACAGACGGTCAATAAGGACGTTTCATGCCCCGCAGCCACCCCATCGAGGACTACCGCAATTTCGGCATCATGGCCCACATCGATGCTGGGAAGACGACGACGACCGAGCGGATCCTCTATTACACCGGCAAGAGCCACAAGATCGGCGAGGTGCACGAAGGCGCCGCGACGATGGATTGGATGGAGCAGGAGCAAGAGCGCGGCATCACGATCACATCGGCCGCGACCACTGCAATCTGGCATAACAAGCGCCTGAACATCATCGACACCCCCGGGCACGTCGATTTCACCATCGAGGTGGAGCGCTCGCTGCGGGTGCTGGACGGCGCCGTCTGCGTGCTGGATTCCAACCAGGGCGTCGAGCCGCAGACCGAGACGGTCTGGCGCCAGGGCGACAAGTACAAGGTTCCGCGCATCGTGCTCGCCAACAAGATGGACAAGGTGGGCGCTGATTTCTTCAAGTGCCTGGACGAGATCAAGTCGCGGCTGGGCGCCAAGCCGGTCGCCATCCAGCTGCCGATCGGGTCCGAGAACGCATTCCGGGGCATCATCGATCTGGTGCGCATGAAGGGCGTGATCTGGGAGGAAGAGGGTCTCGGCGCCAAGTATAACGACATCGAGATCCCGGACGATCTGCTCGCGCAGGCGAAGGAATATCGCGAGAAGATGATCGAAGCCGCGGTCGAGCTCGATGACGCGGCCATGACCGCTTATCTGGAGGGCCAGGAGCCAGACGAGGCCACGCTCAAGCGGCTCATCCGCAAGGCCACCATCGAAAGCATATTCTTTCCGGTCCTGTGCGGCTCCGCTTTCAAGAACAAGGGCGTGCAGCCGCTGCTCGACGCGGTAGTCGACTATCTGCCGTCGCCGCTCGATGTGCCGCCGATCAAGGGCATCGGCAGCAAGGGCGAGGAGCTCGTGCGCAAGGCCGACGACAAGGAGCCGCTGGCCGCGCTCGCCTTCAAGATCATGGACGATCCGTTTGTCGGCACCATCACGTTCTGCCGCATCTATTCCGGCACCATGGCGAGCGGCACCGGCGTCATCAATTCCACCAAGGAGCGCAAGGAGCGGATCGGCCGCATGCTGCTCATGCACGCCAACAACCGCGAAGACATCAAAGAGGCCTTTGCGGGCGACATCGTGGCCTTGGCGGGACTGAAGGAAGTACGCACCGGCGACACGCTGTGCGATTCGCAGAAGCAAGTGATTCTCGAGAAGATGGAGTTCCCCGATCCGGTGATCGAGATCGCGATCGAGCCGAAGTCGAAGGCGGACCAAGAAAAGCTCGGCGTCGCGCTTGCCAAGCTGGCGGCCGAGGATCCTTCGTTCCGCGTCTCGACCGATCAGGAATCCGGACAGACCATCCTCAAGGGCATGGGCGAGCTCCACCTCGACATCAAGGTCGACATCCTCAAGCGCACCTACAAGGTGGAAGCCAATATCGGCGCCCCGCAAGTCGCTTACCGCGAGAAGATCTCACGGCAGGTGACCAAGGACTACACCCACAAGAAGCAGACCGGCGGTTCCGGCCAGTTCGCGCGCATCAAGATCGTGTGCGAGCCGTTGCCGCCGGGCTCAGGCTTCATGTTCGAGAACAAGGTGATCGGCGGCAACGTGCCGAAGGAGTACGTTCCGGGTGTCGAGAAAGGCCTGGAGTCGGTGCTCGGCTCCGGCGTGCTGGCGGGCTTCCCGGTGGTGGATCTGAAGGTGACGCTGATCGACGGCGCCTATCATGACGTCGACTCCTCGGCGCTGGCGTTCGAGATCGCCTCGCGCGCCGCCTTGAAGGAAGCCCTGCGCGAAGCCGCCCCAATTCTGCTCGAGCCGATCATGAAGGTCGAGGTCGTGACGCCGGAGGACCATACCGGCTCGGTGATCGGCGACCTCAACTCGCGGCGGGGCCAGATCCAGGGCCAGGACATGCGCGGCAACGCCGTGGTGGTCAACGCCATGGTGCCGCTCGCCAACATGTTCGGCTACGTCAACACTCTGCGCTCCATGAGTCAGGGCCGCGCTACTTTCACCATGCAGTTCGATCACTATGCCGATGTGCCTAGGGCGATCGCAGATGAAATTCAGGCGAAGTTCGCCTGAAGCTTGAGCTACAGTTATCACCGGAGGACGAACGGAGAGTCCCATGGCCAAAGAAAAGTTTGCACGGACGAAGCCGCATTGCAATGTGGGCACAATCGGGCATGTCGACCACGGCAAGACGTCGCTGACGGCGGCGATCACCAAGGTTTTGGCGGAGACCGGCGGCGCGACCTATACGGCGTACGACCAGATCGACAAGGCGCCGGAAGAGAAGGCGCGCGGCATCACGATCGCGACGGCGCACGTCGAGTATCAGACGCAGTCGCGCCACTACGCCCATGTCGACTGCCCCGGGCACGCCGACTATGTGAAGAACATGATCACCGGCGCCGCCCAGATGGACGGTGCGATCCTCGTGGTAAGCGCGGCCGACGGCCCGATGCCGCAGACGCGCGAGCACATCCTGCTGGCGCGCCAGGTCGGCGTCCCGGCGCTGGTCGTGTTCCTCAACAAGGTCGACATGGTCGATGACCCCGAGCTCCTGGAGCTGGTCGAGCTGGAAGTGCGGGAGCTGTTGTCGAAGTACAACTACCCGGGCGACAAGATCCCGGTGATCAAGGGCTCCGCCCTGATGGCGCTCGAAAGCAAGAACCCCAAGCTCGGCCACGACGCGATCCTCGAGCTGATGAAGGCGGTGGACGATTTCATTCCGCAGCCCGAGCGTCCCAAGGATCAGCCGTTCCTGATGCCGGTCGAGGACGTGTTCTCGATCTCGGGCCGCGGCACCGTGGTGACCGGCCGCATCGAGCGCGGCGTCATCAAGGTGGGCGAGGAAGTCGAGATCGTCGGCATCAAGCCGACCCTCAAGACCGTGGTCACGGGCGTCGAGATGTTCCGCAAGCTGCTCGATCAGGGCGAGGCGGGCGACAATGTGGGCTGCCTGTTGCGCGGCACCAAGCGCGAGGAAGTGGAGCGCGGGCAGGTCCTGTGCAAGCCCGGCAGCGTGAAGCCGCATACCAAGTTCAAGGCCGAAGCCTATATCCTGACCAAAGAGGAGGGTGGCCGCCACACCCCGTTCTTCACCAATTACCGGCCGCAATTCTACTTCCGCACCACCGATGTGACCGGCGTCGTGACGCTGCCGGAAGGCACCGAGATGGTGATGCCGGGAGACAACATTTCCATGGAGGTCACGCTGATCGTTCCGATCGCCATGGAGGAGAAGCTGCGTTTCGCCATCCGCGAGGGCGGCCGCACGGTCGGCGCCGGCGTGGTGGCGAGCATCGTCGAGTAGGCGAATAGCGAAATAGCGAAATAGCGAATGGAGCGGTTTTCCATTCGCTGCTCGCCGCTCGCCCTTCGCAACCAAGAAAGACAACGGCAATGAACGGCCAGAATATCCGCATCCGGCTCAAGGCGTTCGATCATCGGATTCTCGATGCGTCCACGCGCGAGATCGTGGCGACCGCCAAGCGCACCGGCGCGCAGGTACGCGGGCCGATCCCGCTGCCGACCAAAATCGAGAAGTTCACGGTCAACCGGTCGCCGCATGTCGACAAGAAGAGCCGCGAGCAGTTCGAGATGCGCACCCATAAACGACTGCTCGACATCGTCGATCCGACGCCGCAAACGGTGGACGCGCTGATGAAGCTCGATCTCGCCGCCGGCGTCGACGTCGAGATCAAGCTTTGAGCGAAGGGGAAGGAACACGACAATGCGTTCCGGGGTGATTGCACAGAAGGTCGGAATGATGCGGGTCTTCACCGACGCGGGCGAGCATGTGCCCGCGACTGTGCTGCAATTGGGCAATTGCCAGGTCATCGCCCACCGCACCAAGGACCGAGACGGCTACGTGGCGCTCCAGCTCGGCTCCGGCACGCGCAAGGTTCGCAACGTCAGCAAGGCCGAGCGCGGCCATTTCGCGGTCGCCAAGGTCGAGCCCAAGCGCAAGCTGGCGGAGTTCCGCGTCGAGGAGAGCGAGCTCATTCCGGTCGGCGCCGAGATCACGGCCGATCATTTCGTCGTCGGCCAGTATGTGGACGTGACCGGCACATCGATCGGCAAGGGCTTCGCGGGTCCGATGAAGCGCTGGAACTTCGGCGGTCTGCGCGCCACCCACGGCGTGTCGGTCTCGCATCGATCCCATGGATCGACCGGCGGCCGCCAGGACCCCGGCAAGACGTTCAAGGAAAAGAAGATGGCGGGTCACATGGGCGTGGATCGCGTGACCACGCTCAATCTCAAGGTGGTGATGACCGACGTCGAGCGTGGCCTCGTTCTGGTCGAGGGTGCGGTGCCGGGCGCCAAGGGCGGCTGGATCAGGCTGCGCGATGCGGTCAAGAAGACGCTGCCGAAGGATGCGCCGACGCCGGGCAAGTTCCGCCTGCCGGGCGCTGGCGCGCCGGGCGCTGGCGCGACGCCGGCCGCGGAAGTGTCGGAGTCCGCGCCGGCTGATACCGCCGCGAACGAGGGGGCGTGACATGGAATTGAAGGTCACGATGCTCGACGGCACGGCGGCCGGTTCGGTCGACCTGCCGGACGCCATTTTTGGGCTCGAGGCGCGCGCGGATATTCTGCACCGCTGCGTGACGTGGCAGCTCGCCAAGCGCCGCGCCGGCACCCACGCGGTCAAGGGCCGCGCCGATATCACCCGTACCGGCAAGAAGATGTACCGGCAGAAGGGGACCGGATCGGCCCGCCACGGCTCGGCGCGGGTGAACCTGTTCCGCGGCGGCGGCCGTTCCTTCGGTCCGGTGGTGCGCAGCCATGCCATCGGGCTGCCCAAGAAGGTGCGGGCGCTCGCGCTCAAGCACGCGCTCTCGGCCAAGGCCAAGGATGGCGGCATCATCGTTCTGCAAGACGCGGCGGTGAAGGACGGCAAGACCAAGGCGCTGCAGCAGCATCTCGCCAATCTGGGACTGACCAATGCCCTGATCATCGACGGGGCCGCGGTCGACGCCAATTTCGCGATCGCGGCGCGCAACATTCCGGATATCGACGTGCTGCCGATTCAGGGCATCAACGTCTACGATATCCTGCGGCGGCATACGCTGGTCCTGACCCGGGCAGCGCTCACGGCGTTGGAGGCGCGTTTCGCATGACAACCACCGATCCGCGCCATTACGACGTCATTCTGTCGCCGGCCATCACCGAAAAGGCGACGATAGCGTCCGAGCACAATCAGGTCGTCTTCAAGGTTGCCAAGAACGCGACCAAGCCGCAGATCAAGGAAGCGGTCGAGAAGCTCTTCGACGTCAAGGTCAGGAGCGTCAATACCCACATCCGCAAGGGCAAGGTGAAGGCTTTGCGCGGCAGCGTCGGCGAGCAGTCGCCCACCAAGCGCGCGATCGTGACCCTGCAAGAGGGTCACAAGATCGACGTGACGACGGGTCTGTAAGGGAAACGCGACGATGGCACTCAAGACCTACAACCCCATCACGCCGAGCCAGCGTCAGCTGGTGCAGGTCGACCGTTCCGGCCTGTACCGCGGCAAGCCGGTCAAGACGCTGACCGAGGGCAAGAGCTCGAGCGGCGGGCGCAACAACAACGGCCGCATCACGGTTCGGTTCCGCGGCGGCGGCCACAAGCAGGCCTATCGCACCATCGATTTCAAGCGCCGCAAGTTCGACGTTCCGGCCGCGGTCGAGCGCATCGAGTACGATCCCAACCGTACCGCCTTTATCGCGTTGCTCAAGTACCAGGACGGCGACCTCGCCTATATCCTGGCGCCGCAGCGTCTGGCGCCCGGCGATACGATCGTGGCGGGCGAGCATGTGGACGTGAAGCCGGGCAACGCCATGCCGCTCGGCAACATCCCGATCGGCACGATCGTGCACAATATCGAGCTCAAGATGGGCAAGGGCGGGCAGATCGCGCGCTCGGCCGGCACCTACGCGCAGATCGTCGGGCGCGACCAGGACTACGTCATCATGCGGTTGAACTCGGCCGAGCAGCGCCTGGTGCACGGCCGCTGCATGGCCACGATCGGGGCCGTCTCCAATCCCGACAACATGAACGTCTCGATCGGAAAGGCCGGTCGCCAGCGCTGGCTGGGGCGCATGCCGCACAACCGCGGCGTCACCATGAACCCGATCGACCATCCCCATGGCGGCGGCGAAGGCCGCACCTCGGGTGGCCGCCACCCGGTGACCCCGTGGGGCTTCCCGACCAAGGGGAAGAAGACCCGCAAGAACAAGTCCACCACCAAATTCATCATTTCGAGCCGCCACGCGCGGAAGAAGAAGTAGGGACGCATCATGGCGCGATCGGTATGGAAGGGCCCATTCGTCGACGGCTATCTGCTCAAGAAGGCGGAGAAGACGCGTGCCTCGGGCCGGCATGAGATGATCAAGATGTGGAGCCGGCGCTCGACGATACTGCCGCAATTCGTCGGGCTGACCTTCGGCGTCTACAACGGGCAGAAGCACATTCCGGTTATGGTGACCGAAGAGATGGTCGGCCACAAGTTCGGCGAGTTCGCGCCGACGCGCACGTTCTACGGCCATTCGTCGGACCGCAAGGCGAAGCGCGCCTCCGGTCCGGCCACGGCCGGCGCGTCGTCGTAGCTCCAGCTCAAGGCAAGGGAAAGTACGATGAGCAAGAAAGCGCGCGAACGTAGCCTCGCCGACACCGAGGCCAAGGCAGTCGCCCGCATGCTGCGGGTGAGCCCGCAGAAGCTCAATCTGCTGGCGCAGCTGATCCGCGGCAAGAAGGTCGCGGCGGCTCTCGCCGACCTCGAGTTCTCGCGCAAGCGCATCGCGCGCGACGTGCGCAAATGCCTGCAATCCGCGATCGCCAACGCCGAGAACAACCACGATCTCGACGTCGACGATCTGGTCGTGGCCGAAGCTCATGTCGGCAAGGCGCTCGTCATCAAACGCTTCATGCCCCGCGGTCGTGGCCGCATGGGAAGAATTTTCAAGCCGTTCGCGAACCTCACGATCGTCGTGCGTGAGGTCGAGGCCGCTTGAGGCAAGAGAGAGAGGACCTATGGGTCAGAAGGTCAATCCGATCGGGCTGCGGCTCGGCATCAATCGCACGTGGGATTCGCGCTGGTACGCCGGCAAGAACGAATACGGGCGTTTGCTGCTCGAGGACATCAAGATTCGCGCGGAGCTGATGAAGCAGCTCAAGCAGGCGGCGGTCTCCAAGATCATCATCGAGCGCCCGCATAAGAAGTGCCGCGTCACCATTCAGTCGGCGCGGCCCGGCGTGGTGATCGGCAAGAAGGGCGCCGACATCGAGAAGCTGCGCAAGAAGGTCGCCGAGCTCACCGATTCCGACGTCGTCATCAACATCGTCGAGATCCGCAAGCCCGAGCTCGACGCGCAGCTGGTCGCCGAATCGATCGCCCAGCAGCTCGAGCGTCGCGTCGCCTTTCGCCGCGCCATGAAGCGTGCGGTGCAGTCGGCGATGCGGCTGGGTGCCGGCGGCATCCGTATCAACTGCTCGGGTCGGCTCGGCGGCGCCGAGATCGCCCGCATGGAGTGGTATCGCGAGGGCCGCGTGCCGCTGCATACGCTGCGGGCGGACGTTGATTATGGGGTCGCCACCGGCTTCACCACCTACGGCACCTGCGGGGTCAAGGTGTGGATCTTCAAGGGCGAGATCCTGGAGCACGACCCGATGGCGCAGGACAAGAAGATGGCCGAAGGCGATGTCGGGCGTCCGCGTCGCGACGCGGCCTGAGCTTGCGGACCGAATTGAGAAAGGCGAAACGCCATGCTGCAACCGACGCGCACGAAGTTCCGTAAGGCGCACAAGGGCCGTATCCACGGCCTTGCGACTTCGGGCGCCACGCTCGCCTTCGGCCAATACGGCCTCAAGGCGGTGGAGCCGGAGCGGATCACCGCCCGCCAGATCGAGGCCGCGCGCCGGGCGCTCACGCGTCACATGAAGCGTTCCGGCCGGGTATGGATCCGGGTCTATCCGGACGTGCCGGTGTCGAAGAAGCCGCTCGAGGTCCGCATGGGATCGGGCAAGGGCGCGCCGGAGTTCTGGGTCGCCCGCGTCAAGCCGGGCCGGGTGCTGTTCGAGATCGATGGCGTCCCGCTCCTTCTGGCGCGCGAGGCGCTGACGCTCGCGGCCGCAAAGCTGCCGATCAAGACGCGCTTCGTCGAGCGCATCGCGGAATAGATGTCGAGGAACCGACCCCATGAAACCCGATGATCTCAGGGCGATGACCATCGACCAGCTCGATGACGAGGTCCTCAAGCTCAAGAAGGAGCAGTTCAACCTGCGCTTTCAGCGAGCCACGGGGCAGCTGGAGAATACGTCGCGGGTGCGGCAGGTGCGTCGCGACATCGCGCGCATCAAGACGGTCGCGACGCAGAAGCGTCCCGCGCAGCCCGGCTCGGTGCCGGCAGCTGCGTCAATCAAACCCAAGCGCGCCGCGCGCTCAAAAGCGAAGTAGAGGATCGAGATGCCGAAGCGCACGCTCCATGGCGTCGTCGTCAGCGACAAGCAAGACAAGACCGTCATCGTGAAGGTCGAGCGGCGCTATACGCATGCCATGCTCAAGAAGACGGTGCGAAGCTCGAAGAAGTACTACGCCCACGACGAGAAGAACGAGTTCGCGGTGGGCGATATGGTCTGGATCGAGGAGCGACGGCCGCTGTCGAAGCTCAAGCGTTGGGAAGTGATCCAGGGCGAGAAGAAAAAGAAAGTCGTGTGAGCGCGATGCGCGCGGAAACAATTGCGGGTGCACCCTTATGATCCAGATGCAAACCAGGCTTGATGTGGCCGACAATTCCGGTGCGCGCAGCGTCATGTGCATCAAGGTGCTGGGCGGGTCCAAGCGGAAATACGCCACCATCGGCGACGTCATCGTGGTGTCGGTGAAGGAGGCGATCCCGCGCGGTCGCGTGAAGAAGGGCGAGGTGATGAAGGCGGTGGTCGTGCGCGTGCGCAAGGACATCCACCGGCCCGACGGCTCGGTGATCCGGTTCGACCGCAACGCGGCCGTCCTGATCAATCCGCAGATGGAGCCGGTCGGTACCCGCATCTTCGGACCGGTTCCGCGCGAATTGCGGGCCAAGAATCATATGAAGATCATCTCGCTCGCCCCGGAGGTGCTGTGATGGCCGCCAAGATCAAGAAAGGCGACACCGTCATCATGCGCACCGGCCGCGACAAGGGCCGCCGTGGCGAGGTGATCGAGGTGCGCCCGAGCGAAAACCGCGCGCTGGTGCGCGGCGTCAATCTGGTCAAGCGCCATCAGAAGCAGACCGCGGCCCAGGACGGTGGGATCATCAGCAAGGAGGCGCCGGTGCACCTCTCCAATCTGGCGCTGGCCGACCCCAAGGACGGCAAGCCCACGCGCGTCGGATTCAGGCTGCTGCCGGATGGCCGTAAGGTGCGCGTCGCGAAGCGCTCGGGAGTCGAGATCGATGGCTGACAAGAAAGACAAGGCCGAATCCAAGAAGCCCGAAAAGGCCGATCGCGCCCCCAAGCCCGAAAGGGCCGAGAAGGCGCCGAAGGCCGCGAAGGCGCAAAAGGCTGAAAAAGGCGAGGCCGCCGGCGATGCGCCCGCGAAGGCACGTCAGCCGGAAGAGCGCGTGACGCCGCGGCTCAAGACGTTTTTCGAGGAGGTGGTGCGCCAGAAGCTGGCCGAGGAGTTCGGCTACAAGAACCGGATGCAGGTTCCGGTCTTGGAGAAGGTGGTCATCAACATGGGCATCGGCGAGGGCGTCAACGACCGCAAGAAGGTCGAGCAGGCCGCCGCCGATCTCGGGCTGATCGCCGGGCAGAAGGCCGTGATCACCAAGGCGCGCAAGTCGATCGCCACCTTCAAGGTGCGCGACGGTCAGGCGATCGGTTGCAAGGTGACGCTGCGCAAGACGCGGATGTACGAGTTCATCGATCGCCTCATCAATATCGGGCTGCCGCGCGTGCGCGATTTCCGCGGCCTCAACCCCAAGAGCTTCGACGGGGGCGGGAATTACACGATGGGCATCAAGGAGCACATCGTCTTCCCGGAGATCGACTACGACAAGGCGACCGACATCTGGGGCATGGATATTACGGTTTGCACGAGCGCGAAGACCGACGCCGAGGCGCGCGCGCTGCTGACCGCATTCAACTTTCCCTTCCGGCAGTGAGGCCCTAGGTCCTCAGACGCGGAACATCAGGAGACCCGAATGGCGAAGAAGAGCTCGATCGAGAAGAACAACCGGAGGACGCGGTTGACCAAGAAATTCTCGGGCCGGCGTGCGCGGCTGAAGGCGATCGCGCGCGACAAGAGCAGGCCGACCGAAGACCGTTTCGCGGCGACGCTCAAGCTTGCGGAGCTGCCGCGCAACTCGTCGCCCTCGCGCATTCACAACCGGTGCGAGATCACCGGCCGTCCGAAGGCCTATTACCGCAAGCTGCGGATGAGCCGTATTGCGCTGCGGGATCTCGGCTCCAAAGGCCTTATCCCGGGTCTCGTCAAGTCGAGCTGGTAGGAGCATCGAGCGATGGCCTTGAACGATCCGCTCGGCGATATGATCGCACGCATCCACAATGCGCAGATGCGCAGCAAGCCGAAGGTGTCGACGCCTTCGTCCCGGCTGCGCATGAACGTGCTCGACGTCTTGAAGAGCGAGGGCTTCATCCGCGGCTATGCCGCGGTGGAGCACTCGAACGGACATGCGGAGATCGAGATCGAGCTGAAATATTTCGACGGCGACCCGGTGATCCGGGAAATCTCGCGCGTGTCGAAGCCCGGCCGGCGCGTCTATGCTTCGGTGAAGGCCTTGCCGCGCGTCAACAACGGCCTCGGCGTCGCGATCCTGTCCACGCCCAAGGGCGTGATGGCGGACCACGATGCCCGCGACGCCAATGTCGGCGGCGAAATCCTCTGCACGGTGTTCTAGCGGCGCCGTGAACGCCAAGTGATGCAAACGGAATAGAGCCAAACGGACCATAACCATGTCGCGAGTCGGGAAAAAAGTCGTCGCCATTCCGGCGGGGGTCACCGCCAATGTCGACGGCCAGACCGTCAAGGTGAAGGGCCCGAAGGGCGCCGTGCAGCTCATTCTGCACGGCGACGTCGGCGCCAAGGTCGAGGCCGGCGGCATCCAGGTCGATCCGCGCAACGAGACCAAATTGGCGCGCGCCCTGTGGGGCACCTCGCGGGCGCTGGTCGCCAATCTGATGACCGGCGTCACCAAGGGCTTCGAGCGTCGCCTGGAGATCACCGGCGTAGGCTATCGGGCGAGCGTGCAGGGCAAGAACCTGCAGATCGCCCTCGGCTACAGCCACGACATCGTCCATCCGATTCCGGACGGCATCACGATCGTGACACCCAAGCCGACCGAGATCGTGGTGACGGGTATCGACAAGCAGAGGGTCGGCCAGGTCGCGGCGAATATCCGCGATTACCGGCCGCCCGAGCCCTACAAGGGCAAGGGCATCAGATATGCGGGCGAGTTCATCTTCCGCAAGCAGGGCAAGAAGAAGTAATCGCGTCCCTCTCCCTTACCTCCCCGTTTGCAGGGGGGAGGGAGGCGGCGCAGGACGGGCGATAGGAGCCGACGATGGCGACAGTCAAGGATCGTGGTACGCGGCGGACGGGACGGGTGCGCCGCACCATCAGGCGCGCTGCCGGCACGCGTGCGCGGCTTTCGGTATTCCGCTCCTCCGAGCACATCTATGCCCAGATCATCGATGATGAAAAAGGCGAGACGCTCGCCGCCGCTTCATCGGTCGAGAAGGAGACGCGCGCAAGCCTCAAGACCGGCGCCAATGTCGATGCCGCCAAGGCGGTCGGCAAGCTGGTGGCGCAGCGGGCGGTCGGCAAGGGCATCACGGACGTGGTCTTCGACCGCGGCGGCTATCGGTACCACGGCCGCGTCAAGGCGCTCGCAGAGGCGGCACGCGAGGGCGGCCTCAAATTCTAACGGGTGCGCACGGGCTGAGCCCGCGCGAAACGGAACATCGAATGGAACATCGTCATGGCACGTGAACGCGAGCGGGAAGACAGCGAATTCACCGACAAGCTTGTCCACATCAATCGCGTGGCCAAGGTGGTGAAGGGCGGCCGAAGATTCGGATTCGCCGCGCTCGTCATCGTCGGGGACGAGAAGGGGCGGGTGGGCTTCGGCCACGGCAAGGCGCGCGAGGTGCCGGAGGCGATCCGCAAGGCGACGGAAGCCGCCAAGCGCTCGCTCATCCGGGTGCCGTTGCGCGAAGGCCGCACGCTCCATCACGACGTGGCCGGCCGCCATGGCGCCGGCAAGGTGTTTCTGCGCGCGGCGCCTGCCGGCACCGGCATCATCGCCGGCGGACCGATGCGCGCGGTGTTCGAGACACTCGGCATGCAGGACGTGGTGGCGAAATCGATGGGCTCGTCCAACCCTTATAATATGGTGCGTGCGACCTTCGATGCGCTCAAGCGCCAGGATTCGCCGCGCTCGGTCGCTGCCCGGCGCAACATCAAGGTATCGACCTTGCAGGCGCGCCGCCGCGAGGGCGATACCGAGCAGGTGGCCGATTAATTCTCGAAAGACCCGAGCCGGGAGGCCGACATGAGCAAGACCGCCAAGAAAATCACGATCCAACAGGTCGGCAGTCCCATTCGCCGCCACCATTCCCAGCGCGAGACCCTGATCGGGCTCAAGCTCAACCGGATCGGGCGCACCGCCGAGGTTCCCGACACGCCGGCGACCCGCGGCATGATCGCGAAGATCCAGCACCTCGTGCGCGTGGTCGGCAAGGACTAGAGATAGGCGTCATGCCCGGCAGGCCCTGTGGACCTGCCGGTGGCCGAAAGCCCAAACCCGGCGGCGTGACCACGGAAAGAACGAGGACCCTGCGATGAAGCTGCACGAACTTTCAGATCGGCCGGGCGCGCGCAAGAAGCGCTCGCGCATCGGTCGCGGCATCGGCTCCGGAACCGGCAAGACCGGCGGCCGTGGCGGCAAGGGCCAGACGGCGCGCTCGGGCGTGCGCATCAAGGGCTTCGAGGGCGGCCAGATGCCGCTGCACCGGCGCCTGCCCAAGCGCGGCTTCAAGAACACCCCGTTCGCGCTCAAGCTGAACGAGGTCAATCTGGGCCGCATCCAGACCGCGATCGACGCCGGCAAGCTCGATCCCAAGGTCGCGATCGACAGCGCCGCCCTGGTCAAGGCTGGTGTGCTGCGGCGCGCCAAGGCGGGGGTGCGGATTCTCGGCATGGGCGAGCTCAAGGCCAAGATCGAATTATCGGTGTGGGGGGCGTCCAAGCCCGCGATCGAAGCGGTGGAAAAGGCCGGCGGCTCGGTCACGATTTTGGCACCGGCGCGCGAGGCGGGCGAACAGGCCGCTTGATCCCTATATAGGTCGGAAGCCGTCAGGGCGCGGCAAGCGGAGCTTCAGGACCATGGCCTCAGCAGCTGAACAACTTGCAGCCAATCTCAATTTCTCGGCGCTTGCCAAAGCCGACGAGCTGAAGAAGCGCATCTGGTTCACCCTGGGGGCGCTGCTGGTCTATCGGCTCGGCACCTATATCCCGTTGCCCGGGATCGATCCGAACATCTGGGAGCAGGTGTTCCAGACGCAGTCGAGCGGCATCCTCGGCATGTTCAACATGTTCTCGGGCGGCGGCATCCACCGCATGGCGATCTTCGCCCTGAACATCATGCCGTACATCTCGGCCTCCATCATCATCCAGCTGATGACGACGGTCTCGCCTACGCTCGAGCAGCTCAAGAAGGAGGGCGAATCGGGCCGCAAGATCATGAACCAGTACACCCGCTACCTGACGGTGCTGCTGGCGGCCTTCCAGTCCTACGGCATCGCGGTCGGCCTCGAAGGTTCCGGCAACGTGGTCAGCGACCCCGGCCCGATGTTCCTGATCTCGACCGTGATCACGCTCACCGGCGGCACCATCTTCCTGATGTGGCTGGGCGAGCAGGTAACGGCGCGCGGCATCGGCAACGGGACCTCGCTGATCATCATGTCGGGCATCGTGGCGCAATTGCCCTCGGCGATCGCGCAAACCCTCGAGCTCGGGCGCCAGGGGGCGCTGTCGGGCATCCTCATCCTCGCCGTCGTGGTCGTGGCGGTCGCCGTGATCACCTTCATCGTGTTCATGGAGCGGGCGCAGCGCCGGCTGCTGATTCAATATCCTAAGCGCCAGGTCGGCAATCGCATGTTCGAGGGACAATCCTCGCATCTGCCGCTCAAGCTCAACACCTCGGGCGTGATCCCGCCGATTTTCGCCTCCTCGCTCTTGTTGCTGCCGGCCACGGTCGCGAACTTCAATTCCGGCGGCGGTCCGGACTGGTTCATCACCATCACTTCGCAGCTCGGCCACGGGCGACCGCTGTTCCTGGTCTTCTATATCGGGCTCATCGTGTTCTTCGCCTTCTTCTATACGGCGATCGTGTTCAACCCGACCGAGACGGCGGAAAATCTCAAGAAGCATGGCGGCTTCATTCCCGGCATCCGGCCGGGGGAGCGCACCGCGGAATACATCGACTACGTCTTGTCGCGCATCACTTGCATCGGGGCCGGCTATCTGGCGCTGGTGTGCATATGCCCCGAGATCCTGACCTATTATCAGCCCGGCCTGTTCTACTTCGGCGGGACGTCGCTGCTGATCGTGGTCAGCGTCACCATGGATACGGTGGCGCAGATCCAGGGCTATCTGCTGGCGCATCAATATGAGGGTCTGATCAAGCGTTCAAAGCTGAGGGGGCGGAGAAGATGAGGCTGATCCTGCTCGGCCCGCCGGGGGCGGGGAAGGGCACGCAAGCGCAGCGTCTTGTTAAAAAGTACGGTATCGTTCAGCTCTCCACCGGCGACATGTTGCGCGCCGCGGTGGGGGCCGGCACGCCGATCGGCCGGCGCGCCAAGGACATCATGGCGCGTGGCGATCTGTGTCCCGACGAAGTGGTGGTGGCGATCGTCGCCGACCGCATCGATCAGCCCGACGCCGAGAAGGGTTTCATCTTGGACGGCTTTCCGCGCACGGTGCGGCAGGCGGAGGCGCTCGACCGCATGCTCGCCGCCAAGGGGATGAAGCTCGACGGGGTGATCGAGCTCAAGGTTGATGCCGATATCCTGCAGTCGCGCATAGCCAATCGGGTCGCCGAGGCCAAGGCCCGCGGCGAGGCGTTGCGGTCCGACGACACTCCCGAGGTCCTGCGCACGCGGATCGAGGCCTATCGGGCGCAGACCGCGCCGCTGGTCGATTATTATCGCGGCCGGGGCGCCTTGAAGTCGGTCAACGGCATGGCCCCGATCTCGGAGGTGGCGGGCGCCATCGACCGGTTGCTCGAGGTCGCCCCCGCCAAGAAAGCGGCCCGCAAGAAGGACACCGTCAAGACGGCGGCCGTCAAGACGGCGGGCGTAAAGCCTACGGCTGGAAAGCCCACGGCAGCCAAAGAGGCCGCGAGCCGGAAAAAGCCGGCCCCGACGCGATCGGCCCGCGTTTCGGCCGTCGCCCGACCCGGCCGCAAGACCGCCGCCCGCAGCAAGACGACGCTGCGCAAATCCAAATCGCGCCGAGGTTGACGAGAGGCATTTGAATCCTTTAAAAGCCCCACATCCAGTCTGAGACGTTAAAACGATGCCGGGCCCCGAAAACCGGGGAGGGTGTCGTGTTATCGCTTGCGGCTAACCCCTTCATGGGATTGGTAAACTGGGACTGGAAAATCATAATCCGCCGGCCGATTCCCGAGCCGGCAGCAGGAGTAACGATCGTGGCCCGCATCGCCGGCGTCAATATCCCGACCAACAAGCGCGTGGTCATCGCGCTGCAATATATCCATGGGATCGGACCCAAAAAAGCCAATGAAATCATGACGAAAGTCGGGATTCCTGAGGCCCGCAGGGTGGCGCAGCTGACCGATCAGGAAGTGTTGCAGATTCGCGAAATGATTGATCGTGATTATATTGTGGAGGGCGATCTGCGGCGCGAGACCTCCATGAACATAAAGCGGCTCATGGATCTTGGCTGCTACCGTGGGTTGCGGCACCGCCGCAGCCTGCCGGTGCGCGGCCAGCGCACGCACACCAATGCCCGCACCCGCAAAGGACCGGCCAAGGCCATCGCCGGCAAGAAGAAATAGCCGTCCCGGCACGCAGGCAATCGCTACCGCGCGCGCCGGCCATCGCCGGCGAGCGCGACTGAATATCGATCTCGGGTCGATCCGAGACCGGGTGACGGGCTCCGCCGCGTGGGCGCCGGGCCGCGAAAGGAATCGAGAATGGGCAAAGAAGCTACCCGCGTCCGTAAGCGCGAGCGCAAGAACATTGCGTCCGGGGTCGCGCACGTGAACGCGACGTTCAACAATACGATGATCACCATAACGGACGCGCAGGGCAACACGATCGCCTGGTCGTCGGCCGGCACCATGGGATTCAAGGGCTCGCGCAAATCAACCCCCTATGCGGCGCAGGTGGCGGCCGAGGACGCCGCCAAGAAGGCGCAGGAGCACGGCATGCGCACCCTCGAGGTCGAGGTGGCGGGGCCGGGCTCGGGCCGCGAATCGGCGTTGCGCTCGCTGCAGTCCGCCGGCTTCACCATCACGTCGATCCGGGACGTGACGCCGATCCCGCACAACGGCTGCCGTCCCCGCAAGAGGCGCCGCGTATGACCGACGATACTCTCATCCGCCGGACAAACGACGAGTCCGCCGCCGCCGAATCTTCCCACTGGGCGGAGTGGGATGCGCGAAACAGGGCCGCGCCGCTCAACGCGATGGGTGACAACGTGACGATCCAGAAGAATTGGCAGGAACTGATCCGACCCAACAAGCTGCAGGTGGCCACCGGCACCGACCCCAAGCGCGAGGCGACGGTCGTCGCCGAGCCCCTGGAGCGCGGCTTCGGCGTGACGCTCGGCAATGCGCTCCGGCGCATTCTGCTGTCGTCGCTGCAGGGCGCCGCGGTGCAGTCGGTGCACATCGATGGCGTGCTGCACGAGTTCTCCTCGATCCCGGGCGTGCGCGAGGACGTGACCGACATCGTGCTCAACATCAAGGATATCGCCATCCGCATGCAGGGCGAAGGCCCCAAGCGCATGGTGATGAAGAAGCAGGGGCCCGGCATGGTCACCGCCGGCGATATTCAGACCGTCGGCGACATCGTGGTGCTCAATCCCGACCTGGTTCTGTGCACCCTCGACGAGGGCGCCGAGATCCGGATGGAGTTCACGGTCAATACCGGCAAGGGATACGTGCCGACCGAGCGCAACCGGCCGGAAGACGCCCCCATCGGCCTCATCCCGGTCGACAGCCTGTTCTCGCCGGTGCGCAAGGTCTCCTACAAGGTCGAGAACACCCGTGAGGGCCAAATCCTCGACTATGACAAGCTGACGCTGACTATCGAGACCAATGGCGCGGTGAGCCCGGACGATGCGCTCGCTTATGCGGCGCGCATCCTGCAGGACCAGCTCAACGTGTTCGTCAATTTCGAGGAGCCCAAGCGCGAGACCGCGCACGAGGCGATCCCCGATCTCGCCTTC
>DASZKX010000240.1:0-5612 GCA_035552735.1 Xanthobacteraceae bacterium
CAGGAATCCACGCGCCGCAAGGCCTACACGGCCGCGGTGCTGCGGGCGTCGACGGGCGATTACACCAAGCGGGTCTCCACGCCGGGCGCGTTCAATCCCGGCATCTACGATCCCGAGCTCTCCACCGGCCAGGGCGGCGTGCCCATCAAGGTCGGCGAGGACACCATCGGCGGCATCGCGGCGGCCGGCGCGCCCGGCGGCGACAAGGACGAAGCCTGCGCGGTCGCCGGGGTCGACAAGATCAAGGACCGGCTGAATTAGAGTGGTTGGATTGGAGATAGATTAAGAATGTCATCGCTGGGCATAGCCCGCGCAGACACAAGGGCGCTTATGCCCGTCTTCGCGGGCTGTGCGGAGCGGTGCACCGCAGGGCCGGGATCGTTCCAGACGCTGGAGACTGGAACGGTCCCGGGTCTGCAGCGCATCACCAAGCGGTGCTGCGCTGCGCCCGGGACAAGCCCAAGTCCGACCTGCTTGTAGAAAACTCAAAAATCCGGCTTGCCGGCTTCCGGGATCGGAAACAGGTTCTGATGGAAATAATCCTCGTTGTTCTCGGCGCAGGCCGTTTCCAGCATCGGGTTGTCCACCTTGCGCCAGGCCTGCCGCAGGTGCAGCGTCTCGTTGAAGGTGTCGGGATCGTCGACCGTCACCGCGGCGTCCAGCATCTTGCCATCGGCTGAGGGCTGGAAGCGCTCCACCACGTGCTCCTTGGTGGTGTGGGGCGTGCGGAAATTGTCGATGAAGCTGTTCTTGGCGGAAAGCCCGATGGTGTCGACCACCAGCGTATCGCCGTTCTCGTAATGGCCGATGGATTCGCCGAACCAGGAGGGCTCCACGTCGGGGGAATGCTTGTCGGTGAGATAGACGCGGCGCACCAAGTGATCGCGCTGCCAGACCATCCACACCTCCTTGGGGGTCTGGATGAAATAGAACGGCTCCGCCGGAAACAGCAATTGACCCGGAACGCCGCCCGGATAGCAGCGGCCCTGGGCCGTGAAGGGCACCGCCCGTTTGCCGGTGATCGCCTCTTCGTTCGAGGCCCGCATTTGCGCCGCCGCCCACGGCTTGAGCACCGGATCGTTGGTGTCGCCGAGCCGAATCGTGACCTGGCCAGGACCGTCGGCATTGCCGTGGAACGGATGCGCCGGATCCTGCTTCACCGGGCCATGCCCGGAGCCCGCCGGCGGATCGTGCCAGTCGGCGCCGACCGCGATCCAGGCAAACTTGATCGAGGCCAGAGCCGGAATTGCGTCTTTCGCCTGCGCCTGCGCCTGCGCGCACGCGCCCGTGCTCATGGTGCAAACCGCGATGCCGGCGCTGACCATGGCCGCGAGCGTACCGCGCGAGAGTGTCTTCGACGCGATCCGATCGAAATTCCGGTTGAAGGTCCGTTGCAACATTCGGAATTTTCCCTGCAGGTACGTTTCGGCGCGCCTTACGGACGGTGTACGCCGGCCACACCGGAAATGTCGCGGTGGGGTTCGCCGCAAACGTAGTCCTCGATCCGGATGTCGTTGCGCTGGGTGTAGACGAAGCGCGCCTGCCAATCGCGCGAATAGTAGTCGGGATCGTGAATCGTAATGACGTCCTCGAGCTCCGTCGGGCTCACCTTGCGGATGCGCTCGACCGTGCGCAGCTCGTCGGTGTGCGGGGCGCCGGTGGCGTCCACCAACGAGTTCTCCTTGAAGCCCGCCGACTCCACCACCAACGTATCGCCCTCGAAGTGGCCGACCGAATGGCCGTTGAAGAACGGCAGCACCAGCAGGTCCTCTTCGCTCGGCAGCGGCTTGTCCATGGTGATCATGCGGACCTGATGGCTGAGCTCGTAGATGATCGTGGTCTGGCCGGGCGGCGCTTGGATGACCTCGAACGGGTAGGGGTTGGCAAGCACGCGCGGCAGCCCGTCGGGAACGCAGAATTTGCGGGCATTGTCCGTGAGCGAGCCGTCCTTCAAGCCGGCGATGTTCTTGTCATAGGCGGCTTTGCCGGCCGCGGTGAGCGGCAGCTCGCCGCCGCCGACGAGCTGGATCTTGGCGTTGTATTGGGTCGCCCAATAGATCCCGGAAATGTCCGGGACGTCCGCCGCATAGGCAAATCCTGATGCCGATACCGCCAGCAGTGCCGCCAAGGTCGCGGCGGCGCGCGCACAAACCCGATGCTCTCTCATTCGTCCCTCCCAAAGGCTGCGTGCAGTTGAGCCGCGAGCCTCGTTTTTTGTTTTCTGTCGTTGGCCGCCCGTGATCTCGAGCCCGGCGGTCTGAAGCTCAAAGCTAGCACGTCCGGGCGGGGGAAAAAAAGCCGGCCGCGCGCTTTAGCTGCTTGGCGCGTTTTACGCACGTCAACTCGCTTTACTCCTGGGCCGAGCTATGAAAAACTTGGAGTTAGCCGGCTCCTGAGGAGAATCGGCCAAAGAATCAAAAGCTGCTGGAGACGCCCATGACACTAAAATCGCTTGGCCTTGCGGGCATCGCCGTTGCCATCTTCGCGAGCCCCGCTTTCGCGCATCATTCCTTTGCCATGTTCGATGCCGACAGCAAGGTGTCCCTGGAAGGTATCGTCAAAGAGTTCCAGTGGACCAATCCGCATGCCTGGATCATGTTGACGGTGGCCAATGCCGAAGGAAAGCCGGAGCCGTGGGCGATCGAGCTCAACGGACCGAGCGGCTTGGTGCGGCAGGGCTGGAAGCCGAAGACGCTGACGCCCGGGATGCCCGTGGAGCTGACCATCCATCCGCTGCGGGACGGCAGTCATGGCGGCCAGTTCATGGCGGTCAAGCTTCCGGACGGGACCATGCTCGGCAATCCCAACGGCCGCGAGCCCGGCACGCCCGCCCCGACCGGAGGCGAGACGCAATAGGGGGTTGGCGCCTCGACTTGTCATGGCCGGACTCGTTCCGGCCATCTCGATGAGGATGGCACAGTGCGTCCAATGTCAGTGCGTCCAATGTCGGTGCGTCCAATGTCGAGATCGCACCAGAACTCGGGCTTGCCCGAGTTCTGCGGTTTTTTGGGGCCGTAAGTCGGATATACCCGACTTACGGTGACAAGTCCGGCGATGACAATCAACGAATTCGCTCAGCGATCAGCGCCCGCGGTTTCGTCGCCCGTCACCTCGAAGGCGAAATGGAATGCCGGCAGGTCCTCGCCCGGATGGTCCTGCGCATAGGTGAGCTGCGGGATGCGGAAGTTGTTGGGCCGGGTCTCGGCGCCTTTGTAGATGCCGGGGTAGAGATCGATGAAATGCCAGCCGGGCTCGCCGGTGGCTTTCATGATCAGCTCCACGTCGCCCTGGCTGTTGAAGGCGCAGGCATAGCCGATGTAGTCGTTGTCGTAGACCAGATGATAGATGTTGGCGGTCTCGGTCCAGCCCACGCCCTTGAGGTGAATCCGGAACGTGGTGTTGACCGGACCGTGGCCGACATCGACCGGCAGCGCCGTCGCCTTGATCCAATAGGTTCCGGTCTGTTTTGCGCCGCCGCCCGTGTCCACCCATAGGCCATGCACGCCGCCCAGGTCATCCGGCGCCTTGAAGCCGAATTCCGCGTGGCCGGTGCCGTCCGCCTTGGCGGTCGCGATCACGTGGGAACCTTCCTCCCAGCCGGCTCCGGTCATGCGGTTGCCGACCACGTGCGTCCAATTGAGCTGATAGGTCTTGCCCGGCTCGAAGCCCCGGCCGCGCACCACCACCGGCTCCGCGATGCCGGAAAACGCCGGCGTGGCCACGAGCGCGCCGTTAGGCGGCAGGTTGCGGACCATCTTCTGCGCCTGCTGCTCGGGCGGCGGCGGCAGCACTGGCGCCCCGGCCGTGACCCGGAACGGGATCGCCCAGCGCGGCCGATCGGGCTCGGGATTCTGTTGCATATTGCGGTACGGGAAGGTCAGCTCGCCGTGCAGCACCTCCAGCACATGCAGGCCCGGTCTTCCGGTTGCCGGGATCGTGAAGGTCGCCGATCCGCCGGTGGTCACCGCCGACATCCAGCCGGTGAAATGATTGTCGTAGAGCAGGTCCCAGGAGTTGAAGAGCGAGCGCCAACCGATGCCCTTGACGTCGACCGTAATTGGAGTGCCGACGGGCCCACTTTCTGGCGAGATCTTCACCGTCATGTCGATAGAGAAGCCGGCCTGGGTGAACATGCGGTCGGGCTGCTGCAGCACGATGTCGTGCACGAAGCCGAAGTCCTCCGGCGTGACGAGCTTGGCGGTCAGGCGACCGGCCGCATCGGATTTGACCTTGGCGATCTCATAGGCGACCGGCTGGTAGTCGCGGCCATGGTATTCGGCGTCCGCCACCTTCCAGCTGCCCTTGACGGTGCGCCAGACCAGCTGGAATTCCTGGTTGGGCGGCAGCTTCTCGGCCGTCACGGTGAGCGGGGTGCCAGCCGGGCCGTTTTCCGGCGTGACGCTGAGGCTCCCGACGAAGCCGTCCTGCGGCTCGGCCAGCACCACTTCCGGACCGAGCGCGGCGGCGAGCGGCGCCGCCGGCGAGGGCGTGGGCTCCAGGCATGCGAACGCAACGAGGGAAAGCGCCAGCAGCGCGCAACGCGCTCCGGCCGGGGCGCGGCTGCTCATCATCATCGCTCGCTCCTTGCAGACTAGGGCTGGGCGCCCGCCGTCTTCATCGCCGGCTCGCCCGCGATCACGCTGAGCTGCGTGGTCGCACGGTTGAACGGCTCCCAGCTCACGGTCGCGTCGTCCATCATGGTGGCGACCACCTTGTAGCCGAGCGAGCCGGTCGGGAAGTCCGCGGGAATTTCCCAGTGCAGGGACCAGAAATGATCGGTCGGCGGCGTCCCGTGCCCGCCATAACGGGCCGGCAGCTTCTGGCCGTTGCCCAACACCACCACCACGCTCTTGAGCACAGTGTTGTCGGCGATCTTGCCGTCGGGCGCGAGCACGCGAATGCGCCAGGCGACGGCTTCCTTGCGCTTGAACTGGTTCGCCAGCACGCAAAACGGCCCGACCTGATCCGGCAAGGCGTGGCGGACGATATCGCCTTCGAAGAACAGCTTGCGAGCCTCCTGGGCCTGCACCCCATTGGCGAGGCCAAAAGCCGCCGACAAGACAATGGCAGAGATTGCGAGGGTTCTCATGAAGGCGCCCTTTCCTCCCGGGGATGCGCGGCCTGTTTCCGGCCGCCGGCACGGTGCTTCACCCGCACAGGATGCGCTTTTCCACCCCGTCCGGCAAGACGGGCCGGAAGCCGATCTTTCCGAGCCTGCTATTTGCAGGCCGGATAGCCGAAGCGCGCGATGATGTCGTGGCCGGAGATCGTATGGAAATCGAACGTATCCATGAAATGGTTGTCGGTGACGTATTGGCGCAAGGCCGCATTGTAGGCGCCGAGCATGTGCTGGGTCGAAGCGGCGCTTACGCGGTTGGTCTTGGGGTCGCCGCCGGAGTGAAACAACAGCGTGGCGCCGGGCGTGATGCAGACGTTGCGGATCGAGAGAAATATCGTGCAGGCGGACTGGCAGTGGCTGTCGATGCGGAATCTCTCGCCGGACGCGTTGTACTGCTGCACGACCGCGTCGAAGCGCGGCATCTCGCCGCGCTTGGCGCCCAACCCCATGCCGAGCGCCGAGACGGAGCCGTCGGCGCGCGCCGGCGCGGTGG
>DASZKX010000241.1:0-7195 GCA_035552735.1 Xanthobacteraceae bacterium
CCACTGGGCAATCGAGAACAGCCTGCATTGGGTGATGGACATGGTCTTCCGCGACGACGAATGCCGGGTGCGAACCGATCACGCTCCAGCCAATTTTTGCACCATCAAGCACATCGCCCACAATCTCATCCGTAAGGCGCCGGGGAAGGGATCACTGCGACTCAAGCGTAAGGCCGCCGGTTGGGATGACGACTTCCTCGTGAGCCTCGTCGCACGCTGATTCCTTCACCCGATTCCCCTGAGCTGCTCCCCGCCAGGCGGGGAGCCGGGCGCGATCGGGTGGCCGGCGGCGTCGATGCGGCAGCCGCGCGACCCGGGCCGACATGATATGGTGGCGCCGAACGACATTCCAGCGCGCGCCGCGCCGGCGCTCAGCGCCCGCACGGAGCGCCAGCAGAGAGCGTCAGGAGACCATGGCCCGCAAGCATCCGGACGTTCCGTTCGTCATCGATTTTCACACCCATATGCTTGACGACGAGCTGCGCCAGATCTGCACCAACCGCAACGCCATCACGGGCTTCGGCCAAAAGGCCGCCCAGGCGAGCGCCGACTTGCGCCGGTTTCTCGATCCGGAGGCGCAGATCGCCGACATGGACGCGCGCGGCATCGACATGCATGTGGTCTTCACCGGCCCGGTCTACATGTCGACCTGGTGGGCCGATGCACAAACCGCCCTCGAGCTGACCCGGCGCATGAACCACATCGTGGCCGATTGGGTGCGCCGCTATCCGGCCCGCTTCATCGGCAGCGCCACGCTGCCAATGCAGGACGTCGCGCTGGCGGCGGACGAGCTCAAGCGCTGCGTCCACGAGCACGGCCACAAGGCCGTGATGCTGCCCGCCAACGTGGACGGCGCTTATCTCGGGGACCGCAAGTTCTGGCCGCTGTGGGAGACCATCCGGGCGCTCGACATTGTGGTGTTCATCCATCCAGAGGGACTGCGCGATCCCTGGTACCACCGCTTCGCGCTGTGGAACTCGCTCGGGCAATCGATCGAGGAAGCCAGGGTCATGGCCTCGATGATCTATGAGGGGCTACTCGACGCCATCCCGGGCCTCAAGGTCGTGGTGGCCCATGGCGGCGGCTACTTCCCGACCTATATGGGACGCCTCGACCGCAACGTCCTCAAGCCGGAGGCGGTCGCCAATATCAAAGGCAAGCCCAGCGACTATCTGCGGCATTTCTACTACGACACCTGTGTCTATGACGCGCTGGCGCTCGAGATGCTGTTTCGCCGCGTGGGCGCGGACCGGATCGTGCTCGGCGCCGATTATCCGGTCGGCGATGTCGATCCGGTCGGCGTCATCAAGCAGGCCGTGACCTTGCCGGCGCCAGAGCTCGCCCTGGTGGCGGCCGACACCGCTGCGCACCTCCTCGGCATCGCGCTGCCGAGGAGCCGTGCCCTGAGCGCCCCGCGAAGTCCTCGGGGCCAATTGAACGGAGCTGGTCTTGGCGTCCCATGACATTCCGATCGGCACCTCCCAGGTGAGCCTCGCGCAGCTCAACGAGCGGTCGCGCGAGATCTTCCGCCAGATCGTCGAAAGCTATCTGGCAACCGGCGAGCCGGTCGGCTCGCGCAACATCTCGCGCCTGATCATCACGCCGCTCTCGCCGGCCTCGGTGCGCAACGTGATGTCGGATCTCGAGCAGCTCGGCCTGGTCTATGCGCCGCATACATCGGCGGGCCGGCTGCCGACCGAGCTCGGGTTGCGCTTCTTCGTCGATGCCTTGATGGAGATCGGCGATCTGGCGGAGGACGACCGCCGCGCCATGGAGGCCAAGATCGCGGCATCCGGCAAGTCGCTCGAAGCGGTGCTCAACGAGGCGTCCGGCATGCTGTCGGGCCTCACCCATTCGGCCGGGGTCGTGCTCACCACCAAATTCAACGTCCGCCTCAAGCATATCGAGTTCGTGCGCCTGGAGCCCGAGCGCGCTTTGGTGGTGCTGGTCGGGGAGGACGGGCAGGTCGAGAACCGCATCCTCAACGTGCCGGCCGGGCTCTTGAGCTCCTCGCTCACCGAAGCGGCCAACTTTCTCAATGCCCACGGCCGCGGCCGCACCCTGACCGAGGCCAAGGCGGAGCTCGAGAAGGCGATGGAAGCCGGCAAGGCCGCGCTCGATCAATTGACCCAGAAGGTGGTGGAGGCGGGGCTGGCGAGCTGGTCGGGCGGCGAGAGCGCGGATCGCCAGCTCATCGTCCGCGGCCATGCCAATCTGCTCGACGATCTCAAGGCGCTCGAGGACCTGGAGCGCGTGCGGCTCCTGTTCGATGATCTGGAGACCAAGCGTGGCGTGATCGACATGCTGGGCCGGGCCGAGCGGGCCGAAGGCGCGCGCATCTTCATCGGTTCGGAGAACAAGCTGTTCTCGCTGTCGGGCTCCTCCACCATCGTGGCGCCCTACCGGGACGGCGCCGGCCGCATCATCGGGGTGATCGGCGTGATCGGCCCGACCAGGCTCAATTATGCACGGGTCATCCCGCTGGTGGATTACACCGCCAAGGTGGTGAGCAAGCTGGTCGGTGGGTAATACGGCCTTGCCGACTTGATTTTTAAGGCTCAAGGCCTGATATGCGGGGCGAAGTCGCCATGAAATTGCAGAACGGAACCAACACGATGACGGACACGCGCCGCGCCAACGTCGAGGCCGAGCCCGATACCCCCGAGCGCAACAGCGCCGAGCTCAATGCCGGCGGGCCCGATGCCGCGGCGCCGGCCAGCGATGCGGCTGCAGCCGCCGATGCGTCTGCCCGCGAGGCGGCCGAGCTCAAGGACCGGCTGCTGCGCACGCTCGCCGAGATGGAGAATTTGCGCCGCCGGACCGAGCGCGAGGTGGCGGAGAGCCGGATCTACGGCGTTGCCTCGTTCGCGCGCGACATCCTGGCAATTGCGGACAACATGGCGCGCGCCCTGCAGACGCTGCGCGCCGAGCTCAATGAAAAATCGGATACCGGCGTCAAGGCCTTGCTCGAAGGCGTCGAGCTGACCGAGCGCGAGCTCTCCAAGGTGCTGGAGAAGCACGGCGTGCGCAAATTCGAGCCGCAGCCGCGGGAAAAATTCGATCCCAACCTGCATCAGGCCATGTACGAGGTGCCGGATCCCACGCTGCCGGCCGGGACCGTGGCTCAGGTGGTGCAAGCCGGCTACATGATCGGCGAGCGCATGTTGCGCCCCGCGCTGGTCGCAGTCGCCAAGGGCGGACCGAAAGCCACTGCGGATTCGATGGCCAATGACAATGCGGATGCCCCGCCGCGCCCCGACGCGGTCGGGTGAGTCAAATTTACTTGGCCTCGATGCCGTCACGCACCGAGCGGAAGCGCGCATAGGCCGGCGTCCACGCCGGTGTCGTCGCCATGCCGACCAGATGCAGATAGGCACCGCCGCCGAAGCGCAGCCATTGCACCAGCGAGATGTCGGCGCCGGTGGCCGGATCCTTGGCGGTGGCCATGATCTCGTGGCCCTGCTGGCCGCCGATACGGATCGATTCCGATGCGGTGATGCGCACCTCCTTGAGATCCGGGATGCTGCGGAAGATCTGCCGCGCGACGTCGTCGCGATCGGCGGCCTCCGCCGGCCCGCCCGGCATCATGGCGACGATGATGTGCGGCGCGATCACGGTGCTGGCCGCGTCGGTTGCCACGTCGGTCAACAGGACGCCGCGGCCCGGCAGCACCCCGCCGATCCGAAAGCCGGCCAGCTCGCCCAGCCGGAACGGCAGCAGGCCGAGCTGCTCCTCGATCGGAACCTCGGCGCGCGCCGCAAGGCTCGCGAACATGGCGCGCAGCACCTTGTCGGGATAGACCTCCTTGGCGGTGTCCGGGAGCCGCAGCGTGATCATCGCCGTCATATCGGGCAACGCCGCCACCAGCATCCATGTGCTCAGCTTCTCCTGGCGCCCGATCACCAAGAGGGCCTTGCCGTTCGGCAATTCCAGGGTCTCGCGTTTTTCCAGCGTGGCACCCAGCTTCTTCAAGCCCTCGGCGCTGTCCGATTTCTCGAATTGCGCATAGGCCTCGGGCGGCAGCGCGCCCAGCAGCAACGCGACATTGTTGTCGCGGTCCTCGAATCCCGGAAAGCTCGTGCTGGCGTGCAGCCCGGGCGGTGGAACCAAACCGAGGCGGGAGCCGGGCGGATAGACCACGTCATCCGCATGCGCCGGCAGCGCCAGCGCGACCATAAGTAAAAGCATCCAGCGAAATCGGGTCATGGGATATCGGGTCATGGGATTATGTCTCGTGACTATTTCTCGATGAAATTCGATATTTCGAGCGCCGAGCTTGCGCGATCGAGGCGGTGAAATTGCGGCAGCGGCTTGCGCGCACGCGGCTTTGAACGCAAAGGCCTTTTGGGGCGGCCGGGGCTTCAAGGCTGCGGGCGGGTGACGCGGCGCAGCGTCAAATTGATCCGCCCGCCCTCCCGCAACAGTGTCGAGGTGCCCGGGATGATGCGGTCGACGCCATGAAATGCCAGCCGCGCGTCTCCGCCCAGCACTACGGCATCGCCCGAGGTCAGCCGCAGCGTGTGGGTCGGATCATTTCGCCGGTCGCCGCCCACGCGGAACAGGCAGCTGTCGCCGAGCGACAGCGAGACCACGGGCGCCGCCATGTCGGCCTCGTCGCGATCCTGATGCAGGCCCATGCGGGCGGCCGGTCCATAGATGTTGACCAGGCAGGCCTCCGGGGCATGCGGATAGTCCGCCAAGTCCCGCCACGCCGCCAGCAGGATGTCGGGAATCGGCGGCCACGGCGCGCCGGTTTCCGGGTGATGGGGCTGGTAGCGATAGCCCCTCGCGTCGGTCATCCATCCAAGCGGACCGCAATTGGTCATGCGCACCGACAGCGGGCGGCCGCTTTTCGGCATGCGCGGCGTATAGACGGGCGCCACCCGCATGACCTCGCGCAGCGCCGCCGCCACGTTTTCCTGCGCGACCCGGTCGAGGTAACCCGGCACGACCCGCAGGCCGCCCGCACCCACCGCCAGGCCGCGCGGCGCGGGTCGGGGACTGATTGCGGCGTGGTTTTCCTGGGTCATGGCGGGGTCAATGGCGGCCGGACGGCTGGTCTCGGATTCCCGTTTGAGGCCCCTTCAAATCGTCACGCGGCCGGACTATCATGCGGCCAAATACAACGTCGGAGGAGAGGACCCCATGAAAAGCATGAAGATCCTAGCAGTGTCGGCGGTTGCGGTCTCGATGTTTGGGTTTGCGAATATTGCGCAGGCCCAGAACGCGGGCAAGCTGTTCATCGATGGCGACATGGTTCGCGGCGCTCAGCGCGGCGCGCCCGGTCCGGCCTGTGTGCTCAACAACCAGTTCAAGCATCTCGAGAAGGTGGTGTGGCGCATGCGCGTGCGCGATGCCGACGGCAAGCCGCTCGACAATACCGGACTGAAGAGTGTCACGGTCGAAGTGTCGAATGGCCAGAAGGTGCCGGCGACATTCGGCCCGCATCCGCCGAATGGCCCGGCCACCGACCATTTCTGGTCGGCGATCTGGATCATCCCGACCGACTATCCGAACGGTTCGCTGACCTACAAGGTCACGGCGGTCGACCAGAAGGGCGATTCTGCGACCTGGGAGCCGTTCAGCCGCAACACTACGCAGCTGGAAGTCCAGGCCGGGGCGATCGAGATCAAGGCGCCGCCGCCGGCGCCGCCCAAGCCGTAAAGCCGTAAAGTTCGCCCAAGGAGCGCATGATGACTCTCGGCCTCGACCACGGACGAGGGCGCGCGGTGGCTTGCGCGCTCCTCGGACTTGCTTGCTCGCTTGCGATCGCCATCAGGGCGGAGGCTGCGCCACTCGCGGCTCAGCTCGGACCGGCCGTTTCGCTGGGAGAGCCGGCCGGCGGTTATTTGGGCCGGCTGAACGTCACGCCGGAACATGGTCCGGTCGGCACGCCGGTCACCGTGACCGGGCAGGGGCTGCCGCCCGAGCAGGACATCGATCTCCTGTGGCGCACCGTCGAGGGCAGCTGGAAGGTCGCGGACGGCGAGTATCACGGCCGCGCCTTCGATCCGATCGCCTACCGGATCGCGACCGTCAAGACCGACAAGTCCGGCGCCTTCACGGCGAGCTTCACGGCACCGGATGATTTCGGTTTCTCGCACGACATTGTGGCGCAGCAAAGCAAGCGTCTGCTGACCCAGACCGCCTTCATGATCGACATGACCATGACGTTTGCGGGCGCCCGCACGAGTGGACCGGTGGGAAGCCCGATCGCGGTCGAGATCAAGGGCATGGGCTGGAAGGAGATGCAGGACAGCTGGATGGTGCTGTACGACAACAAATTCACCGGCTTCGCGTCGGTGGTGACGACCCATGGCGGTGCGCATTTCACGATTCCGGCGACCGGTCAGCCCGGCCGGCACATCGTGGAGCTGCTGCACTCCGACTTCGGCTCACCCTACCGCAACACCCAGCAGTCGCCATTCGTGGGCCGCCCGCAGTTCAAGCTGTCTTATGCGATCACGCCGGGCGCCGCAGTCATGCCGCCGCCACCGGTGCGGCAGGTCCAGAACAAGGTTCGCTCGCTTGCGCCCGCTGGTGAGTTGGTGTCGACGCCGGCGTTCGCGGGCGTCGATCAGCCGGTCGTGGTCAAGGCCGGCGGCTTCCAGGCCGGCGAGACCTACCAACTCAACTGGAGCACGGTGGTCGGCAACCGCATGAGCGGCCAGGGCTGGGAAGAGCAGGGTCGCGTGGTGGCGGAGAGCACCGCCGACGCCGCCGGCCAAGCCGAGTTCCGCTTCAAGGTGCCCGACGACCTCGGCGGCCAACATAACGTTTGGGTCGATCTCGGGGGACCCAAGAAGGTCGGTACCTTCTGGCTCGCCCCGAGCGCGCTGCCGCTCGACATCGCGCGCGGCCCGGCCGGCACCACCTTCAAGATCCATCTCAAGGGCGTCGGCTGGACCGAAACCGCGAACATCTACACCGTGGTCTACGACAATGCCGGCAGCGGCTATGCCTGCGGCTTCAACAGCCAGGGCGATGTCGAGATTTTCATGCAGGCCACCGGCGAGCCCGGCTGGCATTTCATCGATCTTTATCCGGCGATCTACAAAGGCAAGGAGACGCGGCCCAACAATTACCGGCTGCCGCAGCTCACCTACGCGGACGACCATCCGGGCGAGGATCTGCCGGCGTTCCATTTCGCCTTCGAGGTGACGGAAGGCGCTGCTCCGGTCGGGCAATAGGGTCT
>DASZKX010000242.1:0-2929 GCA_035552735.1 Xanthobacteraceae bacterium
TTTCTTCCAGGCCATCGACTTCGGCAACGCCCGCCCGCCGCAGCTCGTGGTCGGCACCGGCGGCGACAATCTGGCGGCACTGCCGCCGTTCAGCGTGATCGGCGCCGACATCAACGGCGCCAAGGTGGTCGACTCGGTGACGTATTCGGGCTTCGGCTACATGGTCTGGGACCGCGCCGGCAGCGCTTGGTCGGGCACGCTGTTCGACGTGAACGGCAAGCCCATCAATCATTGCCGGCTCGCCAATCGTTCGCTCAGCTGCCGATCCTAGCGAGCGTCAGCAATTTTCTCAGGTCCACATCACCCGACCAGGATATGGGCCAAGCGGCCGCGTCAGCCCGCAGCCGTCACGGTGCGGCGGGGGACGAGCAGCTTCGCATCGAGAACCTGCACGACCTCGTCACGCTGATTGCGCGTCTCGCTGCGCACCCGCACCACGCCACGGTCCGCTCGCGAGCGCGACGGCGTCACCTCCTTGATCTCGCTCACCACGCACAGGACGTCGCCCGGACGCGTCGGCCGCGGCCAGCTCATCTCGCCGCCGATCCCGATCATGCCGCCCGCGATCGGCAGGCCCGACTCGACCTGCAGCCGCATGCTGATGGCGGCCGTGTGCCAGCCGCTCGCCACCAGCCCGCCGAACACGCTGCCCTTGGCGGCCACTTCATCGAGGTGGAACGGCTGCGGATCGAATTGACGCGCGAAGGCCTTGATCTGTTCGCTGTCGATGAGATGCGTCGCGCTGGTGAAGCGCTGCCCGACATGGAAATCGTCGAGGTAGAGCCGGTCGGGCGCATCGGGTTCAGCCATGTCTCACCTCGTCGGGTTGGATCAAGATCATCATTCCGGTCGCGAGCACCCGCGCACATGGACGCGCACAGCCGGGTACACCGGGACGCGTCCACCGTGGATCACGCACGCGTGCTCGTCTAGTTACTTGCATTATGATAGTAACTGACCTATGTTGCGTCAATGCAACGCAAGAGCTTCGGCAACATGCCGTGTCCGATCGCCCGCAGCCTGGAGCGCGTGGGCGAGTGGTGGAGCATCCTGATCCTGCGTGACGCGCTGCATGGTTTCACCCGCTTCGACCAATTCCAGAAAAGTCTCGGCATCGCCCCCAATATGCTGACGCGGCGGCTCAATGCGTTGGTGGATGCGGAGCTCTTGGAGCGCCGGCGCTACAGCGCGCACCCGCCGCGTGACGAATACGTGCTGACCGCGCGTGGCCGCGATTTCCGTCCCGTGATCGTGGCGTTGCTGGCCTGGGGCAACAAGCACTTCGCGCCCGAGGGCGCGAGCGTGCTGCTCTTCGATGCGCGCACCGGATTGGTGGCCGACCCGGTCATGGTCGACCGCGCGACGGGGCGGCCGCTCGAGGAGCCGGACTACGTCTACGCGGCCGGTCCGGCGGCGGGCACGCGCACGCGAGCGAAGTTCGCCTCGATCGATCGGGAGCAGGCGGTCCCAAAACCCGAGCCGATATCGGCGCCGGACCGCCGCACCCCCCGCAAGCGGAGCGCGAAATGAGCACCGCGGCGATGCGCGCAGCCAAGCCTCTCGACCCGCGTTACGCGATCGCCGCGGAACGTCCCGCGGCCGCGCTCGATCCGCGCACCCGGGTGCTTCTCGACGGACCGATCGTGCCGACGCTGTTGCGCATGGCCTGGCCCAATGTGCTGGTCATGCTGGCGCAGGCCGCCACCGGGCTGATCGAGACCTGGTTCGTATCGCGGCTCGGCACCGACGCGCTCGCCGGCATGGCGCTGGTGTTTCCGGGCGTGATGCTGATGCAGATGATCACCGCTGGCGCCATGGGGGGCGGCATCTCGTCCGCCATCGCGCGCGCGCTCGGCGCCGGCCGGCGCGAGGAGGCGGACGCCCTGGTGCTCCATGCGCTGATCATCAACATCGCGCTCGGCGCCTTATTCTCCGTCGTCATGCTGGCATGGGGCCGGCCCATCTACCACGCGCTCGGCGGCACCGGCGGCGAGCTCGATGCCGCGCTCGCCTATTCCAACATCGTGTTCGCCGGCAACGTGCTGTTGTGGACCATGAACGCATTGGCGAGCGCGATCCGCGGCACCGGCAACATGCTGGTGCCGGCATCGGTCATCTGCATCGGGGTGATCTTCCTGGTGCCGCTGTCGCCCTGCCTCATCTTCGGCATCGGGCCGTTCCCGGCGCTGGGCATCGCCGGCGGCGGCATGGCGCTGGTGCTGTTCTACGCGGCCGGCACCGCGGTGTTGGGCTGGTACATCCTGTCGGGACACAATCTCGCGCGCCTGCGGCTGTCGCGCCCGCGCGGGCCGCTGTTCCGCGCCATCCTCGGGGTCGGCGCGTTCGCGTCCCTCACCTCGGTGCAGACCAACGTGATCATCGCGCTCGCCACCGCGCTGGTCGCGAGCGTCGCCGGACCGCAGGCGGTCGCCGGCTACGGCACCGGGGCGCGGCTCGAATATCTCCTGGTGCCGCTGGTGTTTGGCCTCGGCGCCCCGCTGGTCGCGATGGTGGGCACCAATTTAGGGGCCGGCCAAAGCGCCCGGGCGCTGCGTGTTGCCTTCACGGGCGCTGCCATCGCGTTTGCGCTCACCGAGGCGATCGGCCTCGCGGCAGCGCTCTGGCCTGCGGCCTGGCCGGGCCTGTTCAGCGGCGATCCGCGCGTGATCGCAGCCGGCAGCAGCTACCTGCGCATGGTTGGTCCGGCCTATGGATTCTTCGGTCTCGCGCTCGCGCTCTATTTCGCATCGCAGGGCGCCGGACGGCTGTTCTGGCCCCTGTTCGCCGGCTTCCTGCGCATGCTCGTCGCGCTCGGCGGCGGCTGGCTCGCGTTGCGGCTCACCGGCTCATTGGCGTGGCTGTTCGCCGCCATCGCGCTCGGCCTGGTGTTGCAGGGCCTGACGGTGCTCACCGCCATCATGGCGGGCGC
>DASZKX010000243.1:0-19547 GCA_035552735.1 Xanthobacteraceae bacterium
CTGCTCATCCGCATCAAGGCGATCCTGCTGACGCCGCATACCGAATGGCTGGTGATCGCCCAGGAGAAGGGCGAGGCGTCGGCGCTGTTCATGCGCTATGTGGCGATCCTGGCGCTGATTCCGGGCTTGGCGCGCTTCATCGGCACCGCCCTGGTCGGCTGGTATGCGCCGGTCCTCGCGAGCCTCGCCGGCGCGCTCTTCACCTATGCTTCCGGTTTCGCCATCGTGTATGGCCTCGCGCTGATCATCGCGGGGCTTGCGCCCATGTTCGGTGCCCAAAAGGATTTCGCCTGCGCCCTCAAGCTTGCGGCCTATTCCTTCACGCCGGTCTGGCTCGCGGGCATCTTCCTGCTGGTCCCCGGTCTGAGCTTCCTGGTCATCCTGGGCCTCCATGGGGTCTATCTGCTGTGGGTGGGGCTGCCGATCCTGATGCGGGCGCCGGCCGAGAAGGCGTTGCCTTATGCGGCGACGGTCACCGGTTGCGCGCTTATCGTCATGATCGGGCTCGGCTGGATCGAGGCCCCGCTGTTCAGCCCGCCGGGCTGATCCTCACGGCGCCGACAGCACCTGCCGGCAGACCGGCGGCAGATCGGCCATCTTGATCGGCGGCCGCGGCTTCTCGGGCTCGGTCGACGGTTTGGGATGCAGCACCGCGTCGGTGAACCACCAGTCCAGGTCCTTGCCGCAACCGTCGCCCGCCGGCACCGGGTCCTGATGCTTGCAGGTGGGACTGTCGTCCGGACATTTGAGACGGACGTGGAAATGATAATCGTGCTCCCAATAGGGGCGCACCTTCTGCAGCCAGGCTCGATCGCTTCCAGCCCCTTCGCACAGTTTCTTCTTGATCGCCGCATTGACGAAGATGCGTTCGACCAGCGGATCTTCCGCCGCCGCCTTGATGATGGCGGCATGCGCCGGGGTCCACACCTTGGGATCGACGTCCTTGCGGCTGTCCGCCACCACCATGATGGCGGACTCTTCCTCCCGCTCCTGGCGCGTGAACACATGGTCCGGCATCGGCCGCAGCCAGATGTCGGCATCGAGCCCTACCTGATGGCTGGCATGACCGGTGATCATCGGGCCGCCACGGGGCTGCGCCATGTCGCCGACCAGCAGTCCACGCCAGCCGACCTTGGCGCCTTTTTGCGAGAGGCGCTCGATGAATTGCACCAGGCTCGGATGTCCCCAATTGCGGTTGCGCGATAGCCGCATGACCTGCCAGGTGGGGCCGGTGAGCGGCAGCGCCTGGCCGCCGGCGAGGCAGCCCTTGGCATAGAACCCTATCGCCTCCGACTTGAGCGGCGCGGGCTCGGTCTTGCGGCCGAACAGCTCCTTGGCCGGATTGTTGGGATCGTTGGGATTGGCGAGCGGGGGCAGAGGTTTGGAGTCGAGGGTGCCCAAATCCTGCGCGCCCGCGCGGTGCGAACCCGCCAGCGCGGCGGCAAGCAGTGCAACCGCAAAGACGAGCGGCGCGATCATCCGTCCGGCGCCGTTGCGCGGCCGCGCTTCAATCCGTGACGTCATGTTCCGCATTCCGAATCGAAGAGGAGGCGCCCCGAAATCTGAGTTTACGCCGCGCCGATCGGGTGTCGAATTAAAATTCCGGCGCGCAATCATGCCTTGAAATGCGCCGCCACCTTGCGGGCGCGGCCCCGACAGGCCGCGGCCAGCCGCTCGGTGCGGGCGCCAAACAGCGACACAGCGACGGTCGGCCTCAGACGTCCACCTTCAGGGCCGCGATGAACGCTTCCTGCGGAATGTCCACCTTGCCGAACTGGCGCATGCGCTTCTTGCCTTCCTTCTGCTTCTCCAGAAGCTTGCGCTTGCGGGTCACGTCGCCGCCGTAGCATTTGGCGGTGACGTCCTTGCGGAAGGCGCGCACGGTCTCGCGCGCGATCACCTTGCCGCCGATGGCGGCCTGGATCGGGATCTGGAACATGTGGGGCGGGATCAGCTCCTTGAGCTTCTCCACCATGCCGCGGCCGCGATAGTCGGCGCGCGCGCGGTGCACCAGCATCGACAGCGCATCGACCGGCTCGGCATTGACCAGGATCTGGAGCTTGACCAGATCGGCCGCCCGATAGTCGGAGATATGATAGTCGAACGAAGCGTAGCCTTTCGACACCGATTTGAGCCGGTCGTAGAAATCGAACACCACCTCGTTGAGCGGCAGGTCGTATTTCACCATGGCGCGGTTGCCGACGTAGTTGAGATCGACCTGCGCGCCGCGCCGCTCCTGGCAGAGCTTGAGGATGGAGCCCAGATATTCATCCGGCGTCAGGATGGTGGCCTGGATCCACGGCTCCTTGATCTCGCGGATGCGCATCGGATCCGGCATGTCGACCGGATTGTGGATCTCGATCTCCTCGCCGCTGTTGAGCAGGATCTTGTAGATGACCGAGGGCGCGGTCGCGATCAGGTCGAGATTGAATTCGCGCGCCAGCCGCTCCTGGATGATCTCGAGATGGAGGAGGCCGAGAAAGCCGCAGCGAAATCCGAAACCGAGCGCCGCCGAGGTCTCCATCTCGTAGGTGAAGCTGGCGTCGTTGAGGCGCAGCTTGGCGATGGCGGCGCGCAGATCCTCGAACTCGGCGGCGTCGACCGGGAACAGACCGCAGAACACCACCGGCTGGGTCGGCCGAAAGCCCGGCAGCGGCAACGCGGTCGGCTTGCGGTCGTCCGTGATGGTATCGCCGACCCGGGTGTCGGCCACCTCCTTGATGGAGGCGTTGATGAAGCCGATCTCGCCGGGACCAAGCTCCTCGGTTTCCTTGATCTTCGGCGTGAACACGCCGACCCGCTCGACTTCATAGGCCGCGTTGGTGCGCATCATGCGGATGCGCTGGTGCTTGCGCAGCGAGCCGTCAACCACCCGCACCAGCACCACGACGCCGAGATAAGTGTCGTACCAGCTGTCGACCAGGAGCGCCTTGAGGGGCGCATCGCGGTCGCCCTTGGGGGCCGGCAGCCGCGTGACGATCGCCTCCAGCACCTCCGGCACGTTCTGGCCGGTCTTGGCCGAGATCAGGATCGCGTTCGAGGCGTCGATCCCGATCACATCCTCGATCTGCTGCTTGACCTTGTCGGGCTCGCTCGCCGGCAGGTCGACCTTGTTGAGCACCGGCACGATCTCATGCCCGTTGTCGATCGCCTGGTAGACGTTGGCGAGGGTCTGCGCCTCCACGCCCTGGGAAGCGTCCACGACCAGGAGCGAGCCCTCGCAGGCGGCGAGCGAGCGGTTGACCTCGTAGGCGAAATCCACATGGCCGGGCGTGTCGATCAGGTTGAGCACATAGGCCTTGCCGTCGCGTGCCCTATAATTGAGCCGGACGGTCTGCGCCTTGATGGTGATGCCGCGCTCGCGCTCGATGTCCATGGAATCGAGCACCTGCTCGACCATGTCGCGGTCGGCCAGCCCGCCGGTGATCTGAATCAGGCGGTCGGCGAGCGTCGATTTGCCGTGATCGATATGCGCAACAATCGAGAAATTGCGAATATTGTCTATGGGGGCCGCAGTCATGACGCGCGGATTAGCACCCATGTCCGGGAGCGGCAAGCGAGCTCGATCATTCCGCCGCAATGCGGCTCGCGGCCAGGAAGGGCTGGAGCGAAACCGGCTTGCCGGCGGGCGCCACGAGCATGTGGCCGGGCGGCACCGGCGTCCAATGGGCGCGCTCGGCATCCAGCGGCTCAGAGACCACCACGACATTGCCGCCGGATTCCCGAAAATAGAGCGAATTGGCACTATCGTTGGCCGAATACCGGAAGGCATAGAGGTCGCGGCCATTGGCGAGCGCCGCCGTGAACCGCAATGGTTCCTTGGTGGTGTTTGCGCTCGCCATGTCGGTCAGGGTCGCGAGCACGTGCGAGGTCGCACCGATCGGGTCCTTGTCGCCCCCGGCGCCCAGGATGGCGAGAAACACCGCCTCCGAATCGGTGGTGCCGACACGCGAGCCGTAGAACTCGTCCGGGATCAAAGCCTCGGTCATCCGGCGCATCCGGCTCCAGTTGCCGATCACCCCATTGTGCATGAACAGCCAGCGCCCGCAGGCAAAGGGATGGCAATTGGGCCTTGTGATCGGCGTCCCGGTCGAGGCGCGCACGTGGGCGAAATAGAGGTGCGAGTGGATATGGCGGCACAAATAGCGCAGGTTTTCGTCGGACCAGGCTGGGCGCACCTCACGGTAGAGCCCGGGTTCCGCATGCGTCCCGTACCAGCCGAGCCCGAAACCGTCGCCGTTGGTGCTGGCGGTCGATTCCAGCGCCCGGACGCTCTGCACCACCAGCGAATGTGCCGGCGCGGTGACGTATTGCTCGAGCGGGACGGTGTCCCCGCGATAGGCGATCCACCGGCACATGGGTGGCTCCGGAATCTCGACCCCGACCTAGACTTACCATCGCTGCCCCCTACGGCAAAGCGATGGCGCGCCGCGATCCTGGATTTCATCGGCACCGCGTGCCATAGAGCCCCGACTTGTTCGCGGAACATCACCGGGCGTCGGTCAGAGAGGCAACGTCGATGCCGGAGGTAAGCGCCGTCGGCGGCCTTCGCAAGACGCCATGGCTCGAGCGCCTGCTCGATTCCCTTCTCGATCCTGCGCGCCGGGAACGCACCGTTCTGGCGCTGCTCGCCGCTTACGCAGCGGTCTGGTCGATCTATGGCGCCATCGCCAAGAGCAGTCAGGACATCCATTTCGACATGGGCGAGATGGTCGCCTGGTCGCGCGAGGTGACGCTCGGCACGCCCAAGCACCCACCCTTGCCGGCCTGGCTGGTGCGGGCTTGGTTCAGCGTGTTTCCGCTCGCGGACTGGGCCTACTATCTGTTCGCCATCCTGCTGGCGACGGCGGCGCTGTGGATTGCCTGGAAGGCATCGGAGCCCTATCTCAGCGGCGAAAAGCGCGTCGCCGGTCTGGCCCTGCTCACCCTGGTGCCGTTCTATAATTTTCACGCCCTCAAGTTCAACGCCAACGCGGTGATGACGCCGCTGTGGGCGCTGACCACGTGGCTGTTCCTGCGCTCATTTGCGACGCGTAGTCCTACCTATGCGGTGCTGGCAGGATTTGCCGCGGCCGCCGCCATGCTCGGAAAGTATTGGGCGATTATTCTGCTGCTTGGGCTCGGGATCGCGGCGCTCGCCGATCCGCGGCGCAGCCTTTATCTGCGCTCGTCGGCGCCCTGGCTGACGATCGCGGCTGGGGCGGCGGGGCTCGCGCCCCATCTGGCCTGGCTTTACGCCCATGACTTCAAGGCTTTCGACTATGCGATGGAATCCCATCCGGCGACCGCATGGCTCGGGCTGCTGTCGGGATTGGGCTACGTGATGGGAGCGGCCGGCTATCTGGCGGCGCCCACGCTCGTCGCCCTGGCGGCGGCGCGCCCGACCTGGAGCGCCGTCGCGGACACGGCCTGGCCGCGTGAGCCTGATCGGCGTCTGGTCCTGCTGGCCTTTCTGCTTCCGCTCGTGCTGCCGGTCGGGGCGGCGGTCGCCGCCAAGGAGGACATCGTATCGCTCTGGTCGATCGGCAGCATGACGCTCTTCCCGGTCGTGTTGCTGTCGTCCGCGCGGGTGACGATCACGCGGACCGGTTTGCGGCGCGTCTTGGTGCTGGCGATTGCGGCTCCCATCTTCGCGGCGGCGCTGTCGCCGGCGATCGCGATCGTGATCCATCTGCGGGGCGTGCCGAACTATGCAACGCACTACAGTCTGGTGGCGCAAGTGGTGGAGAAGGTTTGGCGCCAGACCACCGACCGCCGGCTGCGCCTGATCGGCAGCTACGACAACCTGCTCTACGGAACGCTGATCTATTTTCCGGAAGAGCCTTCCACCTTCGAGATCATGAATCCCGGGGTGACGCCGTGGACCGACGACGCCCGCATCGCCCGCGAAGGCATTGCCATGTTCTGTCCGGTCGAGATGGCGGCCTGCGTGCAGGTCGTGAACGAGCGTGCAGCCCGCAGCCCCGCCGGCAAGCGCGCCGAGGTCGAGCTGTCGCGCAGCTATTTCGGCACCGCCGACCAGCCGGTGCGCTACCTGATCGTGACGATTCCGCCGGATACCTCTATCGAGGGACCCAAGCAATGACTCTGCGCTGTCACCATCCGACAACGGGTCCGGCCTTTGGCGGGCCCGATGGTGAACTCAGGCGACGACCCGGTAACCACGGACGACCAGTCCAAATACAAAACTGGCCGCCTGCGGCTACCGGATGCCCGCATGCGCGGGCATGACGGAGATTGCCGGCCTTCCGAGACCGGCCCGATCAATACCGGTAATGATCTGCCTTGAACGGACCGTCGCCCGGCACCCCGATATAGGTCGACTGCTTCTCGCTGAGCTTGGTGAGCTTAACCCCGATTTTGGCGAGATGGAGCCGTGCGACCTTCTCGTCGAGGTGCTTGGGCAGCGTGTAGACCTTGTTCTGATACTTGGCGGGATTGGTCCACAGCTCGATCTGGGCGAGCATCTGGTTGGTGAAGGAGCTCGACATCACGAAGCTCGGATGGCCCATGGCGTTGCCAAGATTCACCAGCCGGCCCTCCGACAAGAGGATGAGCCGCTTGCCGTCGGGAAACTCGATCTCATCGACCTGCGGCTTGATGTTGAGCCACTTGAAGTTGCGCAGCGCGTTGACCTGAATTTCGCTGTCGAAGTGGCCGATATTGGCCACGATGGCCCGGTCCTTCATCTTGCGCATATGCTCGATGGTTATGACGTCGACATTGCCGGTCGCGGTGACGAAGATGTCGGCGCGCGGCGCGGCGTCCTCCATGGTGGTGACCTCGTAGCCCTCCATCGCCGCCTGCAGGGCGCAGATCGGATCGATCTCGGACACTATGACCCGGCAGCCGGCCTGGCGCAGCGAGGCGGCCGAGCCTTTGCCGACATCGCCGAAGCCCGCCACCATGGCGACCTTGCCGGCCATCATCACGTCGGTGCCGCGGCGAATGCCGTCGACCAGCGACTCGCGGCAGCCGTAGAGATTGTCGAACTTCGATTTGGTGACGCTGTCGTTGACGTTGATGGCCGGGAACAGCAGCCGCCCGTCCTTCTCCATCTGATAGAGCCGGTGGACGCCCGTCGTGGTCTCCTCAGTGACGCCCTTGATGTTCTTACCCAGCGTGTCGTACCAGCCCGGCTTGTCCTTCAGCCGCTTCTTGATGGCGGCAAACATCGCTTCTTCTTCCTCGTTGGCCGGATGGTTCAGCAGAGCCGGGTTCTTGGCCGCTTGGATGCCGAGATGGACCAGCATGGTGGCGTCGCCGCCGTCGTCGAGGATCAGGTTGGGAGTGCCGCCGTCCGCCCAATCGAAAATCCGGTGGGTGTAGTCCCAATATTCCTCCAGGCTTTCGCCTTTCACCGCGAACACGGGCGTGCCGGTGGCCGCGATGGCGGCGGCCGCATGGTCCTGGGTCGAATAGATGTTGCACGAGGCCCAGCGCACATCGGCGCCGAGCGCCTCGAGCGTCTCGATCAGCACGGCGGTCTGGATCGTCATATGCAGGGAGCCGCAGACGCGGGCGCCGCGCAACGGCTGGTGCGGCCCGAATTCCTCGCGCGTCGCCATCAGGCCGGGCATCTCGGTCTCGGCGATGGAGATTTCCTTGCGGCCCCATTCGGCCAAGCTGATGTCCTTGACGACGTAATCCTTGTTGGCGGCGACCTTGGCGGTTTTCGATGCGGCTTTCATGGTGGTCCTTAGGCTGGCGGAAGATCTCGGGCCCGATGCCGGGCCTCACGGAGCATGCCTATAGCAGCCTCGGCACGGCACCGCAACGAAGATATAAAGATTTCTTTATGTCCTGGATTTCTTAGGGGAGGGAGCCGGCCCGCCCAACCCTCATTCGCCTTCGGTAAAACGCCCGGCCACCAGCATGGCCAGGGCTTCGACCGCTTCAGAAGCTTCTGCTCCGGTCGCTTCGACCGTAATGCTGGTGCCGGGGCCGGCCGCCAGCATCATCAGTCCCATGATCGAGGTGCCGCCGACAGTCTCTTGGCCGCGGGTGACCCGGACGTCGGCATCGAACCGTTCTACGGTTTGGACGAATTTGGCGGAGGCGCGGGCGTGCAGGCCCTTTTTGTTGCAGATCTCCAGTACCCGCACGATGGCGCCAGGAGGCGGCTCTCGAACTGGTGGGGGAGCGTCAGGGTCGGCCGGATTGCTCATTTGCCATTGAGAACGCGGCTGGCGATGGTGACGTATTTGCGCCCGGCCTCCTGGGCCGCATGGACGGCCTCCTGGAGGGGGTATTCATCACGAACCTTGGCGAGCTTGACCAGCATCGGCAGATTGATGCCGGCCAGCACCTCGACCTTCGGACGGCTCATCACCGAAATTGCGAGGTTCGAGGGGGTGCCGCCGAACATGTCGGTGAGGATGGCGACGCCTTCGCCGCTGTCCACGCGCTTGACCGCCTCGATGATGTCCTTGCGGCACTGCTCGACATCGTCGTCGGGTCCGATGGTGACCGCCTCAATCTGGCTTTGCGGACCGACGACGTGCTCCAAGGCCGAGCGGAACTCAACGGCAAGCCGCCCGTGCGTAACAAGAACTAGTCCGATCATTGAAATCCTCGCGGGCGCCTCCCGGTGCACCGCACGATAGGGCACCATCTTGACCATCCTTTGCCCTTGCGCAAGGGCCTTTCCGCTCACGTAGGAACGTTGTTGCACTGCGGTAAGCGGGGTCGACAGATTTCCTGAAACGCGAGGTTACAGGCCCCAATCCTAGCGTCTTATGGTTACCGATTTCCTCATAGGCTTTAGGGCAGCGCAGCAATTAGGGCCACTCATCAGATTTCTGCGGGCGAGGTCAAGAGGCGCGCCAGCACGGCTGGCAGCGGATCAAGGCCGGGCCCGATGGCCAGCAACGGTATATAGACACCTGAAATCGCGACCTCCTGCCCGGCCGATCCGGGCAGCCGTTCGGCATCGGGCGCGGCCAGGTCGACCACCAGGCCGATGACCGCGACGGGCTCATGATCGAGGCGTCGGATGCCGAGGCCGCGAACCTCGATCAGTCCGGCCAGGGCCGGTGGCGGGCGTGCCAGCAACCGGCCATGCGAAGCCGCGAGCTCTACGCGGTCATCTCCGACCAAGCGCGCAAAAGTGATGAGCCGGCACTCCGCCGCCTGGATGAGCCCCAGGGCCAGCCGCGACTTGCCGGCCCCCGCCGGTCCGCGGATCAGAACCGCGCGGGCGCCCGCCAGCACGGCCGAGGCATGCACGGTCGCCGTCCGGGTCCCGGTCCCGGGGTCCATCACATGGCCGGCAGGCGCACGATGAAGCGGGCGCCGAGCACCTTGGGCGGGCCGCCATCAGGGTCGGCGGCAGGGAGGCGATTTTCGACCCACAGCCGCCCCTCATGCGCCTCCACGATCTGCTTGGAGATGGAAAGCCCAAGTCCGGAATTCTGGCCGAAGCCCTGATGCGGTCGGTCGGTGTAGAAGCGCTGGAAGACCTTTTCCAGCGCGTCGGACTGCACCCCCGGCCCGTCGTCGTCGACCATGATCTCGATCTCCTGCTTGAGCCTTCGGCAGGTGATCCGCACAGTGCCGCCCTGCGGCGAGAACGAGCGGGCATTGTCGATCAGGTTGTCCACCACTTGGCCGAGGCGGGAATCGTGGCCCGGGATCTCGAAGCCGCGCGGGTTGCCCTCGAACTTCAGGCTGACGGTCACGCCGTCTTCGTGGCGCACCTGATTGGCGATGGTCACCAAGGTGGTCAGCAGCTGGGTGAGATCGACGGCGCCGGTTTCGCGCCGCTGCAATTCGGCGTCGAGCCGGCTCGCGTCCGAAATATCGGAGATCAAGCGGTCGAGCCGCCTCACGTCGTGCTCGATCACCGCCAACAGACGGGCGCGGCTGGCCTCGCTCTTGGCGAGCGGGAGGGTCTCGACCGCGGAGCGCATCGAGGTGAGCGGATTCTTCAATTCGTGGGCCACATCGGCGGCGAAGCTTTCGATCGCCTCGATGCGGCTATAGAGCGCATCCGTCATGTCGCGTAGCGCGCCCGACAGATGCCCGATCTCGTCGCGGCGCATGGTGAAATCCGGAATCTCCACGCGCGAGCCGGCGCGCCGCCGCACCATCTCGGCGCTGCCGGCGAGCCGCCGCACCGGTCCCGCGATGGTGCCGGCGAGCAGGAACGACAGAATCAGCATGACGCTCAGCGTCACCAGGAACACCTTGAAATTGCCGAGCCGTTCGGCCGTCACCATGTTGTCGATGTCGGGACCCTGGGTGGAGAGCATCAGGGCGCCGCGCACCGCCAGGAAGCGCTGCACCGGCAACGCCACCGACACGATCACCTCCCCGCGATCGTTGATCCGCACCATGCTGGACTTGAAGCCGTTGAGCGCGTGGTCGACCTCCTCGTAGCCCTTGCCGTTCTGCGGTCCGAGCTCGCGATAGAGCGGAAGGTCGCCCCGGTTGAACCAGGTGCGCACCGCCACGAAGGCGCGTTGGAAGATTCCGGGATTCTCCGCCGCCGGCGGCGGCAAATCGAAACGCAGGACGTCGTAGAGATTGCGGCTGTCGAGAATGAGCCCGCCGTCGCGGTCATAGATGCGGGCGCGGGTATTTGTGGGCGACACCAGGCGCCGCAGCACGGGGGCGACCCGCTCCGGATTGATCGGAAAATCGAGCCCCGACAGCGATTCCTCCGAGGGGTCGTAGCTCTCGCCGGGCGCGAGCTCCAGCAGCCGTTCCGGATCGATCGTGATGGCGTCGGAATCCACCGTCGCCGAGGCCGCGATGGCGCCGGCCATGATCTCGCCCTGCACCAGCAGGCTCTGGACGCGCGCGTCGATCAGGCCGGCGCGAAACTGCGAGAGGTAGAGAATGCCGATGACCAGCGCGAGCAGCCCGGCGACATTGAGAAAGATGATGCGCCGGGTCAGGCTCGAAAAGCTCTGCCGGACCGAGAACTGCCAAACCCGTCGCACGGGGAGCACAAGCCGTCGCAACGGAAGCAAAAGCCGTTGCAAGCCGCGTGGTGCCGAATTGGAGGAGGCCCCCGCAGGCGCGTCGGGCGGGAGCCTGTTGGCCTCGGCCTTGTCGACCTCGATCTTGTCGGCGTCGATCTTGGTCTCGGCGATGCCAATGTTTCGATCAAGCACGTTCATTTGATCGATCCGTTGCGGGCGGTCGGCCGGGTTGCGTGCCCCCATTCGGGCCAGGGTCCCGATGACGGAACTCTAGCATGGACGGCGCTCTGCTTGCCGGCGCGCGAGCCCGGTCTTTGCGTTTCAGGCTGCTGCGCCGACATGCCGCCGGCCCATGAGACCCGGCCCATGAGACCCGGCCCATGAGACTTCGTCCCCTCCCACCCCAAGCGTCAACGTGACGCCGTCCGTGGTGGTGCGGCGTCAAATCTCCTTGAAGCGATAGCCGACGCCATAGAGGGTCTCGATCATATCGAATTCGTCGTCAGTCGACTTGAACTTCTTGCGCAGCCGCTTGATGTGGCTGTCGATGGTGCGGTCGTCGACATACACCTGATCGTCATAGGCCGCATCCATCAAGGCATTGCGACTTTTGACCACGCCCGGGCGGCTGGCCAGTGCCTGCAGGATCAAGAATTCCGTCACCGTCAGGGTGACGGGCTCGTTCTTCCAGGTGCAGGTGTGGCGCTCCGGATCCATCCGCAGCAAGCCGCGTTCGAGCACCTTGGTGTCGACCTCCTTGGGGGCGGCGGCGTCCTTCGGGATGGCGCGGCGCAGTACCGCTTTGACGCGCTCGACCAGGAGCCGCTGCGAGAACGGCTTGCGGATGAAATCGTCGGCGCCCATCTTGAGGCCGAACAGCTCGTCGATCTCCTCGTCCTTGGAGGTGAGGAAAATCACTGGCATGTCGGACTTCTGGCGCAGGCGGCGGAGCGTCTCCATCCCGTCCATGCGTGGCATCTTGATGTCCAGGATCGCGAGATCCGGCGGACTGGTCTTGAACCCGTCGAGCGCCGAGGCCCCGTCCGTGTAGGTCATGATCCGATAGCCTTCGGCCTCGAGCGCGATCGAGACGGAGGTCAAAATGTTACGGTCGTCGTCGACGAGAGCGATGGTTGGCATGAAGCCCCTGTTCTCTGACGGGTCACCCAGGGCCTTTGAAAGCATATAAAGCTAGGCTGAAGTGTGACTATTCCTCGTCAAAGCCGTGATTCGTCATAGGATTTCCCCCCGTATAGCCCTCTCTGCCCACCCATGCCATGGTTATCTTGCTGCCGGTGGCGCACCCGGCTGGTTGCCAATTTTCCGCAAACCGGACACGCTGCGGAGCGGATACGCCGTCTGCGGCACACGCCGCCTGCGGGCCCACCGGAGGCACCCATGGAACCCACACCCGATTTCAATCCCAAGACCGCCACCAAGAAGCTCCTGCGCGAGGGCCGCTCGGGGGCGCTCGCAACCCTGATGCCGGGCTCGGGAGATCCGTATTGCTCGCTTGTGAACGTCGCGACCGCGGCCGACGGGGCGCCGCTGCTGCTCATCTCCCGGCTCGCGGTCCACACCAAGAACATCCTTGCCGACCCCCGCGTCTCGCTCATGATCGACGAACGCAAGGAAGGCGATCCCCTGCAGGGCGGGCGCATCATGCTGATGGGAACCGCGGCCGTGACCGAGGATCCCAGTGCGCGCCGGCGCTATCTCGATCGGCAGCCGGAGGCTGAAATGTTCGCCGGCTTCGCGGACTTCAGTTTCTACCAGATGGCCCTCAAGAGCGTGCATCTGGTCGCCGGCTTCGGGCGCATCGTCGACCTCAAGCCCGCCGACGTGCTCACCGCGACCGACGACGCCGGCGAGCTGGTGGCGGCCGAGCCCGAGGTCCTGGCGCACATGAACCAGGATCACGCCGAGGCGTGCCGGCTCTACGCCACCAAGCTCCTGGGCGCGCCCGACGGCGCCTGGCGCTGCGTGGGCCTCGACCCCGAGGGCCTCGAACTGCAGCTCGACCGCACGGCGTTGCGGTTGCCGTTTCCGCAGCGGGTGCAGGCCCCGAGCGTGCTGCCGAAGATGCTCGCACAGCTCGCCGAGCAGGCGCGCGCCGCGTAGGGCCGGCGCGGCGCCTGATCCGCGCCGGGCTCAACCAGAAACGCGCTTGGGCGACCGGCAGGTTATGCATGGGGTGCAGGGCAGCCTGATCGCAGGCGGCAGGGCCGTCATCGAGCGCTTGATGCGCTTTCCGAAAGCCGGCCGGGACGTTCCGGTGACGGTGACGTTCCGGGTCGAGCAGGCGCGCGAGCGGTGGTGACGGACCTTCTCAACCGGAGGAATACCTGAGTTCCATTTGGCCTTGGCAGGCTGTCGGATGGCCACTATAGGGTGCGGGCCACGCGGCTGGGCGCTATAGTGCGTCCTGCGGACTGCAAGACGCGGCGCTGCAACACGCAGTAAATTGGAAGGGTTCCGGCGGCGGCCGGACGTCGAGGCGGAGGCTATCGTGCAGGAAACGGGATTGAGGAACCGCGCCCATGGTGCGGACAAATTCGGGTTCAAGGATCTGGCTTCGGTCCACTGGAATCTCGATGCGCCGCCGCTTTATGAGCATGCCATTGCGGCCGGGGAGGCCTCGATCGTCCAGGGCGGCCCGATCTGCGCGGAAACCGGAGTCCATACCGGCCGCAGCCCGAAGGACAAGCACACGGTCGTGGACGCGCTGACCGAGGGCTCGGTCTGGTGGGACGGCAACCGCAAGCTGAGCCAGGCGAACTTTCAGCTGCTCTACGAGGATTTCATCGCCCAAGCGCGCGGTAAGAAGCTGTTCGCCCAGGATCTCTACGGCGGCGCCGATCCGAAATACCGGATCAATACCAGGGTCTATACCGAATATGCCTGGCACTCCCTGTTCATCCGCCAATTGCTGATCCGTCCCACGGAACCCGAGCTCGAGGATTTCATTCCCGAGCTGACGATCGTCGATCTGCCGTCGTTCAAGGCCGATCCCAAGCGCCACGGGGTGCGCACCGAAACCATCATCGCCATCGATTTCTCGCGCAAGATCATCCTGATCGGCAACTCGTCCTATGCGGGCGAGATCAAGAAATCGGTCTTCAGCACGCTGAACTATTTCCTGCCGGCGCGCGGCGTCATGCCGATGCACTGCTCCGCCAATGTCGGCCGCGACGGCGATGTAGCGCTGTTCTTCGGCCTGTCCGGCACCGGCAAGACGACGCTGTCGGCGGATCCCAACCGCACCCTGATCGGCGACGACGAGCACGGCTGGAGCCCCGACGGGGTGTTCAATTTCGAGGGCGGTTGCTACGCCAAATGCATCAAGCTCTCCGCCGAGGCCGAGCCTGAGATCTATGCCGCCACCAACCGCTTCGGCACCGTGCTGGAGAACGTGGTGTTCGATCCGCGGACCCGGGTCTGCAATTTCGACGACGATTCCAAGACCGAGAACACCCGCTCCGCCTATCCGCTCGATTACATCCCCAATGCGTCGCGGACCGGACGCGCCGGACAGCCCACGAACATCATCATGCTGACGGCCGATGCGTTCGGCGTGATGCCGCCGATCGCCAAGCTGACGCCGGCGCAGGCCATGTACCACTTCCTGTCCGGCTATACCGCCAAGGTGGCGGGCACCGAGAAAGGCCTGGTCGGGGTCCAGCCCGAATTCTCCACCTGCTTCGGGGCGCCGTTCCTGCCGCGGCCGCCGGCCGAATACGGCAACCTGCTGCGCGACTACATCGCCACCCACAAGGTCGACTGCTGGCTCGTCAACAGCGGCTGGACCGGCGGCATCTACGGGGTCGGGCGCCGCATGCCGATCAAGGCCACGCGCGCCTTGGTGACGGGCGCGCTCGACGGCTCGCTCAAGTCGGCGAGCTACCGGACCGATCCTTATTTCGGCTTCGCGGTGCCGACCTCGGTGCCGGGCGTCGAGCCGCATCTGCTCTACCCCATGAAGACCTGGAAGGATAAGGCGGCGTTCGACCAGACGGCGCGCAACCTCGTGCGCATGTTCCAGGAGAATTTCGTCAAGTTCGATTCTCAGGTCGACGCCGATGTGCGTGCCGCGGCGCCCGAGGTGCGGGTCGCGGCGGAATAGTTGCGGGCCGCCCCTACGCGGATACGTCTTAATTGTAGGGCGGCCCTTGTGGCCGCCCTTGTCCGTTGAAGGTCCTTGCTCGCCGATCAGCCTTGGCGCGGCGCGAGCCGATCGAAGCGCGCCTTTTGCTCGTCGGTGAGCGAACCGTAGAATTTCGCCATCGCAGGCTGCACGGTGTCCAATGCCTTCAGCATGCCGCTCAGCCGCGTCTCCATGGCCGCGACGCGGCCGGGCGGGGTGAGAGGCTGATCCGTCGGCGAGCAACTTTCGTTCAGCACGGTGGCGGCCCGGGTGGTCGCATCGTTGAGCGCGTCGAGCGCGTCCCGTTGGGCGTCGTTGGGGTGCAGGACCTGCTGGATTTGGTCGACCGGAAGGCCGGTGATTTGCTTTGCCGATCCGCCGCAGGCTTGCGTGAGGTCGGGTTGCCGGTTGGCGCTGCGGGTCGCTTTGGGCGCGCCTTCGGATTCGAGCGCGATGAAGCGCTCCTTCTGCTCGTCGCTGAGCGAGCCGTAGAACTTGTCAAGCGCGGGCCGCACGATCTGCACTGCCTGCAGCATGGGCTCGATCCGCTGCCGCATCGCCTCCAGCCGGCCGGTCGGGGTGCTGGGCACATCGGTCGGGCAGTTGGACTTGAGGAGGTCCACCGCTTGCGCGGTGGCATCCTTCAATTGATCGAGCAACGAGCGCTGCTGGTCGGTTGGCATGACTTGCTGGGCGATCCGCTCGATCGGCCAGTCGGTCAGTCCCGAGGTCTGACCGGAGCAGACTTGCGCCATCCCGCCGGCCGCCACACCGGTTGGAATCCCGCGCGGCACCAACCTGCGGGTGGCCGCCGGCACATCCGCATAGGCGGTCGCATCCGGCGCATAGGCGCCGAAAATGCCGTCGTAGACGTCGTCATAGGCGTAGGGCCAGAACGTGTCGTTGGCGGAGGGCCAGAAGGTGTAGTCGACCAGATCCGCATAGGCATACGGCCAGAACACCGGTCCGCCCCAACCGATCACGATGCCGTGGAATCCGCGCCGGTCCGCAAACCTGTCGCGCCGGTCGCGGTCGCGGGAGTGGAACTGCGCGAACCCTCCCTGGAACGTCGCGCGTGCAAGCGCCCGCGCCGCCGGGTCGCGGGTCGCGGCGTGGGCGAAGGTTTGATTGTGCAGGATCGGCTTGCTGTGGCTCGCGTAGATCTGCGCGCGCGCCTGCGCTTGCGCCTGCTGCTGCGCCTTCGTCTGCTGCGCCTGTTGGGTCACCGCATTGCGCCCGCGATTGCCGGGCCCCGGCCCCGCCACGTTGGGGGTCGCGGTATTCGGCAGCGCCTTGTTCGGGGTCGCCACCTTCGAACCCGCTCGATTCGGGATGGTCTTGTTCGGGCCCGTGACGGTGCGGGCGGCATTGTCGGGGTTCGGAGTGGTCGGACCGCCCCGGTGCGCCAGATTGCGTGGTCCGGCGTTGTTGTTGCCGCCGTGATTGTTGTTGCCGCTGTTGCCGTGTGCCTGGATCCTCTCTTGCCGAACGGCCGCATTGGCATGCGCCTCATTCTGACGCGAGATATTGGGACGGGCGATCTGATGCTCCGCCACATGAGGCGCGGCCATATGGGTGGGCGCGGCCACGCGGGCGGGCGCGTTGAAGTGTTGCGCCGGCGCGGCGATATGGGCTTGGGGTTGCGGCGCGGCCACGCGTGCAACCGGTGCCGGCGCGGAAATGTGTGGCGCGGGCGCGGCGATATGCGGCGCTGGTGCCGCGTGCACTGCCGCAGCTGGTCCCCCCGGCTTTTTCTGCTGCGCCGAGGCATTCGTCATGAGCGCCGGCAAGATCACTGCAAGCGCTGCTGCACTGCGAAGAAGCTCTGATCGCATCGACATAACTCCTAAAACAAAAATTCCAAGACCCCTGGACCACCAACGCGCGAGCGTCGTTTTGGTTGCTGTCGTGACAGAAATACCGGAAGCTCACTGAACTCGATGTGAATGGCGCTCATCGTGACCGTTCATCTTCCATGCATAAAATTCCATGCATGAAAACCTCCCATGCACGAAGCCCGCGGCTTTCTTGATCTCGCGCAAATCCGGACGCAGCTCGGATTCCCCTGGGCGCGGAAATGCTCTAACACCACGATCCATTGCGCAGCGAATTCGACACAGGCGTTTTTCGATGCAGGTCTTGGTGGTGGGGGCGGGAGTTGTCGGGCTGGCGGTCGCGCGTGCCGCGGCGCTGACCGGGGCCGACGTCGTCGTGGCGGAAGCGGCCGCCGCGATCGGCACCGGGATCTCCTCCCGCAACAGTGAAGTGATCCATGCCGGCATCTACTATCCGACCGGCTCGGTGCGTGCCCGGGTGGCCGCCCCCAGCCGGCGCCTGCTCTATGACTATTGCGTCTCCCATGGGGTGCCGCACCGCAAATGCGGCAAGCTGATTGTCGCCACCCGGAAGGCGGAGCTTCCCCGGCTCGAGGCGATTCATGCCCAGGCCCGCGCCAATGGGGTCGAGGGGCTCGAGCTGATCGACGGCGCGGCGGCACGCCGCCTCGAGCCGGCGCTCGCTTGCACGGCCGCGCTGCGCTCGCCCGAGACCGGCATCATCGACAGTCATTCCTACATGACGGCGCTGCGTGGCGATCTGGAGGATCGCGGCGGCAGCATCGCGTTCAACACCCGGATCGAACGCTTGGCGCCGGAGAAAAGCGGCTGGAAGGCCGCATTCGATGACGCGCCGCAAGGGGTCCGTTTCGATGCCGTGGTCAATGCGGCGGGGCTGGGGGCGCAACGCCTCGGCCGCGCGACCGAAGGCTATCCGGGCGTCCGGGTGCCACGCCTGGTGCTCGCCAAAGGCAACTATTTCAACTTCGCGGGCCGGCCGGTGTTCTCGCGGCTGGTCTATCCGGTCCCGCAGCCGGGCGGTCTCGGGGTGCATGTGACGCTCGACCTCGCCGGGCGCATGCGCTTCGGCCCTGACGTGGAGTGGGTCGAGGAGGAGAACTATGATGTGGATCCCGGTCGTGCGGCCGCGTTCTACCAGCGCATCCGCGATTATTGGCCGGACTTGCCGGAGGGCTCATTGCTGCCCGATTATGCCGGGATACGACCGAAGCTCACCGGGCCCGGCGAGCCTGCGGCCGATTTCATGATCGATGCACCGAAGGATCACGGGCTGCCCGGCCTCGTCCACCTGTTCGGCATCGAGTCTCCGGGGCTGACCGCGGCGCTCTCGCTGGCGCAGGAGGTGGTGTCCTATCTCTCCAGCTGAGCCTGCCGGTCGTCGCCGCCGCGCTCGGATGCGGCGCTGTTGATGACCGCTGCGGAGGCGGCCGGCGCGCTCACCGGCGCGATCCGGGTCTGCGCGAGCTGGCGCCGCAATTCGGTGGACACGCCGGACGATGAGCTGTTGATCGGAGTGAAGTCGGCGCTTTTCTTGTGGCTGCCACTATAGGCCACGAAGCCGTCCGTGGTCGCCACCACGTCGCCGTGATGGAGCGTCGGATCGTCGGCGGCCTGCATATTGACCAAGCCGAACGCATCCTTGCCGTTGCAGCTGCAGCCCGGCACGACGCGGGTGCGATACACGAAGGCGTTGCTCAGGTCCGCGTAGCGGCTGCCGTCATGGGCGACCGCATGGTCGATGCCGCCGCCGGAGAAGATCTTGGTATGGGCCGCCGGGCAGAACGAGTTGCAGATCTCGGCCGGCGTGGCGGCGCTGCGCTGGATCGGGAAGAAGCGGCCGTCGCACAGGCGAACGCAATAGGAGACCGCCGGGCCGGTGTCGACCCGCGGCCCCGGATCGCTCGGGTTGATCCCATAGGAATCCGCCTGCGGATCCGCATAGGCGGTGGCGCTCGGCGGCGGCGCGGGGCGGTGGGCGCCGTTGAAGAAGAAGTCGAACAGGCTCTGGGCGGCGGCGGGAGCCGGAACGGCCGCGACGGCAAGCGCACCTAATCCTGCGATCAGGATGGCGCGGACGAGGCTCAATTGCCGAGATTTCAACACGGTGCGCTCCCCTGATCCGCGCGCGAAACCCGATTCGCAAGCACGCAAGCTCAACGCGCCGAGGCCGTTTAGGTTGCTGTCTTGGATGCAGCTCCCGCTTATTAGTCGCCGCAGCGGTTGAAAAGGTTCAAACGGCGAGCATCCCAAGGCGCGAAAAATCACGAACAAACCCCTATGATGACGCGCCCGCGATCACCCGGGAGGACCCCGTGGCCGCCCATATCCGCTTCATCAATCCCGAAGGCCTGGTCCGGTCGCCGGCCTACACGCAGGTCGTCGAGGTCGCCGCCCCGGGCCGTACGGTCTACATTTCAGGCCAGCTGGGCATCGCTGCCGACGGCAAGCTCGCGGGTCGCGACTTCCGGGCGCAGGCCGAGCAGGTGTTTGAGAACTTGCGGACTGCGCTTGCATCAGCGGGGGCCGGATTCTTCGACATCGTCAAGATCGGCAGCTATCTGGCGGACATCGCGTATCTGCCGGTCCTGCGCGAGGTGCGGGCGCTCCATCTCAATCCGA